>JANXGQ010000041.1 GCA_024959305.1 Porticoccaceae bacterium | reverse complement strand
TATGCCAATGCAATTAAGGGGATTCGCGGCATGCCGCCCAGAGGCACTTGCATGGATTGTAGCGATGATGAAATCAAAGCCACTATTGACTATATTCTAGAGAATAGCCAATAGTAGCTCAGGGTTTAAAGAAAAGCCCGCTCAACAGCAGAGTGGGCTTTTTTGTGACTCTGGGAAAAAGCCTGGGGGCCGGCCTCTAAAATAGCTTGAGACGGCGCGAAAGAAGCAATATTTTTAATAAATAAATCTGCTAGTTTTTGCGCTTGGCGGTCGTAATCAGCGGTGTTTTGCCAGTTATTGCGGGGATTGAGATAGGACTGGTCCACGCCTGCAATTTTCACTGGTATATGCAGATTTAACCTATCTAGATGTTCTGTGGGGCAATTTTCCAGAGAGCCGTTGGTGATAGCCGCCACCACAGCGCGAGTGACCGGAATAGGGAATCTGCTGCCCAAACCACCGACACCACCTGAGCCGCCGGTCCAGCCGGTGTTTACCAGATATACCTTGGAGCCAAATTCTTCAATTCGCTGCATAAGTAATTCCGCATAGACATTGGCAGAACGGGGCATAAAAGGCGCGCCAAAACAGCTTGAGAAGGTCGGGTTAATTCCCGCTTCGGCACCCAGTTCGGTGGAGCCCACCCGAGCTGTATAGCCGCTTAGGAAATGATAGGCGGCAGCCTCTTTGGAGAGTATTGAAACCGGTGGTAATACTCCGCTGACATCACAGGTCAGAAAGATGATATTGTTGGGTTCGCCGGCCTGATTCTCAATGCAGCGTTTCTCAATATGGCTCAGGGGATAACTACAGCGCCCGTTTTCTGAAAGACTGGTGTCGCAGTAGTCGGCAACGCGGTCCTCAGCCCCGACAACTACATTTTCGATAATAGCGCCATATTTAATAGCATCCCAGATAACAGGCTCATTTTTCTGGCTTAGATCAATGGTTTTGGCATAACAGCCACCCTCAAGGTTAAATACATTCCCGCTGGTCCAGCCATGCTCATCATCGCCGATCAAAAAGCGCTCGGGATCGGCTGACAATGTGGTTTTTCCGGTTCCAGAGAGACCGAAGAATAATGTGGTTGCGCCATCTTCACCTACATTTGCCGCACAGTGCATCGGCATAACGCCCTGTTCGGGGAGTAGAAAGTTTTGCACAGAGAACATGGCTTTTTTCATTTCACCTGCATAGCGCATACCCGCCAGCAGTACTTTGCGTTCGGCAAAGTTAATGATCACCACGCCGTCGCTATGGGTGCCATCGCGGGCCGGGTCGCAGACAAAGTTGGCGGCGTGCAGTATATGCCACGGCTTCTTAGCTGCCGAGTTATAAGGCACAGATTTGATAAACATATTGCGTGCGAACAGTGCGTGCCACGCGGTTTCAGTAGTGACTTCTACGGGAATGTAGTGATTTATATCTTGCCCTACATGCAGTTGAGATACAAAGCGCTCTCTGTCCGCCATATACTCAGTGACCCGATGCCACAGTGCGTCGAAACTAGATGCGGCGATCGGGCGGTTGACAGGGCCCCAATCTATGGCATCCGATGAGCTCGGTTCTTGTACAATAAATCGATCGGCTGGCGAGCGCCCACTGCGCTGCCCGGTGGTGGCGATAAAGGCCCCAGTGCTGGATAGCTGGCCCTCATCTCTGGCAACCGCCAGTTTAATGAGTTCGCCGGCGGTTACATTGCTGTGGATTAATGCTTCGGTCATTCCCTTTCCCTCCCTGAATGGATGCATATAACAATCCTCAGTTGAATCTACAACTGAGGCTTAAGTATGCCAGAAAAGGATGGTATTAAGTGCAATTTAAGTATTCAAACAAGAAAAATAGTGTAAATAACCTAGACAAATTGTGCCTAGTTAAGGGGGGTATTGGGTTTCTCAAATAGACCTGAAATATCACTTTCATCAAAGACGTACTGTTGATCACAGAATTCGCAAGTAACGCGCACCGATCCCTGCTGGCTACAGATTTGCGCAACTTCTTCAAAGCCCAAGGAGAGCAGAGTAGTCGCTGTTCGAGATTTTGAGCAGCTACAAAAGAATTGCAGATGCTCGGCGTCCAGCAGGCGCAGGTTTTGCTCGTGGAAAAGCCGATACAGTTGATCTTCATGGGATAGGCTTAGTTGTTCCTCGGGTTTTAAGCTATCTAGCAGTGCCCCGAGGTGTTGCCAGTCAGCCTGAGATTTTTCTCTGTCGCCAGTGCGCGGCATTTGCTGAATTAAAACACCAGCTGCAGTTTCTTGATTGGCCGCCAGTTTTATTTTGGTGCTCAGCTGTTCGGACTGGGCAAAATAATGTTCTAAGCAGCCGCTTAGGCTGTCTCTTTCCATGGGCACCAGGCCCTGATATCGTTCACCACCCTCTGGCTCTATGCTGATAGCCAAGGTTGCAGAACCGAGAAGGCTGCGCAGACTCTGCTGTTTAGAGGCGCTTTCAAAATCGCCTCTGACAATACCGCGCAGCTGAGTCTTGCGACTGCACTCTGCCATAATGGCTGTAATGGGCCCGCGGCCAATAGCTTGTATGCTGACTATGCCTGGGAACTTAAGTGTGGCACTTAACAGGCTCGCCGCGGCGAGGAACTCGCCCAGTATAGCGTTGACAGCCGGGGGATAGTTTTGGCGCGAGCACATTGCTTGAAAGCTTGATTCTAGTGAGGTGATCTCGCCGCGAATATCGGTGCCTTCAAAAAGAAAGCGCTGTCTTGTGTCTGCAGATTTCATGGGCGGCATTTTACCCAAATATTGCGCTGTAACAATGTTAATTTCTAAGAAATCTGTGAATTTGTCGCCGTTGTTTTTTGTTGGGCCTTGTAGGTTGCGGCATTGAGCTGCTTATTGCCTTGCGATCCGCCGCAGATTTTTCTCTGGCTTGGATGCTGGCTGCAGTTTCCCGATAGAGCAACTGGGCCTCGGTGGCGCCGCGTCGCTGATCGGAGAGCGCTAGAACAGTGACGGTTTTTTCATCAAAACCCTGACGAATTTTTAAGTTGAGCCCGGTCTCTAGCAAGTGACTGGGCTTTGGTTTTTGGGGCTTCTGACCGCCGATGAATACCTTGCCGTTTTCGATAGCGCTCTTGGCTAGGGCTCTGGTTTTAAAAAAACGCGCGGCCCACAGCCATTTATCAATACGCACTTTGTCCACAGGTGCCTTATTCATAGCTGGGGCTTACTAGCGCCAAGAATTGATCGATAGTTGGGAATTGGCTCTGAGATGCCTGTGGTTGGGTGCTGTCAGGCCTATCTATTCCATAAATATATTTAATGCCAAAGGTTTTTGCAGCACTGAGGACCGCTTCGGAATCGTCGATAAACACGGTTCTCGAGGGGTTAAATGGTATTTTGTTTTGGAGTTCTCTCCAGAACTGCGGTTGTTCTTTGGGGGCCGCGTAGTCATGGGAAGAAATAACTAGATCCAGTAGAGGTTCAATGGAGGTCATGGCGAACTTAAGATTGACACTGGCGCGGTCAGAGTTGGTGATTAAAATGCGTTTTTTCCCCATAGCACCCAAGATATCGAGGAATTTCAATGCCTGTGGTCGTTCGGCGATCAGATGCTTGACTTCTTTTTGCGCTGCAACTATATCCAGATTGAATTGTTTGGACCAATAGTGGGTACAGTACCAGGCTAGACTGCCCTGTTTTTCTTCGAGGCGCCTATGAATTTCAGCGGTGATGGCGCCCAGTTCAACGCTGTGAATTTCACTGTATTTTACAGGTAGATGTTGCTTCCAAAAGAATGAGTCAAAGTGCAGGTCAAGCAGTGTGCCATCCATATCTAGGAGCACTGTATCCACATTGTCCCAGTCGATTTTTATGCTGTCTGGCGAGGTCAAAAGAGGTCCTCTGGCAAGGGCTCCTCACCGGCAGTGGGCGCCGCACCTTTATCTGAGAATTCTGGCACATTTTGCAATCTAAACGTCTCGTAGATACCGGGCTGATTAGGGGGGACGCGCGCGCCGGTTTTTGCGTCGATTTTGACGGTGACAATGCCGGTGGGCTGGGGCAAGTTGACTTGCGGCTTATCGCTCAGGGCCTCAGCCATAAAGTCGATCCATATTGGCAGAGCTGCAGATCCGCCATATTCATTGCGACCCAGTAGAGAGTTGTCGTCAAATCCGACCCAGGCAGTGGCTACCAGATGTGATGAGTAACCGGAGAACCATGCGTCTCTGGGGCCATTGGTGGTGCCCGTCTTGCCGCCCAGATCATTGCGTTGCAGGGATTTTGCCTTTCTACCTGTGCCCCTAGAAATAACATCTTTAAGCATTGAGTCAATCAAGAATGCTGTTTGCGAGTCTATCACTGGTTGCGCTGCTGTAATCGGAGTTGCCGGTGCATTTTGCAGTGCCTGTTGGATAAACTGATAATTGTCTTTTTCAGAATTGGACGCCGATTGCTGCGCTAATTCATCGAGCAGTTCCTCGAGCTGAAGATCTATCTCCGCGGTGGAAATATCAACGGTATCGTCGACGATTTCAGTTTCAGCTTGTTGGCAGCGATCACAGACGGTATCCGGCGTTGCCTGAAAGATTATATTGCCGTCACGGTCTATCAGTTTATCCAAAATATAGGGTTTGATAAGATAGCCACCATTGGCAAATACCGCGTAACCCCGAGCAATTTCTAATGGAGTCAATGCGTGGCTGCCCAGCGCCAATGAAAGGTCTGAGGGCATATCTCCGGTGTCAAAGCCAAATGCCTGTAACCCCTCTAACGTGCGGTCAATGCCCATACGCCTAAGTAGTCTAATTGACACCAAATTGCGAGATCGATACAGGGCCTCGCGTATCCGAGTTGGCCCGTAGAATTTGCCGCCATCATTTTCCGGTCGCCATAGTTCCTCTAGCTCAGCGTCATCAAAAACCACAGGTGCGTCATTGATAATAGAGGCTGGAGTGAATCCATTGTTTAGGGCGACGGTATAGATAAAAGGTTTGAAATTAGAGCCGGGCTGCCGAGTCGCCTGTGTAACCCGATTAAAGCGACTCTGACGGTAATCAAAGCCACCGACTAGCGCCCTAATACCACCCTCCTTGGGGGACAGAGCGACCATAGCCGCTTGAGCTGCGGGCAGTTGAGCCAGAGATATGCTGCCGCTATCCTTATCTCTACGGATGCGGATCATATCGCCGACATTAAACACCTCTCGTGCGGATTCAATGGGTTTGGTGCGACTGCTGGCAGACTTGTATAGTCTTAACCCGTCGAGTCCGTTGGCCCAGTTTAGTGGCATGCTTTGAGTGGATTTATCTAGCACCACAAGGTGATCATCGGCGGCTTCAGACACAATAACAGGTTCTAGTCCAGCGTAGATGGGGGTTTCATTTAATATTTTATGCCATGCGTCCTCAGGCAAATTTGCTTGCTCGACCCCGCGGTATCCGTGTCGACCATCGTAGGCTATGATCCCGGACTGTAGTGATTGCGCAGCATGGGCTTGCAGTTTGGAGTCTATGGTGGTGATGGCGGTGTAGCCCGCGGTGTAGGCTTTTAATCCAAACTTTTCAATAACCCGCCGCCGAACCATCTCTGCGGCGTAGGCGGCATCTATTTTCGAAATTGATCCGTGGTAGGATGCGCTATCCTGTTCAGAGATAGCAGCTTGGTATTGACTCTCGCTGATCTTTTTTAGCGAAAGCATACGCCCTAGAATCCAGTTTCTCCTCTGCAGTGCTCGCTCAGGTTTTGCTATGGGGTTATATTTTGAAGGTGCTTTGGGCAGCCCGGCGATCATTGCCATTTGCGCCAGCGTCAGTTGATCGAGGGTTTTGCCATAGTAGACCTGCGCCGCGGCACCTACGCCGTAGGCTCTGTTGCCCATATAGATTTTATTGGTATACAGGGACAGTATTTCCTGTTTCGTCAATTCTTTTTCGATGCGAAATGCCAGCAATATTTCGTTGAATTTTCGTGTGAATTCTTGCCGTTTGCTAAGAAAAAAGTTGCGCGCTACCTGCATGGTGATAGTGCTGCCGCCGCTGCGGATAGAGCCTGTAGTAATCAGCTCAAATGCAGCCCGAGCAAGGCCGGATAGAACTATGCCTCGATGCTCAAAAAAGCTATCATCTTCGGCAGCCAAGAATGCGTCCACCATAGGGGTAGGGATTTGCTTAAAGTTAACCGGCGAGCGTTTTTTCTCGCCGAATTCAGCAATAATATTGAGATCTTGTGAATACACTTTTAAGGGAATCTGTAGCTCTACCTTTTTGAGCTCGTCCACGGAGGGCAATTTGGGACTGAGGTAGAGATAGAGAGATGAGGCCAGTATAAGAATGCCGCCCATGCTGAGGACAGCAAGGGTCATTAGAGTCTTAATCAGTTTTCTATGTTTATTCAGCAAAGTTTTTGGGCGCCAAGATTTCAACTTCTGCATTATAGGCTGTAGACAAGTTGTTGTGCATCATTTACTACGACTTTTAGGTCGAGAGTTGTGTAAGTGCAGCTGTAAGACCTAGGCGTCGAATAGGGCTGTGCACCGAAAAAAGCACTGCGTTAACTATAAAAACATGAAATACTATCTACCTAGAGTACGAAACCATTGACCAACATTTTGCATAATTAATGAGTAGACAACATATTTTCTTGGTAGGCCCCATGGGGGTTGGTAAAACTACCATTGGCAAACAGCTGGCCGGCCTTTTAAACCGCCCTTTTGTCGATGTGGATACTGAAATAGAGAGCCGCTGTGGTACGGATATTCAGTGGATTTTCGATAGGGAGGGTGAGCAGGGCTTTAGATCGCGAGAAAGCAAAGTGCTGGAAGATATTGTTGCCGCCAGCAGTGCATCGGTGATTGCCACCGGGGGCGGTGTTGTTTTGAAGTCCGCCAATCGAGAGACATTGCAGAAAAATGGGCAGATTGTCTATTTGTCAGCTTCAAAAGAACAGCTTTATGAAAGGATGCGCAAGGACAAATCCAGGCCCCTATTGCAGGTGGATAATCGGCAAGAAGTGATAGATAAACTACTTAAGCTTCGCGACCCCCTATACAGAGAAGTCGCCGACTTGGTGTTCCTATCGGAAGGCGGGCAAGCCAGTAAAGTGGCAAAAAGGCTATTAGAAGCGCTGGCAAAACTTTGATAATCTGCTCGACCTGCGCATAATGTCGGATTACTAACTGGCAAGAGCTTTAATTGACTATGTCCAATGCAACAAATTCCCCTGCTGAGTCATTGATTTATGTTGAGCTAGGTGAGCGCAGTTACCCTATCTATATAGGTTCTGGGCAACTGGCGGCGGTTGGGATCTCTCGATTTATTCAGGGTAAAAAGGCACTTGTTGTCACTAATACAACCATTGCCCCGCTGTACCTGTCGGCGCTGCAAAGCCAGCTTCAGGACAAGCAGGTCGATTGCGTTATTCTCGACGATGGTGAGCAGTATAAAAATCTCGAAACCCTGAATCTTATCTTTAACCAACTTCTTGAAAATAATCATGATCGAAAGACCACGCTGATTGCGCTGGGTGGAGGCGTTATTGGTGATATAACAGGCTTTGCCGCCGCCTGCTATCAGCGCGGCGTGCCCTTTATTCAGGTGCCTACAACGCTGCTCTCTCAGGTGGATTCTTCCGTGGGTGGAAAGACGGCAGTCAATCACAGTTTGGGAAAAAATATGATAGGGGCCTTCTATCAGCCCCAGGCAGTGATTATTGATACCGATAGTCTAGGTACTTTGCCGGAGCGAGAATTTAGTGCCGGTATGGCCGAAGTGATTAAGTATGGGTTGATTGCAGATGCTGAGTTCTTTGCTTGGTTAGAGGAAAACTCAGATGCGTTAAAGCGCGGAGATCAGAGGGCTTTGACCTACGCTATTGAACAGTCCTGTTTAAACAAAGCAAAAGTCGTCAGTGCCGATGAAACTGAGCAGGGAATCCGTGCCATTCTTAATTTAGGGCACACTTTTGGGCATGCCATCGAGACCTTTCAGCAATACTCTGGCTGGTTACATGGCGAGGCTGTGGCGGCGGGAATGGTCATGGCATCCCATCTTTCCCTGTTGTCGGGAGGGATTTCCCAGCAGCAGCTAGATCGCATTAAGCGGCTAATGAGTCACTGGTCTCTGCCCATTGCGCCGCCGGCGGATATGAATATCGATGATTTTATGCAGCTGATGTACAGAGATAAAAAGGTTTTGGATGGACAGTTGAGGCTGGTGCTTTTGCAAGAGCTGGGCCAAGCTGTGGTTACCAGTGATTTCCAAACTGATCTACTGCGACAGGTATTATTAGAGGGTTGCTCAGAGTAGCAGTGTTGCTGCTCATTTTGCCCATGGCCACCACTCTGTGCTACAATCAGCGCCCTGTGAAGCGCAAAAATTCCTCACTTTTCTCTATGTCATTTTATAGTGCTCCCACTCTATGGCTCTGATTCGCGTATAAGTGTTTGTCGAAAACGCCTTCCAAGTGTAAAATACCGCGCTTTTCGCCCACTGAAAATGGGTTAGTAATCCACCTGTAAAATTTTTCAGAGTTCCAATATGACTCAAAGCTTATGTCGGCTAGACGACTTTAAAGACAACTGTGGTTTCGGACTGATTGCTCATATTAAAGGCAATGCCAATCACAAACTGTTGCAGAATGCTATTCAGGCTCTCACCTGCATGACTCACCGAGGTGGTGTTGCAGCTGATGGCAGAACCGGCGATGGCTGTGGATTGCTTATGCAGAAGCCAGATAGTTTTCTGCGCACCGTGGTTAAGGAATCTCTAGATTTGGAGTTGCCAAAGACCTATGCGGTGGGTGCCATTATGTTGAGCAGCGACGACAGCCTGCGCAATACGGCCAAGAAAATTATTGAGGAAGAGCTGGCCGAACAGGGGTTATCGGTGATTGGCTGGCGACTGGTGCCCACTGACAACAGCTGTCTGGGTCCCATCGCTATGGAATCTCTGCCGGCCTTTGAGCAATTATTTGTCGCGCCCGGAGATATTCAAGATGAAAGAGTGTTTGCGGCCAGACTCTATATGGGGCGGCGCAAAGCGGAAAACCGACTGGATTCAGATGAGAGTTTTCATATTGCCAGTTTGGGCATCAATGTTCTCAGCTACAAAGGCCTGATGATGCCAGTGGATTTGCCGCGCTTTTACAGCGATCTGGCAGATCCGCGTCTAGAGACGGCAATCTGCGTTTTCCATCAGCGCTTCTCGACCAATACTATGCCCAGGTGGCCGTTGGCGCAGCCGTTTAGAATGCTCGCGCACAATGGTGAGATCAATACCATTATGGGCAACAGAAACTGGTCCGTGGCCAGAACGCCAAGATACAAAAGTCAGCTACTACCCGACCTTGCTGAAGCCGCTCCGCTGGTCAATCGAACGGGTTCTGATTCTTCCAGTCTGGACAATATGCTTGAAATGCTGGTAACCGGCGGTATGGACCTGCACTTGGCGGTGCGCTCTCTGGTGCCTCCAGCTTGGCAGAATGTGGAAGATATGAATCCCGATCATCGCGCTCTGTACGATTATCTCTCAATGCATCAGGAGCCCTGGGATGGCCCCGCTGGATTGGTGATTACAGACGGTCGCTACGCTGTCTGTACTCTGGATAGAAATGGCTTGCGACCGTCGCGCTGGGTCATGACTGATGATGATGTGATTACTGTGGCCTCCGAGGTAGGTGTTTACGATTATGCGCCTGAAAATGTGGTGGCCAAAGGGCGACTTGGTCCAGGAGATATACTGTCCATCGATACCCAGCAGGGACGTATTCTATTCCGAGACGAGATTGAGGATCAGTTGGCGGCTCGCAATCCTTACAAAAAATGGTTGAGAGAAGGGCATTTTTCCATTGCATCCACCTTTGATATGGACAGTATCGAGTTGGAGGGAACCTTAACTCGAGAACAGATTCGCGCCTATATGAAGATGTTTCAGGTGTCGTTTGAAGAGAGAGATCAGGTGTTGCGACCTCTGGCCGAGGGTGGTCAAGAAGCGACAGGCTCCATGGGTGATGATACGCCTATGGCGGTTCTTTCATCCAAGCATCGCAATCTATTTGATTATTTTAGGCAGCAGTTTGCCCAGGTAACCAATCCGCCCATAGATCCATTGCGAGAATCCATTGTGATGTCTCTGGGTGTTGAGTTGGGCCGCGAGGGCAGTATTTTTGAAGAAAAATCTGATCTTGCCTATCGTATGGGGCTCTCCAGTCCGGTTCTTTCCCCGCGCAAATATTATGCGCTAAAGGGCAATGGGTTTGATGAGTTTCCAGTTCAAAAGTTTGATTTAAATTTTGACCCTTCGACAGAAAATCTCTCTGCGGGAATACGGCGTATATGCTGCGAAGTCGAAGCGGCGGTGAGAGCAGGGGTCGTTGTCTGTATTCTCTCCGATCACGATATTGTTGAAGGCAAGTTGCCTATTCATATCCTGTTAGCTGTGGGAGCGGTGCATAATTATTTGATTGAAAAAGGTCTGCGCGGCGATGCCAATATTGTCGCCAGTACCGGTTATGCTCGGGACTCTCACCAGATCGCAACGCTTATAGGTTGTGGCGCTTCCCTAGTTTATCCCTATCTTAGCTATCATGTGCTCTGTGATTTAATTAGTAGCGGTGAGACGCTGGTGGATGTGGATACTGCCTTCCGGCAGTACCGCAGGGGTATCAATAAAGGGCTCTTGAAAATTCTCTCGAAGATGGGGATTTCAACCATTGCCTCCTATCGCGGTGCCCTGCTATTTGAAGCGGTGGGCCTAAGTGATGAAATCGTTGATCTGTGCTTTCCCGGCTTGACCAGTCGTATTCAAGGCGCAACCTTCGCGGACTTCCAGCAGGATCAGTTGGAGTTGAGTAAAATAGCTTGGAAATTGCGCAAGCCTATCAATCAGGGCGGGTTGCTAAAATACGTGCACGGGGAAGAGTACCACGCCTACAATCCAGATGTGGTTCAGACCCTTCATAAAGCCGTTCAGAATAGCGACTACAGCGCCTGGTTAGACTATGCAAAACTAGTTAATACTCGACCCACAGCGACTCTGCGGGATCTTTTAAAATTGCGCGATGATGTCTCTAGGATCGATATTTCCGAGGTGGAGCCAGTTTCAAATATTGTTAAGCGCTTTGATTCTGCAGGGATGTCACTGGGTGCCCTGTCTCCAGAAGCTCATGAGTCTCTGGCAGAGGCTATGAATACTTTGGGCGGCAGATCTAACTCCGGTGAAGGGGGTGAGGATCCAGCCCGCTATGGGACTATAAAATCTTCCAAGATTAAACAGGTGGCGTCCGGTCGGTTTGGGGTAACACCGGCTTATTTGCGCAGCGCTGAGGTAATCCAAATTAAAGTGGCACAGGGCGCTAAGCCTGGAGAGGGTGGTCAATTACCTGGAGGCAAGGTCAATAATCTAATTGCACGACTCAGGCATTCGGTACCGGGGGTAACGCTGATTTCTCCTCCCCCACATCACGATATTTATTCCATTGAGGACTTGGCGCAGTTAATTTTTGATCTCAAACAGGTCAACCCAGATGCATTGGTTTCTGTGAAGTTAGTATCGCGGCCTGG
Organism: Porticoccaceae bacterium; assembly: GCA_024959305.1. Classification (GTDB taxonomy): domain Bacteria; phylum Pseudomonadota; class Gammaproteobacteria; order Pseudomonadales; family Porticoccaceae; genus HTCC2207. The sequence goes on along the minus strand of JANXGQ010000041.1, from coordinate 95,340 downwards.
GGTCGGCACCATTGCTGCTGGTGTCGCCAAGGCCTACGCGGATCTGATTACTATTTCTGGCTACGATGGTGGCACAGCGGCGAGCCCTGTAAGCTCTATTCGCTATGCCGGTTCTCCCTGGGAGCTGGGATTGACGGAAACCCATCAGACCCTGCGTGCCAATGATCTTAGAAACAAAGTACGGGTGCAGGCTGACGGCGGTCTTAAAACCGGATTGGATGTGATAAAAGCGGCTATTTTGGGTGCAGAGAGCTTTGGTTTTGGCACGGGCCCCATGGTGGCTCTGGGCTGTAAATACCTGCGGATCTGTCATCTCAATAACTGTGCAACTGGCGTTGCTACACAGGATGATCGTCTGCGCAAAGATTATTACCGCGGCACAGTGGCTATGGCGACCAATTTTTTCAAGTTTATGGCCATGGAAACCAGAGAATGGCTGGCCACTTTAGGTGTTCGCTCACTAGAGGAACTTATTGGTCGTGTGGATCTGCTCGAGTTGTTGCCCGGAGAAACCAGCAAACAACAGAATCTGGATTTAAGCCCACTGATTGAAGATCGACCTGAAATTAGTGATAAACCACAGTTCTGCGACGAGGCGCAAAATGATCCATTTGATAAGGGATTATTAGCCGAGCAAATGGTGGCGGATATGTTGCCTGCTATTGAGTCCAAGAGCGGTGGCACATTTGAGTATGATATCTGTAACTGCGACCGCTCTATCGGGGCTCGCCTGTCTGGTGAAATAGCTGTGCGCCACGGCAATGCAGGTATGTCCGATCATCCGCTCACTGTAAATTTACAGGGAGTCGCTGGGCAGTCGCTGGGTGTTTGGAATGCGGGGGGATTGCATATCTACCTGAAGGGCGATGCCAACGACTATGTGGGCAAAGGTATGTCAGGGGGTAAATTGGTATTGAGTCCGCCCTCAGACAGTTCCTTCGAGTCTAATAAAACGCCTATTATGGGCAATACCTGCCTTTATGGCGCCACTGGCGGAACATTGTTTGCAGCCGGTATGGCCGGTGAGCGCTTTGCTGTGCGCAACTCGGGCGCAGTGGCTGTGGTTGAGGGCGCGGGAGATCATTGCTGTGAGTATATGACCGGGGGTATAGTGACTATTCTGGGGTCGACCGGCTATAACTTTGGGGCTGGAATGACCGGCGGTTTTGCCTACGTAATGGATACAGAGCGCAACTTTGTCGATCGTTACAATATGGAATTGATTGATATCCAGCGCGTGACCTCAGAGGCCCTTGAATCTCATCGCGGTTTTCTTAAAACCATGATTCGGGACCATGCTCGGGAAACAGGTAGTCATTGGGCGCAACATATCTTCGATAATTTTTCTGATTTTGCGTCGCAGTTTTGGTTGGTTAAACCCAAGGCGGCCAGCCTACAGAGTCTATTGGCGCAGGCCAATGCTATTTCCAAGTAAACAGAATGAGTAGAAAAGAACATCAGTAGAGAATAGATATATGGCAAGACTTAATAATAAATTTCAGTTCCTCGATGTAGAGCGCCTAGAGCCGCCCAAACGGGATATGCAACGCAGGCTCGGTGAATTCGTGGAAATTTATGATCCATTTAATCAGCAGAAGGCTGAGTCCCAATCGCACCGCTGTCTATCCTGCGGCAATCCCTATTGCGAGTGGAAGTGTCCGGTTCATAACTATATTCCCGACTGGTTGCAGTTGGTGGCAGAGGGCAATCTTTTGGAAGCGGCTGAGTTAAGTCATCAGACCAATTCACTGCCCGAGGTCTGCGGTCGCGTATGTCCTCAGGATCGACTCTGTGAAGGGGCCTGTACACTGAATGACGGCTTTGGCGCGGTTACCATTGGCTCGGTTGAGAAATATATTACTGACACCGCATTTGCTATGGGTTGGCGGCCGGATATGTCAAAGGTGGTATGGACCGACAAAAAAGTGGCGGTTATCGGCGCTGGCCCAGCTGGCATTGGCTGTGCAGACATTCTAGTGCGCAATGGTGTAAAGGCTGTGGTATTTGATCGCCATCCTGAAATTGGCGGCCTGCTAACCTTTGGAATTCCAGAGTTTAAACTGGAGAAAGAAGTGATGCGTACCCGCCGCGAAATATTGGAAGGTATGGGCGTTGAGTTCCGCCTCAACACTGAGATTGGCAAAGATATTTCCATTGAGCAGCTATTTAAGGATTACGATGCGGTGTTTATGGGTATGGGCACCTACACCACTATGAAGGGCAACTTCCCCGGTGAAGATCTTCCCGGAGTCCATGAGGCGCTTAAGTTTTTAGTGGCTAATGTCAATCGCAATCTCGGTTTTGAGAAAGCGCCAGAGGACTTTATTAATCTGAAAGACAAGCGAGTTGTGGTCTTAGGCGGTGGTGACACAGCTATGGATTGTAACCGAACTTCTATTCGTCAGGGGGCGGCCAGTGTTACCTGCGCCTATCGCCGTGATGAAGAAAATATGCCCGGTTCCAGACGCGAAGTTAAGAATGCTCGAGAAGAGGGGGTGCAGTTTAAATTTAATGTGCAACCTATTGAAATCATAAGCGGTGCCGATGGTGCTGTGAGCGGTATCAAAGTAGTGTCCACGCAAATGGGTGAGCCAGATGATAATGGTCGCCGCCGAGCGGAAGCAATACCGGGCAGTGAGGAGATCCTCCCCGCAGATGCAGTACTGGTAGCTTTTGGATTTAAACCCAGTCCCCCAGATTGGTTGTCCGATGTGCAGGTTGATACTGCGGATTGGGGCGCTGTTATTGCGCCAGAGCATCAGACCTATGCATTCCAGACCAGCAATCCCAAAGTATTTGCCGGTGGTGATATGGTGCGCGGCTCAGATCTGGTAGTGACCGCGGTCTGGGAAGGTCGGCAGGCCGCCGAGGGCATCCTTGATTATTTGGATATCTAAACTAAAGAATTTAACTGACCGAGTAGTTAATGACGCTTAAAAATGATCGCTTTTTAAGGGCCCTTTTGCGGCAGCCAGTGGACCGCACGCCAGTTTGGATTATGCGTCAGGCCGGGCGTTATTTGCCAGAGTACCGAGCTACTAGATCGCGCGCTGGCGACTTTATGAGTCTCTGTAAGAATACTGAGTTGGCCTGTGAGGTGACTTTGCAGCCTCTGGAGCGCTTTCCATTGGATGCGGCGATTTTGTTCTCCGATATTCTGACCATTCCCGATGCGATGGGATTGGGGCTTTATTTTGCCGAAGGCGAGGGGCCAAAATTTCGCAATCCACTGCGAACCGCTGCCGATATTGAAAAACTCGAGGTTATCAATACCTTTTCCGATTTAGGTTATGTGACTGATGCAGTGGCTAGCATTCGCCGCGAACTCAATGGTCGGGTGCCGCTCATTGGTTTTTCCGGCAGTCCTTGGACATTGGCCACCTATATGATTGAGGGGCAGAGTAGCAGAGATTTTGCGCGCTCTAAGACCATGCTCTACAAGCAGCCGGAATTGTTGCACCAACTGTTGGACAAACTGGCTCTATCGGTGATTGACTACCTCAATGCGCAGATCGCCAGCGGTGCCCAAGCGGTACAGATTTTTGATACCTGGGGCGGTGTGCTCAGTCACTCCGCTTATCGGGAATTTTCTCTGGCCTATATGGAAAAGATAGTGAAAGGCTTAACCCGTGAAGCTGAAGGCCGTCAGGTACCAGTCATATTGTTTACCAAAGGCGGCGGGCAGTGGTTGCAGTCTATGGCCGACACTGGTTGTCACTGTCTCGGTATAGACTGGACCGTCGATATAGGCACAGCGCGCAAACAGGTGGGCGACCGCGTTGCGCTACAGGGCAATATGGATCCTTCGGTACTGCGCGGCACTGATGCTTCAATAGAGGCAGAGGTAGGCGCTATCCTGAGATCCTATGGTAGTGGCAGTGGACATATTTTTAATTTGGGGCATGGAATCACCCCAGATATTGACCCCAAAAAAGTGAAAATTTTGGTCGATGCTGTTCGGAAAAATTCATCAGATTAATCTGAAAATCTTCTCGAAATGGAACCGTATCGACGCCAATTTTCTTTAAATCGTATAAATTTTGCGCACCAAGTTACAATCTTTCAGGGCAATCACATACGTAATCAGAATCCAAACTTTTTAAATACTTGCAGTACCAATAGGTGCCGTTGACGGAGTAATAGTTTTGAGGTCTACCGCATTCGGCAGAGTTTTTATCAGTAGCTTCCGAGCATGACAGCTTATTATTGGTCATGCGATAAGCGGCAATAAATTCCCCAGTTCTGTCACATCCGGCGTTACAGTGAATATAAAAGATACTAACCTTCTTGCCATTCCCAGAGGCCTGCAACAACTGTTTAAGTTTTACCACATGTCTGTAGGTTTTACGGTTCTGATCAATTAACAAATTCATAGCAACCCCTTCTAGAGATCGTACAAGTTTCTTCCTAGGCAGAAGTTTTGCAATTTCATCTCGCGCGGGCTGGTTGGCTGGAATAAGATCACCCACAGAGAACAGAGAACAGAGAACAGTTGATAAACCTACCCATATCAGGATTTTTTTCAAAGAAAGCCTTTTCGATTTTCAAATCATGGTCATCCGCGACTCTGTTTAATAGGCTAATATCGACAAGTTCAAAGTCGCCCGCTTCCAGCTGTTTATAGCCCTCTTGCTTCAACCTCTGGTTTATCTCGGAGATCAACTCAGCGTAGGCAAACTTTCTATCTTTACCCTCACCCGTTAAAGGCTCATTGCCCCTGAAAAGATAAGAGCCATTAAGCTTATCGACCAAATGCACCTTCATTGGGTTAAAGTTCTGGCCCTGTGTGCTAAGTGGACCAATGCATCCGGCTAGTAATAGGCACAGAAACGCTAAAAGATACTTATACATAATTCTTCCTCTGGAAAGTAGTTGTAGTAAAAAACTTCAATGTTTCCTGATTAGTGTAGGATAAAAAATATGAATTTGATCGGAGAAATGGGATTTAGAAAATCTAGGGTTTAGGCGTGGATTTCAGAATTGCCATAGGAGCTGATATTGGTAGAGCCGAGAAACGGTTTAATTGGCTATGAATGGTGCTTCCAATTTGCAATTAATTTGTTGTGGATAGCATGCCTATCTTATCTCCCATTTTTACTATAGCTGATGGCTTAATGTAGTTGTCCAAGGTGATTGCACGATCCTGAAAGAGCATGATTACGGTTGAGCCAAATTTAAAGCGCCCAATCTCAGCGCCCTTGCTAAACATAAGGTTTTCAGTGGAGTAATCTGTTTCTCGCACAGCACCTGGTCCCGGAGGTTCAAAGCCACCCCAGACAGTTTCAATGCCTGCCACCAGCATAGCACCGACGAAAATAACCGAAAAATGACCGATTTGCTGGGATTTAAACTCACAGACCAGTCGCTCGTTGCGGGCAAATAGTCCCGGTAATGCTTCGGTAGTCTGTTTATTGACCGAAAACAGTTCGCCGGGGATATATCTGGTTGAGAGCAATTGCCCATCCACCGGTATATGCACGCGGTGATAGTCTTTAGGTGATAGATAGATGGTGGCAAAGGTGCCATGGTTATACAGTTTTCCCTGATTGGAGTCGCCTATCAAGCGGTTTAGACTGTAGTCGACGCCCTTGGCCTGAATAATTCTATGGTCAGTGATTTTGCCAGCCTGACTAATAGCGCCATCGGCCGGGGATACTGCGGAGTTATCCTCAGAATCTAGGGGTCTGGCGTCTGGTTTGAGTTGGCGAGTGAAAAAAGCATTAAAGTTTTCATAATGGTCTAGATCGTCGCTAAGCGCTTCTTGCATATTGATATCAAAGGTTTTTATAGCGCGATTAATCAATAGGTTTTTTAATCTGCGACACTTTGATTCAGCCAGTTTTGCAATCAGTCGGGAGACTGCATGTTTTGGCAATAGCCGCTGTAAGGCGACAAAAATTTCGGCGCTATGATTCATAGGTTTTACACTCTATTGACTGATTGATTTATTGTGGACCCAGTTGCACAGGCAGGTGATCCGAATTTCCCCATTCGGCCCAAGAGCCATCATAGCCGCGAATATTTTCGTAACCCAGAATTCTAGCCACCATATAGGTAAAACTAGAGCGGTGATGGCTCTGGCAGTGGGTGGCAATTTGTTGGTCTTTGCCAAGACCCAGATCATTTAATATCTGTTGGGCATCATTGCGGATTCGCAAGTTATTTTGCCGATCCATCAGCTCCGTCCACTCCAAATTAATGGCGCCGGGAATATGTCCTCCTCGCGCGGAGCGAACCGTGCTGCCGCTAAACTCACCTGGGCTTCTGGCATCCCAGACCGCAAAGTCGGCAGAGCCGATGGCGGCCATAATTTCAGCGGCGCTAATTTTTGTCTTGGCATTGATAATCGATGTTGGCTCGGGTTGGGTGCTCAGGGGTTGATTGGGGTTGGATTCAGTTGGAAAACCCTCTTTGATCCAGGCCACAGCGCCGCCGTTGAGGTAAGACCAGTTGTCAAAACCCATCAGATCTAATGTCCAGGCCATTCTGCCGGCCCATCCGCCACCCTCATCATCGTAGACAACCACCTGTTTGCAGTGCTCAATGCCCAAATGGCTGAGTACCTCAGAAAGCCGCTCGATACTTGGGCAGGCCCCGGGTATGGGTGGCTTGCCCGCAAGCAGATGCTGGCCGGGTAAATGCACAGCTCCCGGCACATGCTGCTGCTGGTAAAGAGCCGCATTGCAGAGGTCGACAATGATTAAATCTGGGTCTTCAAGACGGGCTTGTAGTTGTTTAGGTTCTATCAGGCGATTCATGGTCAGTTGCGATTAGATTTCAGAGAAAAGTCATTCTAGCAGATTTCCTTAAGCTATTTATGACCTAGGTTATTTATGACCTCGGTTATTTATGGCTCTGGCTCTGTATAATTTGCCGATAATTTTTTAGACGATCGGCAAGTACTTTATTCTCTGCAACGGCGTCCAGTAGGGCGCAACCCATTTCTCTGTCGTGCTGACAGTCACGAAACTTGCAGTTGCCCAAATAGGGCCTAAAGTCTTTAAAACCATTGATAATGCTCTCTTGGCTTAAATGGGTCAGTGCAAACTCCCTGATTCCCGGTGAGTCTATCAGTACACCGCCGCCATTGAGATGAATCAACTTGGAAGCCGTGGTGGTATGGGTGCCTTCGTTAGTGGCTGCAGAAAGAGGTCCTACAGGGCTATTGTTCTCTGGTTGAAGCTGATTAATCAAAGAAGATTTGCCCACCCCCGACTGTCCGACAAAAATAGAATTATTCTGGGATAGATAGGTTTGTAGTTGATCTATACCCTCAGAGCTTTTTACGGATACGCGGATGATCTTGTAGCCAATAAATTGGTAGTTTTGCAGTAGCTTATCTACTTGCGGATAACTTTGATGGTCCAAGAGATCAGTTTTATTCAGTATCAAAAAGGGCTCTATGCCCTGAGCTTCAGCGGCCACTAAATAGCGGTCAAGCAAATTGCTTTGGGGGCTGGGTTGCGCTGCAAAAACAATCGCGATACGGTCAATATTCGCGGCTACTGGGCGCAGCTTGCCATAGTTATCGGGGCGAATAAGTTCGGTTTGTCGGGGCTCGCGGGCAACCACCACCCCCTGGGGTTCTGCGGGCCGCCAAACCACCCTATCACCAGTGATCAAACTGTCGATATTAGCGCGTTTAAAACAGCGCACAATAGTGCCGACAAAAGGCTCCCTATCGCCCTCGATATCGACTTGGGCGCCGTAATTGGTGACCACGGTGCCGGTGGTCTCGGATCCAAGGTCGGCTAGGTCTTCAAGCGCCTTGTCACCTATAGAGTTTTTTAGGTTTGCACGCTCGCGCCGGCGCTCTTGAATTGATTGGATGCGTTCTTTCTGACGCTTGCTAAGTTTTCGATTTCCCATCTAGTAATATTTAGACTCCAATACCATATCGTTTTTAGTGTTATCGCCGCCAAGCATATAGCATAATTGCGCTGAGTAACATTTTGCGGAGTCTCCAAGGGAAAATTTAACTGATGAATAAAATAAATCCTCTTAATTTAATTTGGATCGATCTGGAGATGACCGGACTGGATCCAGATCGCGAGCGCATTATAGAAATAGCCACTGTGGTGACCGATGCAGATTTAAATGTTTTGGCCGAGGGGCCCTCCTTGGTAATCCATCAGGCTGAAGCATTACTTGAAGCTATGGATGAATGGAATGCCAAGCAACATGGAAAATCAGGGCTCACCAATCGGGTGCGCAACAGCGCCGTCACTGAAGCGCATGCATCTGCGGCCACGCTGGATTTTCTTAGACAGTGGGCGCCCGAAGGACAGTCGCCCATGTGCGGTAACTCCATAGGCCAAGATCGCCGCTTTCTGGTGCGCTATATGCCGGAATTAGCGGCGTTTTTCCACTACCGCAATCTGGATGTCAGTACACTTAAGGAATTGGCTAGGCGCTGGAAGCCAGAAGTGGCGGAGGCGGTTATCAAAAAGGGGCGGCATCTGGCATTGGATGATGTTTATGACTCTATAGCTGAACTGTCCCACTACCGCACAACCTTTATTCAGGCTTAGAGCCAGCGCTAATACCTAGCTTTTGCCGCTGTTGCTCAATTGCCCAGTTGATATGTTCTTTCACTAGGGCTGAGGAACCGGCGACTGTTTTTTCAAGCTGTTCGAGGATTTTTGCTGAACCCTCTGCATTGCCCAGCCCCACTGCCAGATTGCGCAGCCAGCGCTGGTAACCTATTCTGCGAATCGGGGAGCCCTCAGTTTTAGTTAAGAACTCACTTTCGTTCCATTTAAACAGGCTCAGCAACTCCGAGTTATCGAGATTATGGCGCGGAGAAAAGTCCATTTCTTTAGTTTTGGCAGCACCGCGATTCCAAGGGCAGATAATCTGACAATCGTCGCAGCCAAATACGCGGTTACCCATCAGCGATCTAAGTGGCACCGGAATAGCCTCTTTATTCTCGATGGTCAGGTAAGAAATACATTTTCGGGCATCCAATACATAGGGTTCGGGGAAGGCATCGGTAGGGCAGACTTTTAAACAGGCGCGACAGTTGCCGCAGCGGTCAGGTTGTTCTAAGTGATCCTCAGGCAGTTGCAGCGAGGTATAAATCTCGCCCAGGAAGAACCAAGAGCCCACTTTGTTATTGATTAATAGGCTATTTTTACCAATCCAACCCAATCCGGCCTGTTCTGCCAGCGGTTTTTCCATAACCGGAGCACTGTCCACAAAAGGCCGTTGAGACAACTCTGTATTAGGCAATTCATGTTGAATTTTGCGCACTAACTCAGCGAGACGTTTGCGAATTAATTTGTGATAGTCACGACCCAGTGCATAGCGTGAAATATAGGCTTTATTAGGATCCTTTAGCACCGCCACCATATTGTCGTCAGCTAGGTAGTCCATTCTTACCGAAATCACTCGCAGGGTCCGCGCTACCAGTTTATCGATCTGATAGCGTTTATCGCCGTGGGCGGACATCCATCCCATAGAGCCTTGATAGCCATTATCCAGCCATAGTCTCAGGCGCTGTGAAGCCCGATCCAGATTTGGTTTGACGATGGCAACCTGTTGAAAGCCCAAAGACTCACCCCATAATTTAATTTTTTGGGCCAAATCTTCGAGCGTTTTTGGGTCTAAGTTGTCAAATTGGTCGGTTTCAGACATGTCTTGGTTAAAAATCTACCTTATAATTGCACCAATTCTACTGAGATATTAGCAATATGTCCCATTTTCCTGCACAGAGTCCGATTCAAGATAACTTATACAGAGTAGAAACTGTGCGCCAGCTCGATGCTGCAGCCATAGATGCTTTGGACGGTTCTGGCATAGTGCTGATGAAGCGTGCCGGTGTGGCGGCGTTTAAAGAGTTACTTGAGGCCTTTGGTCAACCCTCACTGATTACGGTATTTTGCGGTTCAGGGAATAATGCTGGCGATGGTTATGTACTGGCTGCTATGGCGGCGCAGCGACGCATTCCGGTGCGTTTGGTTGAATTGGGTAACAGTGGCAAATTTACCGCCGAAACCCAGCGAGCTAGGCAATTTGCCGAGCAGGCCAAGGTATCCATGATAGCGTTGGATTCTGGCATTGAACTCACTGAGGGAGTGATAGTAGACAGTTTATTAGGTATTGGAGGCAGTGGCCCCCTGCGCGCACCCTATGCTAAAGCAGTGGGCCTTATAAATGACTCGGGGTTGCCCGTATTGTCAGTTGATATTCCTTCAGGGCTGGATGCGGATACGGGTTCAGTGGCTGATATGGCGGTCAAGGCCGACCTTACAGTGACCTTTATCGGCGCCAAACAAGGCCTATTTACCGGTCGTGGCTCGGCGTTGTGCGGCGAGATTATTTACCATTCACTGGACGTTCCCGAGCGGGTATTTCAGGATTTTCGGCCCGCTTCACAATTGATGGATCTATTTGATCTTATGGATTATTTGCCTGAATTGGAGGGCGATGTCCACAAGAACCAGCGCGGCCATTCTATGGTGATTGGAGGGGATCATGGCTATGGTGGTGCTGCCGCCATGGCGGCACAAGCCAGTTTAAAAGCTGGCTGTGGCCTCACCTCAGTGGCTACGCAACCGCAGCATATCACAGCAGTGTTGGCGCGCTGTCCCGAGGTTATGGCCTGTGGCGTGATCTCAGGGCAGCAGTTGCAGCCGCTGTTGGACAGGCCCAATGTGCTGGTGGTTGGTCCGGGGCTGGGGCGTTCAGCTTGGTCCGAGCAATTGCTGCAAAAGGCTGTGAGCGCCGGGTTGCCTATGGTGCTGGATGCGGATGCCCTAAATATTTTAGCTGAGGGGCGAGTGGTTCCCAATACAGGTGGGCAGCAATGGATTTTGACGCCACATCCCGGCGAAGCTGCCCGCTTGTTGAATACCAGCGTGGCCGCTATTCAAGCGAATCGGTTTGCTGCCGTTCGGGAAATTCAGCAGAAATACAATGCGCTGGTATTGCTTAAGGGTCCGGGGACATTAATTGCGGGTAAAGAGGCAATAATAAAGGTTTGCCCCTATGGAAATCCGGCAATGGCAACTGCCGGTATGGGTGATCTTTTAAGTGGCATTATAGGCAGTCTTGTGGCTCAGGGGCTGAGCTTACAGATCGCGGCTGAACTCGGCTGTTGCCTGCATTCTTCAGCCGCAGATATGGCGGTGAGCGAACTGGGATATCGAGGCATAGCGGCTACAGATCTGCTGCCCTATCTGCATAAGCTGCTCAATCAGGAATACCTGTGAGTCGTCCTACTGAGGTTGCGAATCAGTTTGCAGTCAAACTGAATAGCGAACAGGCAATGATAGATTTCGGGGCCGAGCTGTCGGCAGTGATTAGCGATTTGGCGGTACCCATATTGCTTCTGCTCAGTGGTGATTTGGGTGCGGGGAAAACCACGCTGAGTCGGGGCATACTGCAGGGCTTAGGCCATGGAGGGGCGGTTAAAAGTCCCACTTATACATTGGTTGAGCCCTATGATTTAGCCTTGGGCAAGGTGTACCATTTTGATTTGTATCGCCTAATTGATGCTGAGGAACTTGAGTGTATAGGTTTCGCCGATTACCTGTCGGAGGCTCAGTTATGCATGATAGAATGGCCGGAAAATGGCGAGGGGTTTATTCCCGAGCCCGATATTGCTATTAAAATTAGCCAATCTGAAATTGGGCGCTGTGTTACCCTTATCGCCGCCAGTCAATGTGGCGAAGTATTTTTGAAAAAATTAAACTCCCGTTACAGAGACTGTGATTATTGAGAAAGTATCGGCTTGGCATCCGTCGAGTGATGGGATTTAGATTCAATGAAAAATTATAATATAAAACAGCAGTTCACCCGCATTGGTAGCCATTTGGTGGTGCTACTGACTATTTTTAGCGCCACTGCGGTTAGTGGCGTAGATATTAATTCGGTGCGCCTATGGCGAGCGCCAGATCATACTCGGCTGGTATTTGATGCCAGCGGTGCCGTAGACCACAATATTTTTTATCTGAACAACCCCAATCGCCTGGTGATTGATATTGCCAACGCGGCACAGCGGACCTCTTTTGAGCACTTGGATTTAAGTAATAGCCCGATCGCCAAAATCCGCACGGCAATACGCAATAATACCGATTTACGGGTGGTGCTGGATCTGACCGCATCAATCGATCCAAAGTACTTTACCCTAAAAGCTAACGAGCAATACAGCGACCGGCTGGTGGTTGATCTTTTTGATAAAAAGCGCCCGGCGGGTCGCTCTGTTAAAGAGCTTGTAAAGCAGTCCAACCGCAAGATTGTTATTGCCATAGATGCGGGTCACGGCGGTGAGGATCCGGGAGCCTTGGGGCCCAAGCGCCTTAGGGAAAAAAATATTGCTCTGCAAATCGCTCGGCGTATTGATGCCCTGTTTGATAAAGACCCCCATTACCAAGGACTCTTGGTGCGAGGTGGTGATTATTATCTGGCTCATCGCAAACGCACACAGATTGCTCGAGATAATCGCGCCGATTTTTTTATCTCCATTCATGCTGACGCCTTTACTGACTCGCGGGCCCACGGCGCTTCGATCTATGCCCTATCCCTTAAAGGGGCAACCAGTGAGACGGCAAGATATTTAGCCACCAAGGAAAATCGCGCTGATCTAATTGGTGGTGCCAGCTCGCTTAATTTGGGGAATAGGGATGATGTATTGGCTGGGGTGCTGTTAGATCTGTCTATGAATGGCACTTTGCGCAGCAGTCTGGAAGCAGGTCGCTATGTATTGAAACATATGGGCTCAGTCGCCCGCTTGCACAAGAAGAAAGTCGAGCAAGCTGGCTTTTTGGTGCTTAAATCGCCAGATATCCCCTCGCTTCTTGTGGAGACCGGGTTTATCTCTAACCCCAAAGAGGCGCGCCAATTGAGCAGTAGCGCCTATCAGCAAAAAATGGCGACAGCAATTTACAGGGGGCTGGTTCAGTATTACTCCGATTATCCGCCGCTAGGGACTCAATTAGCCAGTATTATAGATACTCGGCCGTTGAGCTACGTGGTTGGTCTGGGAGATACACTTTCGGAAATTGCGGTCCGTTACAATACCTCAGTGAGTAGAATTTTGCGCTACAATAAAATGTCATCTAGTACCATTCACGTGGGGCAAGAGATACTTATTCCCGCTCTCTAAGGATTACTTTAAATGGGTTATCCTAGAAGCCTTAGAGCCAGCGCAAAATGCTGTAGCGTTTTTGAATTCACCTGTAGGCTGAGCAGAGTAATTTGAGATTTTAATGGTATTTCAACATCTTACGTAAGATATAAGTGGTCAACTGAGGTTTTTAGGATTATATGCCTAGCATTCAAATATTAAGCCCTCAACTCGCCAACCAAATTGCTGCCGGCGAAGTGGTTGAGCGTCCGGCCTCGGTACTTAAGGAGTTGGTAGAGAACAGCTTGGATGCAGGTGCTAAGCGCATTGATATAGAGGTTGAGCAGGGCGGCGTTAAACTGCTGCGTGTTCGCGATGATGGTCGCGGCATCTCTCAGGCGGAGATGCCGCTGGCGTTAAGTCGCCATGCCACCAGTAAGATCTCCAATTTGGATGATCTTGAAGCTGTTGCTACGCTGGGTTTTCGCGGCGAGGCTCTGGCTAGTATCGCCTCGGTGTCGCGCCTGTCTCTCACCTCTAACAGCGGTGAAAGCAAAGGCTGGAAAGCGGTGTCGGAGGGCAGGGATATGGATGTGGATATACAGCCTGCGGCTCACCCACCTGGCACCAGCGTCGAAGTCAGAGATTTATTTTTTAATACCCCAGCTCGGCGCAAGTTTTTAAGAACAGAAAATACTGAATACAACCGTATAGACGATTATGCGAAAAAGTTAGCACTCAGTCATATGGATGTAGCTTTTACCCTAAGGCATAACCAGCGCGCCAACCTAAATTTGCAGCCGGCACAGTCGGTGACTGAACAGGAAAAGCGCGTTGCCGATATCTGTGGTACTGCATTTATGCAGCAGGCGCTGTATTTGGATAACGACCGCACTGGGATTCGTCTCTGGGGTTGGATTGGCTTGCCAACGCTCTCCAGAAGTCAGGCTGATCTGCAACACTTTTTTGTCAATGGTCGCAGTATCCGGGACAAAGTAGTTTCTCACGCCGTGCGACAGGCCTATCAGGATGTTCTCTATCAGGGCCGTCACCCGGCCTTTGTGCTGTTTTTGGAGATTGAGCCCTGTGATGTGGATGTCAATGTACATCCCAGTAAGCACGAGGTGCGCTTTCGGGATAGCCGGGTTATTCACGGCTTTATTTCGGGTACGCTGCAGAAGGCGCTTGCCCAGGATCGACCTCAGGATCATCTACAGCCCGCAGAGGGGCAAGATCATAACCATAGCGCTCAAATGCCCAATGGAGATTTTCCAAGACAGTCGTCTATGGGCTTGCCGGCCGCAACAGGTCATTACGGATTGCAGTCTAAATTGACAGGGGGATCAGCAGTCAACACCTCTATGGATGCCTATCAGGCTCTTTATGGTGCTGATGCATCAGAGGATCAAGGCATCCCGCCGCTGGGCTTTGCCATTGCCCAACTTAAGGGGATCTATATTCTAGCTGAGAATGCCCAAGGCCTTATTATTGTCGATATGCACGCTGCCCATGAGAGAATTACCTATGAGCGCATGAAGACCAATTTTGATGCACAGGGACTGGTTTCTCAGCCTCTACTGGTGCCCGAGAGCCTGTCAGTCAGTCAGCGCGAGGCAGATACAGTTGAGCAGAATACAGAGGTGTTTACGCGTTTGGGATTTGCGGTTGAGCGCGCCTCCACAGAGAGTATTGTGGTGCGAGAAATACCTGCACTGTTGCGCGGCTCACAGGTAGAGGCTCTGTTGCGCGATGTTATTTCTGACGTTTTGGAGCATGGCTCTTCAGAGCGTATACGCCATCATATCAATGAAATTTTATCCACTATGGCCTGCCATGGCTCGGTGCGCGCTAATCGCAGGTTAACCCTACCTGAAATGAATGCTCTGCTGCGTGATATGGAGGCCACTGAGCGCAGTGGCCAGTGCAATCATGGGCGTCCCACCTATTCTCAGTTGACCCTTGATGAGCTGGATAAGCTCTTTTTACGGGGCAGGTAAGTTTAGTTTGGTCGATCATGTATCTAAAAAGCCTCGAGCAATCTTTATTATGGGGCCGACGGCAAGCGGTAAGACCGACCTCGCGGTTGCTCTGCGCAAACATTTACCCGTTGAATTGATCAACGTTGACTCGGCACAGATATATCGCGATATGGATATAGGCACCGCCAAGCCCGATAGTGAAACACTGCGGGCTGCGCCACACCGCTTGATAAGCTTTTGTGATCCAGCACAGCCGTACAGTGCCGCTGACTTTGCTACTGATGCCAAGCGAGAAATGGCGGATATAATCGCCAGCGGCAGGGTGCCGCTGTTGGTTGGAGGTAGCATGCTGTACTTTAAGGTGCTTTTGGAAGGATTGTCTAAGTTGCCTGAAGCCAACCCAGAGATTCGCGAGCATATTCAGCAGCAGGCCGATAGGGAGGGCTGGCCCAGCCTGCACAGCGAATTGCAGAAAGTTGATGCGCAGACGGCCAGTCGATTGCATCCAAATCACTCCCAGCGGATTCAGCGCGCCTTGGAGGTATATCGGATAGCCGGCGTCCCCCTGTCTGAGTTGCAAATGAAATTACAGGGCGGCATACAGGACGACTTCGATATCTGCCAGTTTGCGCTGATACCCCACAACCGTGCACTGCTGCATCAACGCATCGAGCAGAGGTTTCTGGCCATGATGGATCAAGGCTTTGCAACCGAAGTTGAGAAACTCTATCAAAGAGGGGACCTAAATCTCGATATGCCGGCCATTCGCTCAGTGGGTTATCGTCAATTATGGGACTATTTCGATGGTCGTTGTGATTTAAATGAGGCCGTTGGAAAAGCTATTATTGCCACTCGACAGCTATCTAAAAGGCAACAGACCTGGTTGCGAAACTGGCCCAACAGCGTGCAAATTCCAGTTGATGATGCCAGTGGCTATCTGAGCACAGATAGCCACTGTGAGCTATTTTTGAAAAACCTTTAATTTATCCCATATACTTTTAATTTACCCCATGTACTATAGTGCAGGGCACAGGTAGAATGATTTCGAGGTGAGTAGCAATCCCACCGAAACTATTTGTTACGATTATTGTAACGTTCATTGAATTTTCAATGTAAGGAAATATTAAAATGTCAAAGGGACAAAATATACAAGATCCTTTTCTAAATGCACTTAGAAAAGAACGAATTCCAGTCTCAATTTTTTTGGTCAATGGGATCAAATTACAAGGACAGGTTGAGTCGTTCGATCAATTTGTAGTGACGCTTAAAAGTGCGGTTAGCCAGCTGATTTATAAGCACGCAATCTCCACCATAGTCCCGGCTAGAGCGGTTAAATACACAACTGGCGGTACGCCGTCCGCACAGGACAACGATTACCAAGGTAATGATAATGGCAACTACAACAAAGATAATGCCTGAGCAAAGTGTCGTTATTTTTTGAACGCCCAGATTTTGGTGAACGCGCTATTCTGGTTCACCTCAATCTCAACAGTGAGGCCGAGCCCGAGGATGTAGGGGAATTTGAAGAATTGGTTAGGTCTGCAGGTGGTCGAGTTGTCGACCTGATTACCGGTTCTCGCCAGGCACCTCAGGCTAAATTTTTTGTAGGTACAGGCAAGCTGGATGAGATTGCTGATGTCGTCAAGCGAGAGTCGGCGCAGCTAGTGATATTCAATCACAATTTATCGCCAAGCCAAGAGCGCAATATCGAGGCTAGTCTGGGATGTCGCGTACTAGATAGAACCGGGTTGATCTTAGATATTTTTGCAATGCGCGCGCGCACCCACGAGGGAAAGCTACAGGTAGAGCTGGCCCAGTTGCAACATCTGTCCAGTAGGTTAGTCCGAGGATGGACTCACCTTGAACGTCAAAAAGGCGGCATAGGTCTTAGAGGCCCTGGTGAAACTCAGTTGGAATCGGATCGACGGATGGTTCGAGAGCGCATCAAATCGATTCAAAAGCGCCTTGAGAAAGTGAGAAAACAGAGAAATCAGGGAAGGCAGTCAAGACTCAAATCTAATATACCCACAGTGTCTCTGGTCGGCTATACCAATGCTGGAAAGTCGACATTGTTTAATAGGCTGACCCAATCCGATGTTTTTGTTGCAGATCAGCTTTTTGCAACGCTAGACCCGACAATGCGGCGGCTGGACATTCCGGAGCAGGGCCCGGTTATCTTTGCTGATACGGTGGGTTTTATAAGCCACCTTCCGCACCGACTGATCGATGCCTTTCGGGCTACGTTAGAGGAGGCGTCTTCCGCGAGTCTACTGTTGCACGTGATAGATGCGGCAGCCGAGGATCGAGCGGTCAATGTCGATCGTGTCAATGATGTGCTGCGGGAGATTGGTGCCGAAAACTTGCCAAGCATACTTGTCTACAACAAGATCGACCTGATGGACGGCGCACAGGCAAAAATAGAGCGAGATAAAGAGGGTCGGCCAGTAGCTGTCTGGTTGTCGGCGCTCACTGGGGTCGGCATTGATTTGTTAATTGAGGCGGTGTGTGAGCACTTGCCCAGAAAAATTGTACATACACATCTACAGTTGCGGCCCGATCAGGGGGCATTTCGGGCCGCATTGTATAATCACAAGGCAGTGCTTAGGGAATCCTGTGGCGAAAAGGGCGATATAAACTTGGAAATACAGTTGCCTGAAAGCGATTTTTTTCGACTGGTTAAAGAGTCGGGGTTGAAAGCGCAGGATTTGATCACAACTTAGGGATAGATAATAGAACGTTCGATCTTAAGTGCCTGAGGCACTTGATCGAGTCAATCATCAAATTTGGAGTATAAAATTATGGCTTGGAATGAACCCGGTGGCGGCAGAGACCCTTGGGGTGGCAATGGCGATGGTCCGCCCGATATTGAGGAAGCACTCAAGAAATTGACGGAAAAATTCAATTTTTTTGGTGGGGGGAGCGGTGGCGGCAAAGACGGAAGCAAAAGTCTGCTGCTTATTAGTCTTGTAGTGGTTGCTTTGATTTGGGGATTGCTCGGTTTTTATCAGGTTGATGAGAAAGAGCAGGCGGTAGTTCTACGGCTGGGTCAATACAGCGAGACCTATGGATCAGGGCTGCATTGGAATCCGCCGTTTGTCGACTCGGTGACTGTGATTAATGTGACCGAGGAGCGCCAGTATCCGGCTCGTGGATTGATGTTGACTCAGGATGAAAATATTGTCGAGATTTCGCTGACAGTTCAGTACAACATCTCCAATGCCAAAGATTTTGTTATCAATATTAAGGATCCTGAGACCAGTCTTAAGCAGGCTACAGACAGTGCGCTTCGCCATGTGGTGGGTAGCACCGGTCTCGATGGTGTTATCTCAACGGGTCGAGAGCAGGTGGCTCTGGGTACCGCAGACAAACTGCAAATACTGTTGGATATGTATGGCAGTGGTATTAATGTAGTAAAAATTAATATCAAAGAGTCGCGTCCTCCCACTGAGGTCAAGGCCGCTTACGATGATGTTATCAGAGCCCGAGAAGATCTTGAGCGTTTAGTCAATGAAGCTCAGGCCTATTCCAATGGCATTATTCCCGAGGCGCGCGGTGAGGCTCAGAGATTGCGCGAAGAGGCCGAAGGCTATAAGTCTCAGGTAGTGTCCAAATCCGAGGGTGAAGCGAAACGCTTCTCTAAACTGCTCGCGGAGTACCAGAAAGCGCCAAAGGTCACTCGTCAGCGTCTCTATATTGATGCTGTTGAAGAAATGATGACCCAGAGCACCAAGATACTGGTGGACGTTGAGGGCGGCAATAATATGCTGTACTTACCTCTGGATAAACTTGTCCAGCAGAGCGGAACTACGCAGCGCAATCCGGGGTTAAGCAACGATCAAATGATCGACCGTATTGCCAATGATGTGATTGAAAAATTACAGAGAAATAGTGACCGAATACAGGCGGAGAGACGACGATGAAGAATCTATTGAAAACCTTGGGGTTGCTAGTAGTTATTCTGTTTGCTGCCAATAGTACGCTGTATGTAGTGAGCGAATTTGAGCGCGGCGTCAAATTGAGGTTTGGTAAATTGATTGAGGCAGATATTCAGCCGGGTCTGCATGTAAAGATGCCTGTTGTGGACGATGTGCGAATCTTTGATGCGCGAATTCTCACGGTGGATGCGCAACCTGCCAGTTTCTTTACTGTTGAGAAGAAGCGCCTAATTGTGGATTCCTATGCCAAATGGCGTATTTCTAATGTAGAGACCTATTACAAGGCGACCGGTGGCGTGGAGTCGACTGCCCACAATCGCCTCGCCAACCGAGTAAATACGGGTCTGCGCAACCAATTTGGTACCAGAACACTGCATGAAGTGGTGTCTGGTGAAAGAGATCTGCTGATGAAGAATATTACCGAGGAGCTTAATCAGTCGGTATTGGATAGTCTGGGTATCGAAGTAGTGGATGTGCGAGTTAAGCGCATTGATCTGCCTCAGGAGGTCAGCAGTCAGGTGTTTCGGCGTATGACCGCTGAGCGCGAAAAAGAGGCCCGTGAACTGCGTTCTACTGGTAAAGAGAAAGCTGAGAAAATCCGTGCTTCTGCCGATCGCCAGCGCACCATTGAATTGGCCAATGCCTATCGAGATGCAGAGGAACTGCGCGGTGAAGGTGATGCCAAGGCGGCTAGCATTTACGCTGATGCCTACCAGAGGGATCCTGAATTCTATGCCTTTGTTCGCAGTTTAAATGCTTACAAGAAATCCTTTGCTAACAAAGGGGATATTATGCTGCTGGAGCCAGACAGCGATTTCTTTAGGTATCTTAAGCAGCAAACTGCCAAGTAATTTTATCTAGGTAGGAAGTTGTTTTCGTGGTTGCGTTGAATGATATTAAAAATCTCTGCCACAGAAGCAGCTATTTTGTTAGAATCCGAAAAACCGGGGCAACTCGGTTTTTTTGTTCGCTTAGAGGTCATTGTTGGTGCTGGAAGATATAGCCAAGGCGGTTGGATTATTGCTGGTTTTCGAGGGTATTATGCCCTTTTGTATGCCCGATCGCTGTCGGAAAATGATAATGCAAATAGCCGCAATGGATAACCGAATTCTGCGGGTTATAGGCCTTCTTAGTATGTTGGTCGGTTTGTGTCTGCTACTTTGGCGTTAAGCTATTTAAAATCTGAGAGGTCATTGTGACAAATGTAGATGGTTGGTTATTGCCAGATGGTATTGATGAGGTGTTGCCAGAGCAGGCGCAACTTATCGAATCCGCACGCCGCAAATTACTCGATCTCTATGGCAGTTGGGGCTATGACTTGGTGATACCGCCGATGGTGGAGTTCACTGAGTCATTGTTGAGTGGTTCTGGCACTGATCTGGATTTGATGACCTTTAGGGTGACTGATCAAATCAGTGGTCGGATGATGGGCATCCGCGCCGATATTACCCCTCAGGCCGCGAGAATGGATGCTCATAGCCTGTGCCGACAGGGCCCGAGTCGCCTCTGTTATGCGGGGACTGTGTTGCAAACCAAGTCCAGAGGGCCGCTGGAGTCGCGCGCGCCTATTTCTATTGGTGTGGAACTGTTTGGTGAAGCAGGTCTCGGCGCCGATATCGAAGTGATCGAATTATTCTTAGAGACCTTGGAGACTGTTGCTGTGGGCTCGGTGCACCTAGATCTCGGGCATGTGGATATTTTTCGGGGTCTATTGGCCACTGCCGATCTCAATGCCGATCAGGAAACAGAGCTTTTTGAATTACTGCAACGCAAGGCCGTTGCAGAGCTTGATAGCTGGGTCACTGACAATATTGCCGACCCAAAACTCTCAGGTTGGTTGAGGTTACTGCCTACGTTGTCGGGGAATTCAGAGGTTCTGAGCAGGGCAAAAGAGGGCTTGGCCGGCGCTCCAGATACTGTTATTGAGGCGCTGGATCAGTTGCAACAGATAGTGGCGGCATTGGCCGGCAATAATATTACTATCTACTTGGATTTAGGCGAGTTGCCGGGTTTCCACTACCACACCGGTGTGGTTTTTGCCGCCTATATTCAGGGCTATGGCAAGGCACTGGGCAACGGCGGTCGCTATGACCATGTGGGCGAGGCATTCGGTCGTTCTCGCCCCGCCACAGGGTTTGCTTTGGATCTTAAATCCTTGGTTAGTCAAGGTCAGGTCGAGTCGCAGCTCAGTGGTGGTATTTATGTTCCGGCAAATAGCGATCCTGAGTGCCGTAGACAGGTTGCTCTATTGCGTCAGCAGGGTCAGCGCGTTGTGCAGGGTTTTGCAGGGCAAATAGTGGATTGCCAAGAAATTAATTGTGATCGCCAGCTAGTTCAAAAGGGCGCTCAGTTTGTTATTGAAAAATTATCCTGACTTATAAGTTAGCGAATTACTTCGAGTAAAATATTTTATGGGTACAAATGTCGTGATTCTCGGTTCCCAATGGGGTGACGAGGGAAAGGGAAAGATTGTCGATTTACTAACCGACAAAGCCTCTTTGGTGGCGCGTTTTCAGGGTGGTCATAATGCAGGCCACACGCTGGTTATCGACGGTAAGAAAACCGCATTGCACCTAATCCCATCTGGTATTCTGCGCGACCATGTGACCTGCGCGATTGGCAATGGCGTGGTGCTGGCGCCAGATGCATTGCTTAAAGAGATCCGTATGCTCGAGGAGCGCGGTGTGCAGGTGCGCGAGCGGCTCAAGGTATCTGGGTCCTGCCCGTTGATCCTGCCCTATCATATCGCCTTGGATCAGGCCCGTGAGCAATCTCTGGGTAAGTCTAAGATTGGCACCACAGGTCGTGGTATAGGTCCCGCCTATGAAGACAAAGTGGCGCGTCGTGGATTGCGCCTCAGTGATATGGCTAATATGCAGCGCTTTGCCGAAAAGCTCAGATCGGTGCTCGAATACCATAACTTCTTCCTAGTGCAGTATTACAACGCCGATGCGGTAGATTATGAAGAGACATTAGCTCAGGCGAAAATATGGGCTGAAGCGCTTTTGCCGATGATGGCTGATGTAACAGATATTCTTCACAAGGCTCGAGAAGCTGGAGAAAATATTCTGTTTGAAGGGGCTCAGGGTTCGCTGCTGGATATAGATCATGGCACCTATCCCTTTGTGACATCTTCCAATACCACCGCTGGTGGTACTGCGACGGGCACTGGCTTCGGTCCTATGTATCTCGACTACGTATTGGGTATCACCAAAGCCTATACCACAAGAGTGGGTTCTGGGCCCTTTCCCACCGAATTGCACTGCGAAATCGGCAGATATCTGGGAGAGAAAGGTCATGAATTTGGCACTACAACGGGTCGCGAGCGCCGCTGTGGTTGGTTTGATGCGGTTGCCCTGCGGCAGGCGGTGCGCATCAACAGTATCACAGGCATCTGTCTTACCAAGTTAGATGTGCTAGATGGCTTGGATCAGGTGAAGATCTGTGTGGGCTATAAAAATCCAGATGGCACTGATGCGGGTCATCCAATGCACGCAGATGACTTTGAAGGCATAATCCCGGTTTATGAGTCCATGTCCGGCTGGAGTGAAACCACGGCTGGGGTGCAAACACTAGAAGAGCTTCCGGAGACTGCGAAAGCCTATATTCGCCGTATTGAAGAACTGATAGGCGCGCCGGTTGATGTGGTCTCCACAGGCCCAGATCGTGTAGAAACCATTATTTTGCGGCATCCCTTTGATTAATTTTTCTGGGGCTGTTTGGCCCCAGAGTCGTTTTATCTGAGGATAATTTAGAGGTTCTAATCGCCGCCAACCTGTTGGTGGGTAAGACTTTTTTTGCATATTTAGATAGTTTTCTGAGTCAATATTGACTCTGTCCAATTTCCTTACGCGCTACCTGTGAAAGTCAATTCCCTGTAAATCTGCTTGCCAAATTTATTTAACTTAGGTAAATTTTAAGAAGCAGTGCTTAGCAATAAGAAAAGAATCTGGACTTGCCGACCCTGCGCAAGCCAGAGAGCTTTAGTGAATTATGGGGTTTTATGCCACTTAATAAGCGTTATCTTGGTACTTGTTCAATCCGCTTGCTCCGCCCGTCAGGGTTGAGTCAAGGTTCCTTTTATTCTAATTATAGCTCTGCGATAGCTGCCTCCCGGCATTCCGATACGTCCGGTGGGGAGTTTGAGTGACTAACGAATACGCC
Source organism: Porticoccaceae bacterium (assembly GCA_024959305.1). Taxonomy (GTDB): domain Bacteria; phylum Pseudomonadota; class Gammaproteobacteria; order Pseudomonadales; family Porticoccaceae; genus HTCC2207. The sequence goes on along the minus strand of JANXGQ010000041.1, from coordinate 72,193 downwards.
ACTGAAATCTGGCCATTAGCCGTGTATTTTGGCTTAGTTATCCTCCTAGTTATCACTATGTTGGTGCTGTCATGGTTGCTGGGGCAACGGCGTCGCGAGGCCGCCACCAATGATCCTTTTGAGTCGGGGGTTGTCCCGGTTGGCAGTTCACAAATCCGCATCTCAGTGGAGTTTTACCTAATTGCCATCTTCTTTGTGATCTTCGATCTGGAAACCGTGTTTATCTTCGCTTGGGCTGTGGCTTTCTTTGAATTGGGTTGGCAGGGCTACACCGCCATGCTGGTTTTTATCGGGGTTCTGGTATTGGCTCTGGTCTACGAGTGGCGCTCTGGGGCTCTGGAATGGGGTAATAAAACCCGAGTTGGATTGAGGGAAGCACAAGCAGCTGAGGAAAAATTATGAAGTGGAGCCTGAGTCGTCCAGAACAGGGCAATGTGATCGATACCAGCGACGATTTTATTGAAGAGCAGGTCAAGCGCAATGTCGCCTTTGCCAAGTTAGAGGACTTAATTGCCTGGGGGCGCGCCCATTCGCTGTGGCCGTTTAACTTTGGACTGTCCTGTTGCTATGTAGAGATGGCGACCTCTTTCACCAGTCGCCATGATATTGCGCGATTTGGTTCGGAAGTGATTCGTGCCACACCGCGGCAGGCCGATTTAATGGTTATCTCCGGCACCTGCTTCTTAAAGATGGCACCCGTTATTCAGCGCCTTTATGAACAATTATTGGAGCCGCGCTGGATTATTTCTATGGGCTCCTGTGCTAACTCCGGGGGTATGTACGATATTTATTCGGTGGTACAGGGCGTTGATAAGTTTATACCGGTAGATGTCTATGTGCCGGGCTGCCCGCCGCGCCCAGAGGCCTTGATGCAGGGTTTATTGATGCTTCAAGAGTCCATAGGTAAAGAGCGCAGACCTATTTCATGGGTTGCTGGCGATCAGACTGTGGTCAAGCCGCCAAAAGTAAGCCAGAGAGATAAGTTAAACGCGCAGCGGATTCAGGCGACAGAATTAAGGGAACCAAAGAATATATAGGGAATAAAATCTAAAAAACTAAGGGGCTAATCCTAGAAACCTCAGTTGGGCACGGGATTTGCGCTGAGAAATAAGGTCGCAAGACAAGGCGCCGTTCGCAGGTAATGGCCGTAGCCCTTGGCAAGGGCGGCAACGATGGTTTGCGGCCTTAGGGCCAGCGCAAAACGGTGTAGCGTTTTTGAATACACCTGTAGGGTGAGCAGAGTAATTTGAGGTTTTAATGGCATTTTAACATCTTACGTAAGCTGTAAGAGATCAACTGAGGTTTTTAGGTTAATGCAAGCAGCTGAGACACTGACTGATAGTCGGGTTGAGGAAGATCTGTACCGAGAATTCGGCGCGGATTTATTGGTTGTTCAGAAATGTGCCGATAATATTCCCACAGTTTGGGTTCCCCGAGAGTCTCTAATGGCTGTTCTGCAATTCCTAAAGCCTCAATTTTCTATGCTCTACGACCTGTTTGCTATCGACGAGCGCACCAGAGTTTACAGGCAGGGCCAGCCGGATTCTGATTTCACAGTGGTCTACCAGTTGTTGTCTATGCAGCGCAATGATGATTTTCGTATCAAAGTTGCGCTGTCTGAGTCCGATCTGCATATCCCGACCGCTATCTCAGTATGGCCCAATGCCAATTGGTATGAGCGCGAGGCCTGGGATATGTTTGGCGTGGTTTTTGACGGCCATCCCAGTCTATTTCGAATTCTATTGCCGCCCACTTGGGAGGGCCATGCACTGCGCAAGGATCACCCTGCTCGAGCCACCGAGATGGGCCCCTTTGAAATGGGTCCTGAGCGGGTCGCCCGCGAGCAGGAAGCGCTGCGCTTTAGGCCGGAGGATTGGGGCATGCAAGATGCGGATGACGACAGCCAGTATATGTTTTTAAATCTGGGTCCCAACCATCCCAGTGTGCACGGTGTTTTCCGAATTGCCCTACAGTTGGACGGTGAGGTAATTATTGATTCAGTGCCGGATATTGGCTACCACCATCGCGGTGCGGAGAAGATGGGTGAGCGTCAGACTTGGCACTCTTATATCCCCTACACCGACAGAATTGATTATCTGGGCGGGGTGATGAATAACTTTGCCTATGTGCTGTCGGTGGAACAGATGGCTGGTATTGAGGTGCCAGATCGCGCCAAAGTCATTCGTATTATGTTGGCAGAACTATTCCGAATTTCTAGCCATTTGGTCTTTTATGGCACCTTTGTTCAGGATGTGGGGCAGATGTCACCGGTATTTTATATGTTTGTCGACCGTGAAAAACTGTTTGGCATTATTGAGGCCATTACTGGTGGTCGTATGCATCCGGCCTGGTTCCGTATCGGCGGCGTGGCTCAGGATTTGCCCAATGGATGGGAGTCCATGGTCCGCGAGTTTATCGACTACCTGCCAGCGCGCTTGGATCATTATGAAAAAATGTCCATGCAAAACAAGATCCTAAAAGAACGCACTGTAGGCATAGGTGTGTATACCGAACAGGAGGCTTTGGAATGGGGCATAACCGGTCCCGGTCTTCGAGCCACGGGTAATGACTGGGATCTGCGCAAAAAACGCCCCTACGGCGGCTATGAGCAATTTGATTTCGATGTGCCCACCGCCACCGGCGGTGACTGCTATGATCGCGCCGCACTGCGCGTTGAGGAGATCCGTCAGAGCCTGCGCATTATCCGTCAGTGTCTGGATAATATGCCTGAGGGTCCCTATAAGAGCGACCATGCTCTGACCACACCGCCACCCAAAGAGCGTAGCATGCAAGATATTGAAACCCTGATTCACCATTTTTTAAATGTTAGCTGGGGGCCGGTGATTCCGGAGTCCGAGGGCTCCTTTATGATAGAGGCCAGCAAGGGGATCAATAGCTACCATCTGATCAGTGATCGGGGCACTAACGCCTATCGCACGCGCATTAGAACCCCCTCATTTCCGCATCTGCAACAGATCCCGTTAATTAGCAATGGCCTGATGATCCCAGATCTGATTGCCATTATTGCGAGCATTGATTTTGTTATGGCGGACGTAGACCGATGAGTGATCAAGAGATAATTGAAAGCGATCTTAATACAGTGCTCAGCAGTGAGGAAATTGCCGAGATCGATGCCGAACTCGCGCATGTTCCCTATAAGTCAGGCGCGGCGATTGATGCATTAAAAATTGTGCAGGCGCAGCGCGGCTGGGTATCCGACCAGAGCTTACAGGCAATTGCCAAGTATCTTGAAATGTCCGCGGAAGAACTGGAGGGTATTGCCACATTTTACAATCTAATCTACCGGCGACCTGTGGGCGATAAGGTGATTTTATTCTGCGACAGTGTCAGCTGTTGGCTCTGTGGCTGCGAGGATATCAAGCAGAAAATCTCCGAGCGGCTGGGCGTGGATTACGGCGAAACAACCGCCGATAACCGCTATACATTAATCCCTGTGCCCTGTTTGGGCGCCTGTGATAGAGCGCCAGTGATGATGGTGGGCGATGATTTGCATACCCATCTCGATAAACAGCAAATAGAGAAGCTGTTTGCTGATAGCAAGCAGTCTGATAAGGGCGGCCAATAATGGAAAAGGTATTAACCAGAAATATTGGCCCGGATCAAATGCCTACAGATATGACCGCCTATAAGGCCAATGGTGGTTATGTTGGGTTGCGCAAAGCATTGTCCCATATGTCGCCAAAGGATTGTCTAAAGGTCATCAGTGACTCAAATCTGCGCGGTCGCGGCGGTGCAGGATTTCCCACCGGCATGAAGTGGAGTTTTGTGCCCACAGAGGATAAATGCACGCCGGGCCATAAGTATCTGGTATGCAATGCCGATGAAATGGAGCCCGGCACCTTTAAAGACCGTCTGCTGATGGAATGCGATCCCCATCAACTGATTGAGGGCATGATTCTATCCGCCTATACCATAGGCGCTGATATTAGCTATATCTTTATTCGCGGCGAATATGTGGTAGCCATTCAACGCTTGCGGGATGCCATAGCCGAATGCTATGCCAAGGGCTATCTCGGCGACAATATTCTGGATTCTGGTTATAGCCTCAATATGTATGTGCACCCCAGTGCCGGACGCTATATTTGCGGTGAGGAAACTGCCCTAATCAACGCCCTAGAGGGCAAGCGAGCCAATCCGCGAGCCAAGCCTCCGTTCCCGCAAGTCAGTGGGCTCTGGGGTCGTCCCACCATAGTTAACAATGTCGAGACCCTGTGCAATATCCCCCATATTATCGATCGCGGCGCCGACTGGTTTAAGACTCTGGGGCGCGGTGAGGACAGTGGCAGCAAATTATTTGGTGTCAGTGGCAAGGTCAAAAACCCCGGCTGTTGGGAGTTGCCAATGGGCACGCCGATTCGAGAAATTCTCGAAGATCATGCAGGTGGTATGAGGGATGGCTACCAGCTTAAAGGATTGCTACCCGGTGGTGGTTCCACGGACTTTTTGGTGCCGGAGCATCTGGATTTAGCCATGGATTACAACGTCATTGGCGCTGCTGGCAGTCGTATGGGTACTGGAACCATGATTGTGCTCGATGACCGTAGCTGTCCAGTGGCCATGGTGTTAAATCTGATTCGTTTCTTTGCCCAGGAGTCCTGCGGCTTTTGCACCCCCTGTCGCGATGGTCTGCCCTGGACCAGACAGGTATTAGAGGATATTGAGTCGGGCTGTGCTGAATCCGAGCATCTCGAGACTCTGGCCTATCAGATTAAGTATATAGGCGCTATTGGCAATACCCACTGCGCCTTAGCGCCTGGTGCTATGGAGCCACTACAGAGTGCACTAAAGTATTTTTACGATGATTTTAAACAGCATATAAGTGGCGGCCAATGCCCCTATCATAAAGGAGCTTAAGTTGATAATTTTTGTAGATGGTCAGGAGATTGAGGTTAAGCAGGGCGAGAATGTGCTCGAGGCCTGTCTTAATGCCGGGCTAGATCTACCTTATTTCTGTTGGCATCCGGCTATGGGTTCCATAGGTTCCTGTCGGCAATGTGCGCTGGTGCAGTATCAAAACCCAGAGGATACACGGGGGCGCATTGTGATGGGTTGTATGACTCAGGTAACCGATGGCGCGAGATTTTCTCTCAATGCACAGAATGCCACTGAGTTCCGCGAGGCGGTGGTTGAATCCTTAATGCTAAACCATCCCCATGACTGTCCTGTTTGTGCCGAGGGCGGGGAGTGCCATTTGCAGGATATGACGGTGATGGTGGGGCATCGCGACCGCCGTTATACGGGCAAAAAAAATACCCATCGCAACCAGTATTTGGGGCCGCTGATTCAGCATGAAATGAATCGCTGTATTACCTGCTATCGCTGTGAGCGTTATTACCGTGACTATGCGGGTGGCAGTGACTTGGGAGCTCAGGCCTCTCGTGATCATGTATATTTTGGCCGTCATCAAGAGGGGGTGTTGGAGAGTGAGTTTTCGGGCAATCTGGTAGAGGTCTGTCCCACGGGCGTGTTTACGGATAAACCATTTTTAAAACACTACAGTCGCAAGTGGGATCTGCAGTCGGCACCCTCTATCTGCTCCGGTTGCGGGGTGGGTTGCAATATTTCGCCCGGCGAACGCTACGGCAAATTAAAACGCGTTCACAATAGATACAACCATGAGGTCAATGGCTATTTTCTCTGCGATCGCGGGCGCTTTGGCAGTGGCTATATCAATTCTGATCAGCGTTTGGACTATTCTGGGCTAAAGGGTGCTGGGTTAAAGAGTGCCGATGCTACATTCGCCGCCGTGCATCAGTCACAGGCTATTGAGACAGCCGCGGGTTGGTTGCAGGGCAAAAAAGTCTTGGGTATAGGTTCGCCCCGAGCCTCTTTAGAGTCCAATTACCTGCTTCGGGAATTGGTAGGGCGCAGTAACTTTAGCAGCGGATTCTCCGATGCTGAGGCGGCGGTTGTACGCAGTATTATCAATATTCAAAAAACCACTGTGGCCACTAATCCCACAATTAAACAGATGGAGTCGGCGGATGCCATTCTAATTCTCGGTGAGGATATCACCAATACGGCGCCGCGAGTTGCGCTGGCCCTGCGTCAGGCGCTGCGCAATAAATCCTTTGAGTTGGCGGAGCAATTGGGATTGCCTGAGTGGCAGGATGCTGCGGTGCGCAACTTGGCTCAGGATCAGCTGTCTCCGATGGTTATTGTTTCAGCTATGGACAGCCGCCTCGACGATGTGGCCAGCCAGTTGATTTCGCTATCGCCGGCTGCTATTGCCGATTTTTCCTGCGCAGTTACCGCCAGTCTTCAGGGGCAGGAGAGCGATGATAAGCGGGTCCAGCAGGTGGCTAATATGCTTAGTGCAGCCAAGCGACCACTGATTATTAGCGGCTCCAGCATGCTCAGTGCAAATATAGTTGATAGCGCGGCCTGCTTGGCTGAGGCCTTGCAGGCGCATAAACAGGCTGCACAAGAGGTAATGCTGAGTTTCTGTGTGCCCGAGGCCAACAGCATGGGGTTGGGGTTGCTGGTCAACGAAGATAAAAGACCACTCAGGTTGAGCAGGCTGGCTAAAAAAATCGATACTGTCGACGCTGTATTGATTTTGGAAAATGACTTAGAGCGCCGTTTAAGCCAATCGGAATTAGATCTTATATTTTCTGGCAAGACGCGCGTTATTAGCATGGATCTATTGGAAAATAATACCTTGGCAAGATCTGATTTAGTGTTGCCTGTGGCCTCCTACGCAGAGTCACAGGGCACATTGGTCAATGCTGAGAGCCGCGCTCAAAGGCACTATCCTGTATTTGAACCGGCAGCTGAGAGGCTGTGTAGCTGGCAGTGGTTATTGCAGTTAGCTGCGGTGATGGAGCACAAAAAGCTAGCAGGTATTGCGCATTTTGATCAGATCGTTGAAGCCTGCTCCAAAAGCCAACCGATCTTTGCTGATCTGACAGCTGTGGCTCCTGACCACAGTTTCCGAGATCGCGGCCTCAAGGTGCCGCGGCAGACCCACCGTTACAGTGGACGCACAGCCATAAACGCCGATGTTTCCGTACATGAGCCACCGCAGCCCACAGATTGTGAAACTCCGCTGGCCTATAGTATGGAGGGATTAAACCGAGATCAGCCGGCGTCCCTAATACCCTACGTATGGTCCCCGGGCTGGAATTCCAATCAATCTCTACAAAAGTTTCAGGCCGAGGTGAACGGTCCTTTAAAGGGTGCTTTAAAACATAGCGGCGCTGGTCAACGGTTAATTAAATCCACTCAACAGGGGCTGGAATACAAGCTTAAAGTGACCCATCCTCGAATGCAAAAGGGCAGGTGGCAACTGCTGCCCATGCACAGAGTTCATGGTTCCGAGGAGCTCTCTGCCTATACGGATGAGATTGCTGAATTGGCGGCTCAGGCATTTGTCGCCCTGGGTGAAACAGTGGCAGAGAAGTTGGGTGTGGCAGAGGGTGAAATGGTTGTCGTCAGTACTGCTGATCAAGAAATTTCCCTACAGGTAAAAGTGCTGTCCAGAGTCGCCAAAAACTGTGTTGGTTTTAGTGTTGGTTATGATAAGACCAAGTCCTTGCGGGCCGGGGACTCTGTGGCCCTGCGCCGCGATAAAAGCTGGCAACCGCCGCAAGTGATAGCAACGGATAGGGGGGTGGCTTCTAATGGCTGCTGAGTTAAAGCCTGTATTACTGGCATTGGCAATCCTCCTTGGCGGTGTTGGGGGTGCTGCAGTGCTGACTTGGTGGGAGCGGCGCCTGTTGGGATTTTGGCAGGATCGCTATGGCCCCAATCGCCTTGGCCCCTTTGGTATAGGTCAGGTGGTTGCCGATATGATCAAGTTGCTCACTAAAGACGATTGGGTGCCGCCCTTTGCCGACAGGGTAGTGTTTATTTTTGCCCCCACCGCCATTGTAGTAGCCATGATGATGGGTTTTGCTGTGGTTCCCTTTGCTCCCGACGTGGTGATTATCGATGTCAATATTGGGCTGCTGTTTTTTCTGGGGATGACGTCACTGGCGGTCTACAGCGTTTTATTGGGAGGACTGGCATCCAATAATAAATATGCATTGCTGGGTGGGTTGCGCTCGGCTGCCCAGATGGTCAGCTACGAGGTCTTTATGGGCTTGTCGCTGATGGGCATTGTGATGATGACCGGAAGCTTTAGTCTTGTGGATATAGTGGCCGCCCAAGAGGATCTGTGGTTCTGCTTTTCCCAAGTGCTTGGCTTGCTGGTATTTGTGGTCGCCGGCATTGCCGAAAGCCACCGCTTGCCATTTGATCTGCCAGAGGCTGAACATGAATTGACCGCGGGTTTTCACACCGAGTACGGCGGTATGAAATTCGCCATGTTTATGCTCGGTGAATATTTGGGGCTAATGCTGATTTCCTGCATGATTGTCACCCTATTTTTTGGTGGTTGGATGGGCCCTGCCTATATTGACCACTGGTTGCCCCCCATTGTTTGGTTTGGCTTAAAAGTATTTTTTGTTATTAACTTCTTTGTGCTACTGCGCGCCGCTATCCCCAGACCTCGCTACGATCAGTTGATGTCTCTGGGCTGGAAAATCATGTTACCCATCACCCTAATCAATTTAGTGCTGACGGGTTGGGTACTTTTGAGTATGGAGGCCTAGGCCCATGTTAAGTCAACTGCGCAGCATCTGGGAGATTCTTAAACACAGTGTTAGCAAGCTGGACACTGTGCAGTATCCAGAACAGAAGCCCTATCTGGCGCCGCGCTATCGAGGCCGCATAGTGCTGACTCGAGATCCAGATGGGGAGGAGCGATGCGTCGCCTGTAATCTCTGTGCCGCGGTTTGTCCAGTTGACTGCATCGCGTTGCAGAAAGACACCAGAGAGGACGGCACTTGGTATCCGGAATTTTTTAGAATTAATTTTTCTCGGTGCATTATGTGTGGCATGTGTGAGGAGGCCTGTCCCACCTACGCCATTCAGTTAACCCCAGATTTTGAAATGTGTGAGTACGATCGACAAAATATGGTCTACGAAAAGGAAAATCTGCTGATCAATGGTGTCGGAAAATACCCGGATTACAACTTTTATCGGGTGTCGGGAATGCAAACTGCATTTAAAGACAAGGGGCAGGCTCAAAATGAAGCCGAGCCCATAGATACCAAGAGCCTATTGCCATGACTAGCAACTGTTTATCGCCATTCAAAGGGGTTGACCATGCTTGAGATTATTTTCTTCTATCTCGCAGCCACTATCGCCTTGATCGCAACTGCATTGGCGATGACCAGAGCCAATGCAATTCATGCGCTTATCTATCTTATTGTCTCCCTATTGGCAGTGGCGGTTATATTCTTCTTGATTGGCGCCCCCTTTGCTGCGGCCCTAGAAATAGTGATCTATGCCGGGGCTATTATGGTGCTATTTGTATTTGTGATTATGATGCTCAATTTGGGCAAAGAGGGTGATGCAAGGGAGCGGCAGTGGATGCAGCCGCGTATCTGGGCTGGCCCAGTACTGTTATCGCTGGTTCTGTTTGCCGAGCTGTTATATATGATCGCCAATATTGAAGGCAGCCTGTCCCATCCTGCGGTCACTGCTAAAGAGGTCGGGTTAAGCCTATTTGGGCCCTATGTTCTGGCGGTAGAAATAGCCGCCATGTTACTGCTGGCGGGGTTGGTGGGTTCCTACCATCTCGGGCGGCGCTATCTGGAGAGGGGAGAATAACCGATGGATGGATTAAATATTCCTCTCAATCATATTCTACTGCTGTCCTCGTTACTGTTTTGCATTGGTATGTTGGGACTGATGATTAGACGCAATATTATTTTTATTCTGATGTCCTTAGAGGTCATGCTCAACGCTGCTGCTCTGGCATTTGTCGCTGCGGGTGCCTATTGGGGGCAGCCAGATGGACAGGTCGTGTTTTTGCTGATTCTCAGTGTGGCCGCTGCCGAGGTGGCGGTCGGATTGGGATTGGTGTTGCAGGTGCAGCGGCGCTTTAAGTCGCTGGATATGGACAGTGCCAATAGGATGAGGGGCTAGGGATGAGAGAAATTATCTGGTTGGTACCCCTGATACCACTGCTGAGTTCGCTGGCATTGATGCTTGGATCCGCTAGTTTTTCGCGATGGATAATTGGCGGTTTGGGGGCTGGTTCTGTGGGGCTTGCCGCGCTGTTAACATTATTGAGTGGTATAGATTTTCTCGCGCAACCGCAACCCTATCAAACAACCCTCTGGACTTGGATGCAGGTGGCTAACTTTAGTGCCAGTATCTCATTCTATTTTGATGGTTTGACGCTGGTTATGATGTCGGTAATCACCGGTGTAGGTTTTTTAATCCATCTATTTTCTACCGAGTTTATGCAAGAAGATGCCAGTTATGCGCGCTATTTTGCCTACCTAAATATGTTCGTTGCCGCCATGTTGATACTGGTGATGGCAGACAACCTATTATTGCTGTATCTGGGCTGGGAAGGGGTGGGGGTCTGTAGCTATTTACTGGTCGGTTTCTGGTACCAAAACAGTGCCAATGGACAAGCGGCACGCAAAGCATTTGTAGTCACGCGTATCGGCGATACAGCTATGGCACTGGGCTTATTTTTACTCTTTACCTCATTGGGTACTCTAGATATACAGCAGATGGTGGTCGAAGCAAACAACTTATGGCTGGTGGGGGATATGCTTCCTGTGGTGGCCTGTTTGCTATTGCTGGGTGGTGCAGTGGGCAAATCTGCGCAACTGCCTCTGCATACCTGGTTGCCCGATGCAATGGCTGGCCCCACGCCGGTCAGTGCATTAATCCATGCCGCCACTATGGTCACTGCGGGGGTCTATTTAATAGCGCGCACTCATGGTTTATTTTTGCTGGCACCCAGTGCCATGATGGTGGTGGCTGTGCTGGGTATCGCCACATCATTGATGGCGGCTTTTACAGCGTTGATGCAGTCGGATATTAAGAGAATTTTAGCCTACTCCACCATCAGTCAGATTGGTTATATGTTCTTAGCTCTGGGCGTGGGTGCTTGGACCGCGGGGATCTTCCATCTAATGACCCATGCCTTCTTTAAAGCACTATTATTCTTGGGATCCGGTGCGATTATTCACTGCCTGCACCATGAGCATAATATTTTCAAAATGGGTGGGCTCAGAAGCAAAATGCCGGTCACTTTCTGGAGCTTTATGATTGGTTCAGCGGCCTTGGCGGCGCTGCCGTTTACTGCCGGCTTCTTTAGTAAGGATCAAATCTTATTGCAAGCCTACCAGCTACCTGAGTATGGCATCTGGTTATGGCTGGCGGGGCTTTTGGGCGCTTTATTAACCGCTATCTACAGCTTCCGTCTGGTATTTGTAGTGTTTTATGGCAAGGCCAATACCCAGCCCGATAAAGAGGTGGGTTGGCGCATGGCTATGCCCCTTAGTGCACTCTGTTTGTTATCGCTTATTGGCGGCTATTTTATTATTCCGGTACAGGATGTTTTCCCCGAGGCTTTGCACGGCCACCCCGCCCATTGGGTTGAGTATATATCCATCTCTGTACCGCTGATTGGGGTTGCTGTGGCCTATCTTCTGTTCTATAGCAAACGCCTTAATATAAATCCACTGGTTCAATCTGCAGTGGGTAGCAAGCTGGGAGAATTTTGGCGTATTGGCTGGGCTGTTGATCGCCTCTACGATGGGTTATTTGTAAGGCCCTACTATGCTGTATCCGCGCTGCTTAAATCTGAATCTGTGGATGGATTCTACGCCCTAGTGGTATCCGTTAATCAGTGCGTTAACCGCTGGTTGAGTCAATCCCAGAATGGTCAAATGCGTTGGTATCTAGTCAGTATGGTGGCCGGTTTGATCCTGCTATTAACACTGGCGCTACAGATCTCACCGGAGGCTTCCTAATGGTTATGCTTAACCTGATTTTGATACTGCTGGTGGGGGGGCTGGTTGCCGCGCTGTCTGAGCGCTTTGGTGAAAAGGTGCCGCGTCAGGTAGCACTGGTCGTTATATTGATAGATTTGCTGTACCTGCTAACCCATCTATGGGGTATGGACGGCCTCAGTCAGCTACAGGCGCCTGTAGTCAATGATCCAGCCACCTGGCTAATGCATTTTAAAACCCCTTGGATACCCGCCTTTGGTATTAGCATTGAGCTGGCTCTAGATGGTATTAGCCTGCTGATGCTGATACTGACATTAGTACTGGGTATGGTTGCTGTGAGCTCATCATGGACCGATATCAATCATCGACAGGGATTTTTTGAGGCCAATTTGCTGTGGACATTGGCTGGGGTACTAGGGGGATTTATGGCCCTAGACCTGCTTCTATTCTTCCTATTTTGGGAAGTGATGCTGATTCCCATGTATCTAATGATCGCGATTTGGGGGCATGAAAACCGCGCTTATGCATCGATGAAATTCTTTATCTTTACGCAGGTCAGTGGCTTGCTGCTGTTGGTTTCTATACTGGCTTTGGCAGGCATAAATCACAGTGCCAGCGGAGTTTGGTCATTTAGCTACTTTGATCTTCTTAACACCCATATGACTGCCGGAGCTGCCCACTGGTTAATGTTGGGTTTCTTTATCGCCTTTGTCGTTAAGCTTCCGGGGTTCCCTTTCCATACTTGGTTGCCCGATGCCCACACTCAGGCGCCCACCGCGGGCAGTGTAATTCTGGCCGGCATTCTATTAAAAACTGGCGCCTACGGACTGATCCGATTTGCTGTGCCTCTGTTTCCTGAGGCGGCTATAAATTTCTCGGGGATAGCCATTGCTCTAGGGGTGGTTGGAATTATCTACGGTGCAGTGCTGGCTTTTGCGCAGACAGATTTTAAGCGTCTGGTTGCCTACAGCAGTGTTAGCCATATGGGTTTTGTGCTTTTAGGTGTCTATGCCTGGAATGAATTGGCCCTGCAGGGCGCTGTTATGCAGATGGTCGCCCACGGCTTTAGCACAGCGGCACTATTTATGATTGCGGGCTCTTTGCAGGAGCGATTGCACACTAGGGATATGCGCGAGATGGGCGGGCTTTGGCAACAGATGCCAAGAATGGGTGCGGTCACTATGTTTTTTATCGTCGCCTCGCTGGGATTGCCCGGATTGGGCAACTTTGTGGCTGAATTCTTGGTGCTATTGGGCCTATTCCAAGTGGATCCCTGGATCACCGCTATAGCTGCACTGGGGCTGATCACTGGGGCCATCTATTCCCTGATATTGATGCAGCGGTCTTTTCAGGGTCAGCCCAAGGATAAATGGGTCGATCTGGGGACGGCCGATTTTGCCGGTCGTGAAATGTTGACCATGGCGGTGATGATGCTGGCGCTTATCGCACTGGGTATCTATCCGCAGCCGGTCTTAGACACGGCGCAGCCGGTATTGCAGAGCCTAATTGAAATGGTTGCAGTGGAGATAGCACCATGAATAGCAGCCAACTGCTGGCCTTAATGCCTGTATTAATACTATCCCTGAGCGCTTTTGTGTTGATGGTACAGGCATCCATCAAGCGTGATTCGTCTGTTGCCCTGATTATCACTGCTCTGGGGTTTTTGGCCAGTTTAGGGGCTGTTGGTTATGCCGGCGATTATACCCAATCGGTGACAGTACTGATGGTGGTGGATCACTGGGGTTTATTTTTCACAGCTCTAATACTGTTGGCATCACTGGTTACCCTATGGCTGTCCAGCGATAAATTTATCCTAGAGGCAGAGCGCAAAGAGGAATTTTATCTGCTTCTAGTGCTTTCAGTACTGGGTGCGGTGGTGTTAATTCAATCCAGTCATATGCTGGGCTTGCTATTGGGAATGGAGTTAATGGGCGTGGCTCTCTACGCTATGATTGCCTTTCCAGAGCGCGGGTTGTTGCCTCTGGAGGCGGCTATCAAATATCTGGTGCCCTCTGCCTGTGCCTCGGCCATATTGCTATTTGGTTTTGCCTTGGTTTATGCGGCAACTGGCGACCTCAGCTATGCGGGCATGGGCGCTAAAATTGCCGATGGTTTTGAGCAAAACCCCCTAGTATTGGTGGCTGGTGCTGCCATGGTTTTGGCAGGGCTGGGGTTTAAGCTATCTGTGGTACCTTTCCATATGTGGACGCCGGATGTTTATGAAGGTGCGCCAACAGCCATTACCGGTTATTTGGCGACTGTGTCAAAAGGTGCGGTATTTGTAGCCTTAACTCGCCTGTATATGGACGCGCAGCTATATCTCTACGGTTCACTCACTAATGCGCTGGTGGTTATTGCATTGGCCTCTATGTTGGTGGGTAACTGGCTGGCCCTTAGGCAAGAAAATATCAAACGGCTACTAGCCTATTCTTCAATTGCCCATTTTGGTTATCTGCTGGTGGTTTTAATTGCCTATGCCTTTGCGCTGAAGGTATCAGCTTCCACGCAATTAATTAGCCAGTCGATCACCTTCTATTTAGCCGCTTATATGGTAACCACCTTGGCAGCCTTTGCGGTGGTTGCCAACGTGGCGGGAGAGGATCAATCTAAAACTAATATCTCAGCATTTGAGGGTTTATTTTGGAGTCGGCGGATTCAGGCCTCCGCTTTAACTGTAGCCATGTTGTCTTTCTCTGGAATACCGCTCACAGCTGGTTTTATAGGTAAGTTTTATATTATCAACGTCAGTATAGAGTCAGAGTTATGGCTATTGCTCGGCACCTTGGTGATTGGTAGTGCCATAGCCATTTACTATTATTTGCGGGTGGTTTTTGCTATGACCAAAAAATCCCTAGAATCAGCAGAGCAAGACCATAAGAAGAATTTTATATCTCAGGATGCAGTGGCATTGATTCTGTTACTTGGGGTATTGCTGTTGGGAACTTGGCCGCAACCATTTATTGATTTAGCAGGGAGTCTTTGATTTAGATTTCTGTTTGCTGATAGAGCGAGGTAATGCAGATGTTAAGATCGGTCGATTTAAGTGATTATATGCTCCACAACCCAGTTAAAATTTTAGCGGATCAGGATTTATCTTCAGCAATAGACCTTATTATTGAAAATAAGGTGTCGGGGATCTGTGTGGTAGATAATCAGAATATGCTGTTGGGCGTTCTTTCCGAGATGGACTGTTTAAAAGCCATACTGGCATCCACCTACAATGAACAGGGTGATGTAGGCAAAGCTAGAGAGTATATGTCAGTGGATGTTGATTACTGTGATTTGCATGCCGACTTAGTTGATGTGGCTGATGATATGCTCAAAAAGGGCCACCGACGCCGTCCGGTGTTAGAGCAAGGCAGGCTAGTGGGCCAAATTACCTGCAGGCAGCTTCTAAGGGTGGTCAGTGAATTTAACCAAAACAAGGTTGAAGCCCACTGATATCCTCTGTTCTAGGGCAGGCTTCACAGAGTTGCGTTGGATTCCCGCACTATCTTCTCTCGCCCAGTGGCAACTTGACGCCGCTGGGCGAGAGTTTTGGCATGGCTAAAGGGGCTAATGTAGGCACTCTATGGCCTGTTTTTCACAGCTGGTGCACTCATTATTCCTAAGGCTACAGCTGTTAAAGCAGCGGTGAAATGCCGCCGCACAATAGTTCTGGTCAGTCTTTTTGTGTTGGTTGCCAGTTGTATCTGCCAATGACCCACAGCTCTGGGGTTTTTCTGAGGCGACAATATAACCGCGGTCGATAAGGTCGCAATAGCTTGCCATCAATATTTGAAAGCGTTCTGAGTCCGCTTCTGGGCTATTGCTCAATTATAGCTTAAGCAGTTCCTGTTGGGTGTAGAAGGCACTGCGTACCAGATGCTCAAAATCTACATCATAAATGGATTTGCTGTCGATGAAATGACAGCCGCCAAGCACCGAGATCAGTAATGCGGTTGTGAGTATTTTGTTTTTCACCTATATGCTCCTTGGTATTAAGATAGTAAGACGCCAATCCTGGCGTGTTTTCTGAAGCGCCAATATGTCAAGCTTGGCGTGTTAAGTCAAGGGGAATTTTCACAAAACATTATGCAACGGCCAACTTCAGACTCAGTTTACTATCAGGAATTTATCGAATTTCAGGAAAAATTACGCGAGAAGATACTGCTGTTGCGCAAGAAAAGGCAGTTGGTACAAGAGGATATGGCAGATTATGAACTCTCTGTGCGGCAATATCAGCGTATGGAGCAGGACCCAACATCTATTTCATCATTGTGGCAGCTATTTAAGATAGCCAAAGCCCACAACCTTAAGGTTCATGAGTTACTGGATTTTGATTGATCTATCATCCGCGTATCATGGGTACCATTGGGTAATTTGTAGAAGGTAAGAAATGCGCAGCTTAGTGTTTTTAGGTGTCACGGTATTTGCATTGCTTGGATGTGGTGCAACGGATAATGGACAAACTGATATGGATAAGCTATCCAGTCAGATTTCCCATGATAACAACCTGTGGTACAGGGCTGCGGCACAGCAGGTGATTGGCAAAAACCGCCTTGCACAGAGTATAAATACGCAAGCTGGCGCCGCCAAAAATATCATTTTGTTTGTCGGCGATGGCATGAGCCTAACCACGGTGACCGCCGCGCGTATCTTGGATGGGCAGCAAAAAGGTATTTCTGGAGAGGAAAACAGCCTCAGTTTTGACAGATTTCCATTTTCGGGTCTGGCCAAAACCTATTCTGTGGATGCCCAGGTGGCGGACTCGGCGAGCACCATCACCGCGATGCTAAGCGGCGTTAAAACCGACAGTGGCATTATTGGCCTTGCCGAGGATGCTATTCGCGGCGACTGTAGTTCTGTTGCGGGTAATGAATTGGTCTCCGCTCTGGATCTGGCAGAAATCGCCGGTCTGTCCACTGGGATAGTGACCACAGCCAGAGTGACTCATGCCACCCCGGCAGCTGCGTACGCAAAATCTCCCGAGCGCGATTGGGAAGGTCCATCAAAAATGCCTAAACAGGCTATTGCCGCCGGCTGTGAAGATATAGCCTCACAGTTAATTAACTATGAGGCCAATTTCGAGGCGCGATATCAGGGTGCAGATAGCAATGGTATTGAAGTGGTGATGGGAGGAGGGCGCCGGCACTTTCTGCCCAAGTCGTCGCAGACTGTCTCTGACAATAGGCTGGATACAATGCGGGGAAACCGCACCGATGGCCGCAATCTGGTTACCGAGTGGAGGACGGCCTATCCCCATGGTCTGTACCTAACTGATAGATCTGGGCTTAACACCGCTATCAGCGAAAATACCCAGCGAGTGCTGGGTCTGTTCAGCCGATCACACCTGCGTTTTGAAGCGGATAGATCCCAAAAAGAGTCCACACAGCCATCTTTGAGCGAAATGACAGCCAGTGCCCTAGGGATTTTAGATAATAACCCCCAAGGTTTTTTTCTAATAGTCGAAGCTGGACGCATTGACCACGCCCACCATGTGGGTAATGCCTACAATGCGCTGTCAGATACTATCGAATTTTCCAAAGCGGTGGAGGTTGCTGTTAAGGCCACTAACCAGAAAGATACATTGATTATAGTCACCGCTGATCACAGTCATGTATTTACCATGGCCGGCTATCCGCAGCGCGGCAATCCTATATTGGGCAAGGTGATTTCTATAGGTGAAAGCAAACCCGCATTGGCGGCAGATAATTTGCCCTACACCACATTGGGTTACACCATAGGTCGCGGCCACCGAGATTTGGGATTGCAAACCGATGCCGATAAAGGCTATGGCGCAGCCATTGCCGCAGGTCGCAAAGATTTAACCCATATGGACACCAGCAAGCCCGGTTTTTACCAAGAGGCGCTCATTCCCAGAGAGACTGAGACCCATTCTGGCGAAGATGTGCCTATCTATGCCATGGGCCCCGGATCCCACTTAATCAGCGGCAGCAATGAGCAGACCCTTATATTTCATGCCATGAACTATGCCGGTGGTCTGCTCAAAAAAGCCGAGGCCGCCCTAAAATAGCGGCGGCCATGCTGGCCATCAATCGACGGTCGATAAGCGAATCCAGTTCATATTCCATGAACTTCCTGTGGCCTCGATACGCAGGGTTTGCGGGCCAGCCTGTAAATCAATAGCGGCTGATTCAGTTGTCCACGTCTGCCATCCGCCAGTAGTGGGAACCGATTGGCTATTCACTGGAACCCCGTTGATCAGGGTATTAAATCCCGCACTGCCATATAAGCTGGCAAGGCGGTATTCGATTAGGTAGCTGCCGGCGCTTGCCACGTCGATCTGATATTCCAGCCAGTC
Source organism: Porticoccaceae bacterium (assembly GCA_024959305.1). Classification (GTDB taxonomy): domain Bacteria; phylum Pseudomonadota; class Gammaproteobacteria; order Pseudomonadales; family Porticoccaceae; genus HTCC2207. The sequence goes on along the minus strand of JANXGQ010000041.1, from coordinate 54,064 downwards.
TCCAACATCTATATAACCAATATTAGTGCCGCCACCAATATCGCTGCTGCTTTCGGTCTTTACCCCTAACATGATTGAATAAGACTCTGCCTCGATAAGCCCGGGCACAGAGAAAATAGTGGCTGGGGCATCTGTATCAGTGCCTCCGCTTTCATCCAGATTGTCACCCAGCGTATCCGTATCCTGGTAGGTTAGGCCAAAGCCATAGGCAAACAATGGGTCGTAGACCGCATCATTGCGGTTCAGTACTGTCTGATCAATGCTGCGTGGCCAAGAATAGGAAAGTTTGCCGGTAAAGTCATAATTTAGGGTTCCATCCGGCGCTTTGAAAATAACATCTGCAATCCCTGCACCCTCGGTACCTGGCAGCCATGCGGCCACAAAGGCATTAGAGGCATTGAGCTCTTTATTGACCCACAGGGGGCGACCGGAAAGAAAAATCGACAGCACTGGGATATTTTGCTCGCGCAGCGATTTAAGTAAAGCCAAGTCGGCTTTGCTGCCGCTTTGGTACTCTAAGTTGCTAATATCTCCCATTCCTTCAGCGTAAGGAGATTCGCCAAACACCACGATGGCTACATCTGGAGCTGCGCCGCTAAACGAGCCGCTGGTGCTTAATGTAGTAGTACCACCGGATAAGTTAACCGCCTCCTCAATACCTGCAAAGATAGAAGTTGCTCCGGGAAAATAGCTATTGGAATTGCCCATACCCTGCCAGGTAAGCGTCCAACCACCCGTTTGCTGGCCAATGCTATTGGCGCCACTGCCGGCCACCAGAACAGTCTGGTTGCGATCGAGAGGCAGTAGATTATCCGTGTTTTTAAGCAGTACTAGAGATTCGCGAACCGCCTGACGGGCAAGATTTCGGTGAGTTGCAGAGCCTATTGTGGAGGCTTCTCCCGCATATTGGCGGCTCGAGGGTAGACCTTTGGTAAAAAGCCCTGCGCGCGCCTTAACCCGCAGTATTCTGCTAACGGCTTCATCGATACGGGACATAGCAATATCGCCATTTTCCACCTGTTCTATGGTATTGCTAATAAAATCTTTCCAGTCATGGGGTACCATCATCATATCCACCCCGGCATTGATAGCTTGAGCACATCGCGCATTGCTACAGCCGGGCACTTGGGCGTGACCATTCCAATCGCCAATCACAAAGCCATCGAATCCCATCTGATTGCGCAGCACGTCAGTTAGCAGATAGTCGCTGCCGTGAAGTTTCGAGCCCTGCCAGCTATTGTAGGAGGCCATAACCGTCTGCGCACCGGCTGCCAAAGCGCTTAAATAGCCTTGGGCATGGATATCCAGAAGTTCTTGCTCAGTGGCCAAAGTATTGCCCTGATCTATGCCGTTATCAGTGCCGCCGTCGCCGATAAAGTGCTTGGCTGTAGCCACAATATGGCTGGCGCCAAATAGATCGCCGGCGCTTGCTGTTCCCTGTAGACCCTCGACAATTTTGCCCGCGTAGGCATTGACGATCTCGGGATCCTCGGAGTAGCCCTCATAGGTTCTGCCCCAGCGATCGTTGCGAACCACCGCCAGAGTTGGCGCAAATACCCAATCAATACCAGTTACTGCCACCTCGAGGGCGGTAGCCTCACCAATCGCACCCATAAGACTTGGATTATTGGTGGCTCCCAGGCCAATATTATGGGGGAAGATGGTCGCGCCTATCACATTATTATGGCCATGCACCGCATCAGTTCCCCAGATAGCCGGTACTCCAACGCCGCCATCGCTGGTATCCGTACTGGCTTGATAAAAGCTATCGGCCAATGCCAGCCAGTCGGCTGCGCTGGATGATTTATTACTGTTCGGCCAAGAGCCGCCGCCATTTAATACAGAGCCCAAATTGTAGTCGCGCAGATCCTCAGCAGTCACACTGCTGATTTCAGCCTGAACCATTTGCCCCACTTTCTCTGCCAGAGTCATATCTGCCAGTATAATTCCCATTTCAAGGTCGACATCCGTGGTAACAGCGCTGCTAATCGCTGGCCAAGAAACCCCATTGCCATTATCTGTATCAGCTATATCTGTACTAGCTATGGTAATAGAAACCGTCGCAGAGGCACTATCGCCGTCTATATCGGTGATCTGATAAGTGAATGTATCAGTGCCGTCAAAATCTGTGTCAGCGGTGTAGGTTGCGTTGCCCTCGGCAGTAATGGTGACCGAGCCGTGGATTGGCGCTGAATCTAAGCTGTAAACGACCGGGCTATCCTCTAGTCCAGAATCATTCTCGGCGAGATCGATAGTGACTTCAGTGTTTTTATCGTCCTGAGCACTATCGGCTACGGCTATAGGTTTGTAGTCCACCGCTGCAGAAGGATTTTCAGGGGTCGATGTATAGTTGCTGCCACCACAGGCAATGATGCCCAATGATAATACGGTTATTCCAATATAGCTGAGCTTACGATTCATAGTTTTTTTCCTAAAAATTGGCAGAAATCTGCCAAAAAAGTCAGATGCATGTGCCTAATATTATTCTTGTATATGGCCCTTGCAGTTATCGGGTCCAAAATTTATACGCGGCGTAAGGATTGTGTTTTTCGGCGAATTTGTCGTCCGAGTGCGTCAACTCGAACCAAGATTTAACGTTTAGCCGCAGTGGGAATTGAGGGCAAAAATGTTAGTGTAGATAACGTATCTGCCGGCCTTAAATATCGTTTTTAGTTAATTCTTATCTTTTGAAAAAATTCAATGCATGCTTCAAAATATGCTGTGCCCTTCGGGTATTAAGGCCCAGTAGGGATATCCCTACGCCTATCATTGAGCTGAAGGCGAAAATGGTGGGCCCAGTAGGACTTGAACCTACGACCGATCGATTATGAGTCGAGCGCTCTAACCAGCTGAGCTATGGGCCCCTTTTTAAACTTGTCTTTTTGACTGATCGCTGCGTTGAACTGCTTCGCTCGTTCAGTCACATACTTAATGTATGCTCCTTCACTGGTCTCATTGTTCGCCTTGCGCTGAGCCAAAAATCCGGCGTTTAACCGTTCTTTTGTTTTAACTTGTCTTTTTGACTGACCGCTGCATTGCCGGCTCAGCCATAGACCTTTACGTGTTTTTAACCGATCTAGAGATTAGCGCTTATTCGTCAATAAAACTGCGCAGATGATCCGAGCGGGTAGGGTGGCGCAGTTTGCGCAATGCCTTGGCTTCAATCTGACGAATCCGCTCACGGGTTACATCAAACTGTTTGCCCACCTCTTCAAGGGTGTGATCTGTGTTCATATCAATACCAAATCGCATCCTCAATACCTTGGCTTCGCGAGCGGTCAGACTTCCCAGAACGCCGCGTGTGGAATCGGTAAGATTTGACTTGGTTGCCTCGTCCACCGGAAGTGCAATGGTGGTATCTTCAATAAGATCACCAATATTGGCATCTTCGTCTTCACCAATGGGAGTCTCCATTGAAATAGGTTCTTTGGCAATTTTTAGAACCTTGCGAATTTTGTCCTCTGGCATTTCCATTCTCTCTGCCAGTTCTTCAGGGTTGGGCTCGCGACCCATTTCCTGAAGCATTTGCCGAGAGACTCGGTTTAGCTTGTTGATGGTCTCAATCATATGTACGGGAATTCGGATAGTGCGTGCCTGATCTGCAATGGATCTGGTAATTGCCTGTCGAATCCACCAAGTAGCATAGGTAGAGAACTTGTAGCCGCGACGGTATTCAAATTTATCCACAGCCTTCATAAGGCCAATATTTCCCTCTTGGATAAGATCAAGGAATTGCAATCCGCGGTTGGTGTATTTTTTGGCGATTGAGATAACTAGGCGCAAATTGGCTTCGACCATCTCTTTCTTGGCTCTGCGCGCCATGGCTTCACCCATGGTTACACGGCGATTGATATCTTTTATCTGGGAAATGCTGAGTCCGCTCTTGGCTTCAACCTGAGCCAATTTGCGCTGACATCTGACAATTTCCTGCTCTTGATTTAAAAGAGCTTGAGACCAATCGGCGCCGGAATCAATAAGCTTGCGGGCCCAGTTCAGATCGGTTTCGCTGCCCGGAAAGCTCTTGATAAATTCTTTGCGCGGCATTTTCGCGTAGCGCAAGCAGAGCCTCATAATGGACCGTTCTTCGGCGCGAATCTTTGCAACAGCTACTCTGACCAAAGAGATCAGCGGATCAAATTGTTTGGGAATTAGCTTGAGGAACTTAAATAATTCTGCGAGTTCTTCCAGATTCTTTTTGGAGGCGTTTCCGTCGCGACCATATCTAGTGACACATCTTTCGGTTTTCACTAGCTGTGCACGAATCTCTTCGAAGCGTCTCTGTGCTTCCTCCGGGTCTAAACCTCCTTCGTGCTCCTCCTCCTCTTCCTCGTCGTCGTCGACAGTACCGCCATTTGCCAACTTTTCGGCTTCTGCTGCCTGTTGCTGGGCAAGTGCAGACGGCACATGCTCCATCGGATTTAGGTATCCGCTGATAATATCAGTCAGTTTTCGTTCCTCGGCTATTACCCTGTCCCACTCGGTAATTACCGCTGCAACGGTGGATGGCCAGTCGGAAACTGCCGACATCAGCTCGCGCGTTCCCTCTTCGATACGCTTGGCAATTTCAATCTCACCCTCTCTGGTGAGCAGCTCAACCGAACCCATCTCGCGCATATACATACGCACCGGATCTGTGGTTCTATGTTGCTCGGATTCTACTGAGGCAAGGGCAGCTGCAGCCTCAGCTGCCGCTACTTCGTCTGGGGTATTATCTCCAGTCATCATCAGTAGAGCTTCTGCATCTGGTGCCGTTTCAAAAACGGTGATGCCCATATCATTGATCATCTGAATGATATCTTCGACCTGTTCGGGGTCTGCAATGCCCTCGGGAAGATGGTCATTGACTTCGGCGTAGGTCAGGTATCCCTGCTCACGGCCTTTGGCGATAAGATCTTTAATCCCGGACTGCTTATTTTGTAGGTTTTCACTCATATTTAATTAACTGTTTGTGCGCTTAAAAAATAGCGCGTGATTATATCGAATAAAAGGCCCACTGTCGCAGAGAATTTGGGCTTTATGTGAGATATTTCTGTTTTTTACTTTCAAACCACAAGCCGTTGTTTTATCTGCTTTTTTAACGCTGCAGATTTAGGGTCGTCAGGTAGTTGCAGGTGAAGTTTATGCAACTGTTTAATTTCTCGCTCATTGAGTGTTTGCAGGCTCAATAAATGAGTCGCTTTCTCAGGGGCAGGGAGAGCATAAAAAGCTTTCTGAGTCACATGGGCAAAAGCATCACAAAATTCCTGATTGTCATCTCTCCCTGTGCCGGACGGCGGGTGATATAGCTCACTGGCCGCAAGTTCTTGCAGGCGCTTGGTTTCCTGTTGATTGCCATGGGCTCCAAGCCAATAGGCAAAAATATGCGAGGGCTTATAGTTCCGATTATCTCGAATCACTTGCAATAGGCGTAAAAACAGAGAGGTGTCAGCGTCAGGTGCAGATTCAAGTAGTTCTGTACTGTCTACATGGTCGGCCAGTTCTGGATGATTTATGAGCAAGGCAGTGAGATGATTGATCGGAGTAAGACGTATTTTTGAGATTCTGGTCTCCGCTGCTTGAGGGAGAGGATTGTAGTCCAGACTGGAGTAGGAGGCCTCTGGCTCCGAATCATAGGGAGGCTGATTTTGCGCGCTTGGCACAGCGCTATCAGTTGACAGAGTATTGCGTTTCTGAGGTAGCGCATGGCTTTCAACATAGGTTTTTAAGTCTGCAACTGCGATGCCGGTTTGACGGGATAGCTCCTCTAGCATGAGCTGTCTAAATACTCCCTGGGGTATACGGTTAATCTGTGGGGCGCTGATTTTGCTGAGCTTTGCTTTGCCCTCGCCGGTGGAGAGGTCTAAACCATCCCCCAGCTGCTCAAACAAAAATTTGGACAGTGGCGTGGCGTTTTTAATCTGCGACTGAAATTCCTCTGCGCCCAGATTTCTAACCATAGTATCTGGATCTTCACCATCGGGTAAAAACAAAAACTTCGCAGAGACCCCGTCGCGCATTTCTGGCAGTGTAATCTCCAGCGCGCGCGCCGCGGCTCGACGTCCCGCCGTATCACCATCAAAACAGAAAACGATTTCACTGCTGTATCTAAACAATTTTTGCAGATGATTTTCGGTCAGCGCGGTTCCCAGAGTGGCCACTGCATTGTGGATGCCAAACTGCGCCAGAGCAATCACATCCATATAGCCCTCAACCATTAATAGGTAGGGGATTTCTTTCAATGCCTGACGCGCTTCGTAGAGGCCGTAAAGCTCCCTGCCTTTATGAAATATGGGTGTTTCTGGGGAATTTAGATACTTGGGGGTGCTGCTGTCTAAGACGCGACCGCCAAAGCCCAGAGTGCGGCCGCGCTGATCTCTAATCGGGAAAATAATGCGCTGTCGAAATCGATCGTACTGCTTTTTCTCCTCTGGTTTGACAACCAACATCCCAGACTCGGCGAGCAGATTGATCTTCTGTTCGTCAGTTCCAATAGCCTTTATAAGATTGTCCCAGCCCTCTGGCGCGTAGCCAACTCCAAACTTGGCGGCTATGTTGCCAGTCAAGCCTCGCGATTTAAGATAGTTCACGGCTGATACGGCCTCCGGGGCCCGTAATTTTTGACGGTAAAACCGATCTGCGTCCTCTACAATAGAGTATAGATTATTTTTATGCTTTTTGACGGTTGGATTTGCGACAGCTTCTCTGGGTATCTCGAGGCCGGCGTTTTTGGCCAGCAATTCCACCGCCGGTAGAAAGTCCAGACGATCGAATTCCATAACAAAGCTGAGTGCGTTGCCGCCGGCACCACAGCCAAAACAGTAGTAAAATTGTTTGTCCTGGGCCACTGTGAACGAAGGGGTTTTTTCTTCATGGAAGGGGCAGCAGGCCTTGTGGCTTTTGCCGGTTTTCTTGAGTTGTACACGGCCGCTAACCACATCGACAATATCGACGCGGTCCAGTAGATCATCTATAAATGTTTGCGGTATCAGTCCAGCCATTTTTGAAAAGGTCAGTGGTTTTCCATGGCTTATAGTGTAACTGGTTACAGATAGAAATAAACGGAGATTATCCCGCCAGTGCGCTTTTCACAGATGCGCTTACCACGCCTGCGTCGGCACGGCCCTGAATTTGCGGCTTGAGTATTCCCATAACCTTACCCATATCGCGCATTGATTCTGCACCAGTAGCAGCTATAGCAGATTGGATCAGCTCATTGATCTCTGTTTCACTGAGCGCTGTCGGGAGAAACTCTTGAATGACTGCAATTTCTGCAATTTCAATATCCGCCAACTCCTGACGGCCAGCACTCTCATATTGGCTGATAGAGTCGCGACGCTGTTTAACCATTTTATCCATAATAGCTAGTAATCGCTGGTCGGTGATCTCAATGCGTTCATCCACTTCAACGCGTTTTACGTCTGCTTGGATCAAGCGGATAGCGCCCAATTTTGCCTTGTCTCTTGCTCTCATGGCATCTTTCATTGCACTATTGATCTGTGATTTAAGGCTCATGATATACCTCCATCTAGGTAAATGGGTCTTTCGAACAGTGAATTCCAGAAACACAAAAAGCGCCCTGAGGGCGCTCTTTGCAGGAAAACTGAAAGGTGAAATCCGTGGTCAGCTCAACTCTAGTAGAGTCTTTTAAACTTGCGTGACTCACGAGATACCTTTTTAAGGTTTCGCTTAACTGCGGCAGCGCCTTTACGCTTGCGTTCCCAGGTAGGCTTCTCGTAGAACTCTTTGGAGCGAATTTTGGCCAGAATACCTGCTTTTTCGCATGAGCGTTTAAAGCGTCGCAGGGCGACGTCAAAGGGCTCATTCTCTTTAATACGCACACTTGGCATTGATGCATAATCCTGTAGTAATAAAAAATTTGTCCGAGACAAAACAGTCAGCCGTCTCTAAGGGCGCGTAGTCTATACATTTACTTTTATGGATGCAAAATCTTTTTGGCTTTGATGGGAAATTAATCCGCAAATTGTGCCAATGCTGGCGATAGCGATTGAGTTACAGTCAAATTATTCTTCTTTAGCTATATCTAGCTGACCAGGCCCAATCTAATAAGGTCTTTTGCCGTTGCCAGCACCGCCTCCTCTGGGCTTCGAGGGCTGATTTCAAGCAGATCCTGAGCTTTTTGATAGGACAGTTCTCGCTGTACATTCGCCTCCATGGCCAGATGGCGCAGTGATGCATTGTATAGGCTGAAGATTTTTAGCAACCATCTCGGCATTGTTTTTGGGTTAATTTTGTCTTTAAACTGAGGATTTTCTGCCAGGATAACCTCAGCCATTTCCCGCATCCAGATCGACTTGCAGCCCAGCATTATTCGCTCGCCAATGGATTGCTTGCGCTCCACTGAATTAAAGTGAGCTAATACAATATCTCTAATATCTACGATTGGAAAATGTATATTGATAACACCTGAAGGAAAAGCACCACTCATTACGGCGCCTACTAGACCCGTTGAAAGATTGGTATGGTTTTTAATGATCGGTCCTAGAATAAACCCCGGCAGTATGGAGGTTAGTTCTAATTCAGGATGATTTTCAGCATAGCGCCAGGCATCTTGCTCGGTGAATGTTTTACTCCTTATGTAGGCTGTATTGAGCTTTCCTTCTACATGGCTCCAATCACTGTCAATATAGTGGGTCTTGGAGCCATCGTGGCCAAACATAACCGCAGCCACTGATGAGGTGTAGACAATTCTTGTGACGCCCTGTCGGATTGCAGCTTCAAAAACATGTTTGACGCCTTCGCGGGTTGTTGTCACAAGTTTGTGCTCATCTCTGCGATTACTCGCAGCTAGGGGTGAGGCTACATGGAAAATAGCGTCACAACCTTTGATGATTGTATCCCAGCAGTCGGGTTTTGTAAGGTCCGCAGTGACAACCTCAAACTGAGCCAGTTGCTGTTTCGAAACCAGATCTTTTAGATAGTTTCTGCATTCAACTGCCTTTTTATCTGAGCGGACAGTGCCGCGGATAATATAGCCTCTTTGCAGACCCTCGACAGCCATATGTAGGCCGACATAGCCAGATACGCCTGTTACTAGCAACCGTTGGTACATTTTTACATCTCCCATAATATTCAGTACAGGCTGTCAATTGCGCGCGTGCACGCTTGCGTTGCTCTAATCAGAGTAGACCATTCGGTGGCGGTAAGTTGGCTAAATTTTATAGGTAAATTCTGCAATGGGTTCACAGAAACAGTGCTAGGGGTTACAGTTGCGGACTAAATTACACACTAAGTCATTTAAATGCTTGTATTAGGAATCGAAACCTCCTGTGATGAAACTGGCCTTGCCGTCTACGACAGTGAGCGCGGGTTGTTGGCGCACACATTGTATTCGCAAGTGGCCTTGCATGCCGACTATGGTGGAGTGGTCCCCGAACTGGCATCTCGTGACCATATCCGAAAAATTCTGCCTATGCTGGATCAGGTTCTTGAAAAGGCTGAGATAAACAAGCGGGATATCAATGGTATTGCCTATACTGCCGGGCCCGGTTTGATGGGCGCTCTTATGGTCGGAGGCTCCATGGCAACGGCGCTGGGCTTTGCTCTTGAGATCCCCGTAGTCGGCGTGCACCATATGGAGGGCCACCTTTTAGCACCTATGCTGGAGGAAAACCCCCCGGTTTTTCCCTTTGTTGCGTTGCTGGTGTCTGGCGGTCACACTCAGCTGGTGTCGGTCAATGCTATTGGAGACTACCAACTCTTGGGTGAGTCGCTGGATGATGCCGCTGGTGAAGCCTTTGATAAGACCGCAAAAATGCTAGATCTTGATTACCCTGGCGGCCCGATATTGGCAGCCTTGGCCGAGCGGGGTCAAGTTGATCGGTTTAGCTTTCCCAGACCTATGACGGATCGGCCAGGTTTGGATTTTAGTTTTTCTGGACTTAAAACCTTTACTCGCAATCTAATTGAGAAGCATCGCGGCGGTGATCTGTTGCCAGATCAACAGACAGTTTTAGATATCTGTGCCGGTTTTCAGGAGGCGGTGGTAGACACACTGGTGATTAAATGTCAGCGAGCGCTTCAGCAAACAGGGTTGAAAACGCTGGTAGTAGCCGGGGGCGTGTCGGCCAACAGCAGATTGCGAGAAAAGTTAGGCGTTGCGCTAAACAACAATAATGGCGATGTTTTTTATGCGCGCCATGAATTTTGTACAGATAATGGCGCCATGATTGCCTACGCTGGCTGTCAGCGTCTGATTGCCGGTGAAAGAAGTGGTTTGGCATTGGCAATAACGCCGCGCTGGCCGCTACAGGACTTAACTATTCCTCGGGAAATTAATTAATGGATATTGTCTATATAAGAGATTTGCGTATTGAGACTATTATTGGCATTTACGACTGGGAGCGCGAGGTCAAGCAGACGGTGAGCCTCAATTTGGAAATGGCACATGATATACGCAAAGCTGCGGAGACTGATGATATTCAATACGCTTTAAACTATAAGTCGATTGCGAAACGGCTTATTGATTTTGTTGAGCAAAGTGAGTTTATGCTAGTAGAGCGTATGGCCGAGGAGGTGGCGCGTATTGTCCTCGAGGAATTCTCTGTGCCATGGCTAAAGCTTAGAGTTAGCAAGCCGGGGGCGCTTCGGAGCTCTGAGGATGTGGGCATTTTGATTGAGCGCGGCAACAAACCCTGTGGAGCATTGGGCTGATGTCTCTGATCTATCTCGGCCTGGGGAGTAATATTGAACGCCGGCGTCATATAGACGCCGCCCTGGATGCGCTTGCGGAAAACTTCGGCGATCTCGCTATATCAACTGTTTACGAGAGTGAGGCGGTGGGCTTTCAGGGGGATAGTTTCTACAATCTGGTGGTGGGGATTCATTCAGGTCTCAGTGTTGGTGAGATCTCGATTATTCTCAAGGAGATCGAAAATCGCAATGGGCGCGATCGCAGTGCGCCGAAATTTGGGCCGCGCAGTTTGGATATTGATATTTTGACGGCAGACAGTCTGGTCGGTGAATTCGACGGTATCAGGTTGCCTCGGGATGAGGTGCTCACGAATGCATTTGTGCTTCAGCCACTGGCGGAACTGGCTCCCGAACTGTTGCACCCAGTGACTGGCAAACCACTTAGCCAACACTGGCAGGACTTCGATAAAGCCAGTCAGAAACTGTGGCCTATAGAGTTTGATCGCTGTTGACCAAGCGGCTAGAGACTGTTGCAGCTACCGCCATCTACGGCGATGGCCTGGCCGGTCATATATGTTGCTTCAACCGCTAAAAAAAACACCGCTTGTGCAATATCCAATTCGCTTCCCAATCTACCCATAGGCACATTGCTAAGCAGCGCATGCTGTTTTTCGGTATCCTCTGGCGCCTGCTCAGGCCACAGAATAGCGCCGGGTGCTACCGAATTAACCCTGATATCAGGCGCCAACTCCACTGCCAATGCTTTGGTCATAGCAATATTGCCGCCCTTGGCAATACTGTAGATTGGGTGCTCGGCCAATGCCTGTCGCCCATGTATATCAGAGATATTGACCACCGCGCCACGGCGCTCTTTTAACAGAGGGCTGAGGGCTTGAGTCAGAAAGAAAGGACCTTTTAGATTGCTGTTAATCAGGTCATCCCACTGTGCCTGATCGCAGCTCCCCAGTGGCGTTGGATAAAAGCTAGAGGCATTATTGACTAGCAGATCCAAGCGACCTATAGCAAAAACTAGCCGGGTGATTTTATCTATGCCCGCGCTGCTGTTTAGATCGCTCTGAACCATTAGACAACTGTCGGGTTGGATCTGGTTTAATTCCTCACAGAGCTTATCTGCCGCCGCCGCAGAGCGGTTGTAATGAAGTAGGACAAGATAATCAGCAGCATGAAACAGGCGCGCAGTAACCGCGCCTATGCGCTTTGCTGCGCCGGTGATAAGCACCACTTTTTCTCGGTTACTGGTCATAGTTCGATTTAAATTCAGTGAGTTTGCCAATCTGCCTTTGCTTGAGTTGACGACCAATCTCAGCACCATTCACGCCAGCTGCTACCAAATCGGAGATATCAGTTTTGAACACTGCAGCCAAGGCATTAGTTAAATACTGGGTCGATGGGCAATCGCGATCTTCAAAGCCGGTTCGCCCTCGGGCATCGGCTTCGCAACAGTGTAAAAAGTCCACCAGTTTGGATGGAGTCCTTATAGCTCCGATGCCATTGAACAGTTTTAAAAGGGTTTCTGGCCTGAGCTCCAATGCCTTGTGATAGTGCAGATGAAACTCGGTCACTGCCATAGCCAGTTGTCGGTACTCATTGGGCACGCCGAGCCGGCCGCAGATATTCTTTACCAGCGGCAAGCCCCTTGATTCATGCCCCCTATGGCTGGGAAGAACCGACTCTGGTGTAATAGCTTTGCCTAAATCATGAACCAGTACACTGAAGCGAACGGCGCCAGAATCTGACAACTTTACAGATTGTTGCAACGCCATCAGGATGTGAATGCCGGTATCTACTTCGGGATGGTAATTGGCTTTTTGCGGTACGCCGAATAATGAATCGACTTCGGGAAATAATACCTTGAGAGCACCGCACTGCCGCAAAACCTCAATAAAGATATCTGGCGACCTCTCCTGTAATGCCCGGTCTGTCTCTTTCCAGACTCTTTCTGCAACCAGAAATTCCATTTCACCCTGTGCCACGATGGATTTCATCAACTGCATAGTCTCTGGCGCTATACTGAATCCCAAATGGCAGTAGCGAGCGGCAAATCTAGCCACTCTAAGCACCCGCAGTGGGTCCTCGGTAAATGCATCTGATACATGGCGCAATACTTTCAGCTCAAGGTCTCTTTGACCGTCAAACGGATCCACAAGGTTGCCTTCTGCATCCTGTGCCATAGCATTGATAGTTAAGTCTCGGCGTACCAAGTCGTCTTCAAGGCTGACAGTGGTTGAGGTGTAGAATTCAAAACCTTTGTAACCTCGACCTGATTTTCGCTCTGTGCGGGCCAGCGCGTACTCTTCGCCGGTTTTATGGTGGATAAAAACCGGGAAGTCCTGCCCTACAGGCTTAAATCCCAAATTGACCATCTGCTCGGGCGTGGCGCCCACCACCACCCAATCTTTTTCGCTGCTTGGGTAGTTGAGTAACCCGTCGCGAACAGCGCCGCCAACCAGATAGATGTGCATATAGAAAATCCCATTATTTCGACTATTGTAGAGCGCCCTGAAACTCATCTCAATCTATTAACTCATGACAAAGTTTAAAAAACACCCCAGTGATCGACTATCCTTAAAGTAGCGTATTAGTAATTAATAGGACAATTGTTTCGTTAGTCTTAGGTGCTGAGGAAACCCATGGTCGACGATCTAAACAAATTGGAAAAAACAGAAGAAATTGAAGAAGTTGAAGATTCCGAGAACAATGACGAGTCTGTGGATACTGTTGCTCAGGAGCTTCGCGATGAAGACGGCTATGTTCTCAAACGCAAAGTTAAGCATGATTGCGACTCCCGCAAACGGCTAGAGAAAAAACTCGAGGAGACTCGGATTCAAAAGCAGGTTCAAGGCTATGATTTTGATCACCTCGATTAGAAATCGTTAACCCCGCAAGTAAATTGATAACAGTCAACAACCGGCTGTGATTTTTGGCATAATAGCGATCCCAGAAAAAAACTAGGTATCTGGAATAGTCCATTGTCTGCCAAAAATATCCTTACAGTTGAAAATATCGCCTTTGAGCGCAATGACAACTTGCTTTTCCATCCCGTTGACTTGGCGCTAAGCCGCGGTGAGGCGCTGCATATCGAAGGATCTAATGGATCGGGAAAAACCACCTTATTTCGACTGTTAACTGGTGTGCTGCAACCCAGTTGTGGCTCTGTCTATTTTCGCGGAAAGCCTATCGAGCAATGTAGATACGATTATTTGTCCGAGTTGCTGTTTATAGGTCATCAGTCAGCTGTTAAAGGCATGCTGTCGGCACAGGAAAACCTGAAATGGATGAGTCCGCCAGCCACCTCTGCTGAGGAGCTCGCCTGTGCATTGAGCTCTGTGGGTCTAGAGGGTTACACGCATATTCCCTGCCACAACCTGTCTGCTGGACAGCATCGGCGCGTTGCATTAGCTAGATTGATTACCAGTAAGGCCAGCCTTTGGTATTTAGATGAGCCCTTTGCCGCGCTTGATAAGCAGGGTATCGCCTTGATAGAAAGTTGTATGCAAGCGCATATTGAGCAGGGTGGTGCCATTCTGTTCTCATCCCATCAAGATCTGGCTAAAACAGCAGTGCGCAAGTACAGCATTGTTGGCTATCAGGAGGCCTTTTAAATGAGCGCTGTTCTATCGGGTGGATTTAGTGCTTATCTTTACAGAGATTTGCTACTGGCCTACCGATGCAGAAGTGATTTGGCCAGACCGCTGATCTTTTTTCTTGTGGTTTCAACTCTGGTGCCTCTGGGTGTTGCACCAGAGCCCGCAAGGCTAGCTGCTCTCGCCCCCGGAATAATTTGGATCATGGCGCTGCTAGCCAGCTTACTTTCCATTGAAAGTTTATTTAGCAGTGATTTTCAAGATGGCTCGCTGGAACAGATGCTAATAGCTCCCAATTTGTTGGCGATGCCTATTTTGGGCAAGGTAACCGCCCATTGGCTGGTGATAGGGTTGCCCCTCGCCCTGATATCGCCACTGATTGGCATTATGTTCTCGCTGCCGGCAGTGGCTATGGTGCCAATGGTATTGAGTTTGGCTCTGGGAACTGCTGTGCTGAGCTTTATTGGGGCGGTTGGGGCCGCGTTAACGCTGCCATTGCGGAAAGGTGGCGTATTGCTTGCGCTGCTGGTTATGCCCCTCTATATGCCGGTACTTATTTTTGGAAGTGCGACTATTCAAAGCGCCGTTGATGGGCTTGCCTGGTCGGGTTCGCTGGCCATTTTGGGTGCTTTTCTGGCCATTGCTATGGCACTTTGCCCGCTGGCTATCGCAGCTGCCCTGCGTTTATCGAGCTAATGTAGAGGAGTTATGAGTCAAATGAAATTAAATAGGCAATGGACCTGGTTCCACCGTTTGGGATCCCCCCGTTGGTTTTATCAAAAAACCCAATGCTGGCTTCCTTGGTTGGGTGCTATTGCGGCGATACTGCTAGTGACTGGCTTGGTTTGGGGGCTTGCGTTTGCCCCGCCAGATGCCAGACAGGGCAATAGTTTTCGAATTATATATCTGCATGTTCCGGCATCATTTCTGGCCCTTGCCGGCTATTACCTAATGGCCATCGCAGGTGCTGTAGGGCTGATATGGCGGATAAAGCTGTCTTTTATGCTGATGAAGTCAGCTGCCACTATAGGCGCGGCGCTAACTTTTATAGCGCTGTTTACGGGTGCTGTATGGGGAAAACCCACTTGGGGTGCCTACTGGGTTTGGGACGCGCGCATTACATCCATGCTGATTTTGCTATTTCTCTATCTGGGTATGCTGGTTTTGCGCCATGCCTTTACAAATCATGAGTCGGCAAACAAAGCCAGTGCAATTCTCGGTCTAGTGGGGACGGTTAATGTGCCGATTATCTACAAGTCCGTCGACTGGTGGCAGACCCTGCATCAACCCGCCACCATCAAATTAACCAGTGCCCCCAGTATGCATCCAGATATGTTCGCGCCTCTATTAGTCATGATTTTGGGATTCTACTGTTTTTATGCGCTGGCTCTTATTCTCTTTACTAGGGCGGAAATACTTGAGCGCGAGCGCAGGGCCAGCTGGGTTAGAGAGCTAGTGGCTGAAAAGCAAGGCGGGCTATAAATATGCAATTTGATAACGTTCAACAGCTGCTGGTTATGGATGGGCACGGTGTCTATGTGTGGTCTGCGGTTTTTGTCTCTGTCTGTGTATTGATAGGGTTAATCATTAGGCCTCTGCGTCAACATAGAAGGGCTATTAAAAAAATTGCCCGAGAGCTCAATCTTAAGAAAACCGGCAAATTGACTGGGAACAGCCAAGAGGCATCCGATGCATCCAATACGTAGGCAGAGATTGCAGTGGGTCGCGCTAATTGTTGTGGCGGCTTCCATAGCCGCTGCTTTGATGGCCTATATGCTGGGTCAAAATGCCAGCTATTTTTATGCGCCTTCACAGATAGTGGCGGGCGAGGCGCCCATAGGGGTCAATATTAGGGCCGGCGGCATGGTGGTCGAAGGCTCGGTTGACAGATCTATGGATTCCCTTGAGGTCAGTTTTATAGTGACCGATGGGTTAGAAAATCTCCAGGTAACCTATAGCGGAATACTGCCCGATTTATTTGCCGAGGGAGAGGCGGCAATTGCCGCTGGTAAACTGGATAGCAAGCAAATATTGCAGGCCACTCAGGTACTTGCCAAACATGATGAAAACTATATGCCTCCGGAAGTCGCAGACACAATCAGCGAGGCATACCAGCGCAAACAGCAGCATCAGCCCGAGCCCCAAGAGGCATTGCAGTGATTGCAGAATTTGGGCATGCAGCCCTAATTATCGCCCTGTGCCTAGCGCTGGTGCAAGCTGTGGTGCCTATGCTCGGCTCTTTTGTGGGGCAGCGCAGCTGGATGCGCTTGGGTTATTCCCTAGCAGTTGGCCAATTCCTATTTGTGGCAGTTTCCTTTGCCTGTCTGGCGGCGGCTTTTCTGGCGGATGACTTTACCCTCAAGTATGTGGCTCAGAACTCAAACACTGAATTGCCCTCCTATTACAAAATTAGTGCAGTCTGGGGTGCCCATGAGGGCTCCCTGCTGTTATGGGCGCTGATATTAGCCGGCTGGTCAGCGGCTGTGGCACTCTTTAGTCGAGCCTTGCCGCTGCCTATGGGGGGCCGTGTGCTATCGGTTTTAGGGGCGATTTCAGTGGGTTTTGGGCTATTTTTACTGTTCACATCTAACCCATTTGCAAGGCTATTGCCGGTAGCTCTGCTACAGGGTGCCGATCTCAACCCATTGCTTCAGGACTTTGGGTTGATTGTGCATCCGCCCATACTCTATATGGGTTATGTTGGCTTTGCGGTGCCCTTTGCCTTTGCCATTGCAGCTCTGATCGGGGGGCAGTTTGACGCTGCTTGGGCCCGTTGGTCGCGACCCTGGATTAATTTGGCTTGGATGTTTTTAACGCTGGGTATCACCCTCGGCAGTTGGTGGGCCTACTACGAGCTGGGCTGGGGTGGCTGGTGGTTTTGGGATCCTGTAGAAAACGCCTCCCTTATGCCCTGGTTAGTGGGAACCGCGTTAATGCACAGTATTGCCGCCACGGAAAAGCGCGGTGTGTTTCGCAGTTGGACATTATTACTGGCCATTTTTGCTTTTTCCCTCAGTTTGCTGGGTACCTTTTTGGTGCGCTCTGGCGTTTTAACATCTGTACATGCTTTTGCGGCCGATCCGCAGCGCGGTGTTTTTATACTGATATTCCTGGCCATTGTGATAGGGGGATCATTGATGCTATTTGCCCTGCGCGGTCCGGCGATGCAAAAAGTGCTTGCCTACAGCGGTTGGTCCCGCGAACTGATGTTATTAACCAACAATGTTTTATTGGTCAGCGCAATGACCATGATTTTGGTGGGAACCCTGTATCCTCTTATTGCCGATGTGCTTGAGCTGGGTAAAATATCTGTGGGTCCGCCGTATTTTAACTTCTTCTTTGTACCGCTGGTGATCGGTCTGCTGGTGGCCGTGGGTATTGCAGTGACCACTAGATGGCGCAAGACAGAGGGTCGTTTACTGTTGCAGAAAGGCGCGCTTCCCCTTGTGATCAGCCTGCTCTGCGCCTTGGTTGCACCGCTGTTTTTAGGCGCTGATAGATCTTTTTCCAGCTACTCTGCGGGCGCTGCCCTAAGCGTTTTTCTGGCCCTTTGGGTATTGGCCACTATTACCAGTGATTTAAAAGACAAAATTGGCACTGATCTGACTAGGGTTGCAAAATTCAGCCGCAGCTATCTGGGTATGCAGTTGGCCCATACTGGCTTGGCGGTCTGTGTGCTAGGGGTGGGCTTAAGTGTCGCCTATGATGAAAGTCGCGAATTGCGTATGCAGCCGGGGGACAGTGCTCAGATTGCTAGCTATCAATTTCAATTTGTTGGCATAGATAGAATCCCTGGCCCCAATTTTATCGCCCACCGGGCTGAGGTCCGAGTGCTGCAACAGGATCGCCTAGTGACTAGCTTATTTCCCGAGAAGCGCAACTATAACGCTGGGGGACAGGTCATGACTGAGGCGGCTATAGATCCATCTCTGGCGCGTGATCTGTATGTTTCCCTTGGAGAGCCTCTAGGGGGTAACACATGGGCGATTAGCTTGCAGGTCAAACCCTTTGTGCGCTGTATTTGGTTGGGTGGTCTAATGATTGCACTGGGAGGGTTGCTGGCGGCAATGGATAGGCGCTACCGTCGGCAAACAAGAGTCGTTAGTGCCGCGAAAGGTACTGCATTATGAATAGAATCGCGCTCTTTGTGCCGCTAGTGCTCTTTGTGGTGCTTAGCCTATTTCTTTTTAAAGGCTTGGAAAGAGATCCGGCACAGTTGCCCTCGGCACTGGTGGGTGAAGCCTTTCCGGTATTTGCTCTGCCAGACTTACTAGAAGAGCGACTATTAAGTACAGAGGATTTTCCATCACAGGTGGTTTTGGTCAATATTTGGGCCACCTGGTGTTTTGCCTGCCGTATAGAGCACCCTATGCTTAACCAGCTGGCGGCCCAAGGCGTAAATATTATTGGCCTTAATTATAAAGACCAAACTCAGCAGGCTCAGCAATGGCTGCAAGAGCGCGGCAATCCCTATCTGTTTAATATAGTTGATCAGCAGGGCAGCTTGGGTTTTGATCTGGGGGTCACCGGCGCGCCAGAAACCTATCTGATTGATGCTCAGGGCATTATCCGCCAGCGCCGCGTTGGGGTTTTAGATCAGGCGGTTTGGGATCGGGAGTTTAATGATCTCTATCAGCAACTACTGGGTGAAAGCAGATGAAACGCACTGGCTTATTGCTACTGGTTCTGTGCCTGATTCCCAGTGCTAATTTCGATGCTCAGTCCGCACTTTGGGCAAGCACTGAGGTGGTGGAATTTTCACAACAGTCACTGCGCCAGCGCTACTACCAGCTAATCCAAGAGCTGCGCTGTCCAAAGTGCCAAAATCAAAACCTTGCAGATTCCAATGCGCCTATCTCTGCCGATATGAAGGCGCAGATTCAACGCATGCTCGAAGATCAAAAGAGCGACCGCCAAATTAAAGAGCATCTGGTGTCGCGTTATTCAGAATTTATTCTCTACCGTCCAGAAGTTAACCAAAACACCTGGTTTCTATGGTTTGCTCCCGTTTGTTTTGTGCTTTTGGGAGGGCTTGTGATCTGGCGCCAATACTATTCTGGACGGCGTTCAAATAGGCTGCAAACACAGCAGCCGCCTCAGCTAAGCGCCGAGCAACGGCGCCGGCTATCTGAATTGCTAGATCCTAGCGAGGATAAGCCATGACGCTATGGATACTGATTGCAGGGCTACTATTATTGGCATCTCTATTTGTGCTATATCCCTTTGTACCCTATTCATTTATGCGCAAGCAAAAAACCGCTGACCAAAACCATGCGCTAGATACCAATCTGGCTATTTTTTATGACAATAAGGCGCAGTTGGATATTCAGCTAGATAATCAGCAAATAGATCAGGCCCAGTACCAGCAGTTAATAGCCGAGGCCCAGCAGCTATTATTAAGCGATACAGCGCAAACTCAGCACAGCCAGCCCACCAGTGGCAATAGTAGGGCGGGGCTTTGGTTGCTGCCACTACTGCTTATTGCTATTCCTGCAATCAGTTTGAGTCTGTATAAAAGTTTGGGCGCATCGGCAGATCAATATATTGCCCAGCTAATCCAGCTCAGCACCCAGTCAGCGGCGCATACTGCTGCTGATGCAGAGCTGCGAGAGCAGTTGCACAGAGCCCTGCAACAGCGCGTCAAACAGCGCCCGGATAATATCTACTACTGGGCAATGCTGGCTAAACAGGCCATCGATAGCGGCGATCTACAGGTTGGCAGTGACTATTTTGCCAAGGCTATTGAGATAGCGCCCAACGATGGCTACTTGCTGGCACAGTATGCAGAAACCCTATTTATGCTGGCGGATAGTCAATTTACCCCTGCGGTTATCGAAGCGCTGGACAGAGCCTTTGCTATCGACTCATCCAACCCCAGAGTATTGGGTTTAAAAGGTATTCAGGCCTTTGAAAATAAGCAGTGGCAACTGGCGGTCACTTACTGGCAGGGGGCTATACAGCAGGTGGATCAAAACTCGGCCAGCGTCAGCGCACTGCAAGCTGGCATTGCCCGCGCTAATAGCAGCCTAGGGCAGGCTCCCACCGATTCCGCAATACCAGCAGTCAAGATTCTGCTGAGTATAGATCCCAGTATAAAATACCGCCCAGAGCAAAGCGTTTTTGTGGCGCTGGTGCCCACTTCGGGATCACCTATGCCTGTGGCGGCACGCAAACTGCGCGCCGGGGATCTGCCTCTATCAATCAGCCTTGGCGATGCAGATGCGCTAATGGCAGGGCATAATTTGTCCAGTGTGACCCAGGTCAAAGCTATTGCCAGACTGTCCCAGACGGGATCGGCTACCCCCCAAGCGGGGGATTGGGAGGCTGTTGCGCAGGTAATTGAGTTGGGTTCTCTTCAGAAGAAGATAGTGCTTAGGATTATTGATCAGAGGCTTTAACTATTACGCAACAGTTTCATTATATTGCCTCGATAATTTGTTAGCACTTTATGCACGTAGTGCTTTAAGCACCGCCTGCGGCTCTTTGGCCACCACATTTAATAGCACCAGTGCTGGGCCATGGGGTGTTCTATCACCGCGTTCCCAGTGCCGAAGGGTGCTAACACTAATACCAAAAGCTGTTGCAAATTCGTTTTGAGACATACCCACTTGGGCTCTGATTGCTTTTACATCCACCGAGCTAAATTTATGCACAACAGCTTTGCCCACTTTGCCATTGGCAAAGTCGATAGCCTCTTCCAAACCCTGTTTAATACTAGAAAAAGTTTCACTCATTTTGACCACCAAACTGCTTTTGTAATAGGCCGGTTAGATTGCGCAACGTATTTCGTTCTGATTTGGAAAGGTTGGCCTTTTCGCCTTTTCCAAATACAGTTAGCAGAAATAGGGGAATCTCAGTGTGGTGATAGTAGTAGATTACCCGTACTCCACCGCTTTTTCCTTTTCCCAATGCGGACCACCTCAGTTTTCTGATGCCTCCGGTTCCTTGCATTAGATCGCCAGCTAGAGGATGAGCCGCCAAGTAGTTGATAATATTTGCTTTTGCACTACCTTTTAGTAGGGGTTGGGCTCTACGGATAAATTCTGGGAGTTCCACTATTGTCTGCATAATAAAACAGTGTAATCCATTGGATTATGGCTTGTCAAAAATAGCTCGGTTGGTTAATTTCAGTAACATAGGCAGATTAATTGTTTTATGAGATAGGTATACTGTGTAGAATTAAAGATATACAAATTAGTAGTCCCGTGGCGAATAGACCGGATCAAATAAGAACAACCTATAATGCGGCTTAAATCGATAAAATTAGCTGGGTTCAAATCCTTTGTTGACCCCACCAATGTTCATTTTCCCAGTGATCTCTGCGCTGTTGTCGGCCCCAATGGCTGTGGCAAATCCAATATTATCGATGCGGTGCGCTGGGTGATGGGCGAGAGCTCGGCGAAGAATTTGCGCGGCGAGTCCATGTCCGATGTTATTTTTAATGGTTCTGGCTCTCGCAAGCCGGTGGGTCAGGCCACTATTGAGCTGATATTTGATAATTCTGAGGGGCGCATTGTCGGCGAGTACGCCTCTTACAATGAAATTTCCATTAAGCGCAAAGTGACCCGTGACGGCCAGTCTAATTATTATCTAAATGGCAATAAATGCCGCCGCCGCGATATCACTGATATTTTTCTCGGCACCGGTTTGGGTCCGCGCAGCTACGCGATTATTGAGCAGGGTATGATCTCGCGACTGATCGAGGCCAAGCCCGATGAATTGCGGATTTATATTGAGGAAGCTGCGGGAATTTCCAAGTATAAAGAGCGGCGGCGCGATACCGAGGGGCGTATTCAAAGGACAAGGGAAAATTTGGAGCGCCTTACCGATATTCGCGATGAATTGGGGCGTCAGTTGGGGCGCTTAGAACGCCAGGCCAAAGCCGCCGAAAAATATGCTACGTATAAAAAGCAGGAACGCCAGCTGACCGCTGAGCTATTGGCGTTGCAGTGGAGACAGTACAACCGATCTGGCCTCGAACAGAAACAGATTATTGGCGGCTTGGAAATAGAACAGGAAAAACTGATTGCCCAGCGCAGCGGTTGTGACACTGCTATCGAGAAACTGCGCACTGAGTTTACTCAGTCCAGCGATACGTTTAATGAAATCCAAGCCACCTATTACAAAATCGGCGGCGAAGTGTCTCGAATAGAGCAGGCAATTGAGCACTCCCAACAGCGGGCCCAGGAGTTAAATAAAGATCTGCAGCAAACCGAGCACAATTTTAGCGAGGCGGAGCAGCATCTTACGAGTGATAGGCACAAGATAGCCGGTTGGGAGGCTGAATACGCTGAGCTTAAACCCTTGTTAGCCACTGCCACAGAGGCGCAAAAGGCCTCCTCTGAAGTACTCCAATCTGCCGAAGCTGCAATGCAGCAGTGGCAGCAATCTTGGGATGAGTTAACGGATAAAGCCGCAGATCCCCGCCAGCAGGCTGAGGTTCAGCAGTCGCGTATACAGCATATAGAACAGCTGTTGCGACGGCTTGAAGAGCGGCGCACTGCGCTGTCGTCCGAGGTTAGCAGTTTTCAAGCCAGTCCAGCTGAACAGGAAATGGCTGAGGTTCAGGCTGTGCTGACTGAGGTGGAGTCGTCGCGCAAGGCTTTGGATAAACAGCGAGATGATAATAGTCGTCAAATTCGCGAGCTTCGGGAGCAGGAAAAACAGTCCAGTAGCGATTACGACAAGGCGCGAAGTTTGCAGCAAACCTTGAAAGGGCGCCAAGCCTCTTTGGACGCTTTGCAGCAAGCGGCCATGGGCGATGAGTCGGAGATACAGTGGTTGGCTGATAAAGGGCTGGCAGAGGCCCCTAGATTGGCCGATTCGGTGGTTGCAGCTGAGGGTTGGGAATTGGCGGTGGAAACTGTATTGGGCAGTTATCTGCAAGCAATTTCGGTGGACGATATAGCGGGCAGTATTGGCTTGCTAGATGATTTTAAGAAAGGCGAGCTGCTGTTGATTAGCAAAGCGGCTAAGTCGTCCAGCTCGTCCGCCAAAGGCCGCCTGTTAAGCGATTTGGTTAAGGCCGATGGGGTGGATGGATTGTTGGCCAATGTTTATGCTGTGGATAGCTTAGCTGAGGCGCTGAAGTTGCAATCCGAGCTGAGTGCGGTGGAGTCAGCGGTAACTCCCGAGGGTATCTGGCTGGGCAATAATTGGTTGCGGGTTGCTCGCGATAAGGACGCTACTGCGGGGGTTTTGCAACGCAAGCAGGAGTTGCAACAGATTGCTGAGCAGTTGACGGAGACGCATGGCAAAATCGATCAGCTCGAAGGGGTTCGCGCCAGTAATGAACAGGCTCTACAGAAGCTAGAGGCGAATCGTCAGCAGATAGAGTCCAATGTTGCACAACAGCAGCATAAATATACGGAATTGCGTTCAAAACTCAGTGCTTTTGAGGTTCAGATAGAGCAGTATAAGGCGCGCAAACAGCGTGCGGAAACAGAGTTGGCGGAGGTCGAACAGCAAGCCCAGACTGAGCAGGATAATTTGTCCTCGGCGCGCAAGATTCTGCAGCAGGCCATCGAGAAGATGGATGTGGATACTCAACAGCGGGAAGCCTTGGTTGAGCAGCGCGATCTATGTCGCACTCAGTTGCATGAGAGTCGTCAAAAAGCTGAACAGGATCGCGCTCAGCATCAGCAGTTAACCATGCGCGAGCGCTCTCTTACCACTCAGTTGGAGTCTATTCGCGAGGGCATTGAGCGCCTGCAAGTTCAGGTCGAGCGGCTTGGCGAGCGCCGTGAGCAATTGCGAGAAGCCTTTAGTATAAAAGAAGATCCCTCTGAAAATTATAAGCAGGAACTGGAGCAGTCCCTGCAGTCCCGTTTGCTCGCTGAGGGCCAGTTGGCTGAGGCTAGAGCCGCTGTCGAGGCTAACGAGCACCAGATGCGCGAGCAAGAGAAACTGCGCTCCCAGTTAGATCAAGAGGTACAGAAGGCCCAGGGAAAACTGGAACAGCAGCGACTTTCCGCTCAGGAAATTACCACGTTGAGTAGTACTATTGAGACTCAAATCACCGAGAAGCAGGGCGATTTGCAGGACCTGCTTGAAAGTCTCGAGGAAGATGCGGCGCTTGAAGATTGGCAAGAGCAGCTACAACTGATGGCGAATAGAATTCAGCGCCTTGGCCCCATCAATTTAGCGGCCATAGATGAATATAAGCTGGAATCGGAACGCAAAGCATATTTAGATCAACAGAATGCTGAGCTCGAAGATGCCCTGAGTACGCTGCAGAATGCTATCCACAAAATTGATCGGGAAACACGCAGTAGATTTAAAGAGACCTTTGAGTTTGTGAACAAGCATATTCAAGAGCTGTTTCCAAAGTTATTTGGCGGTGGCCATGCTTACTTGGAGATGACTGGGGAAGACCTTCTGGATGCTGGGGTGGCGCTTATGGCAAGGCCGCCGGGCAAGAAAAACAGCTCTATTCACCTGCTCTCTGGTGGTGAGAAGGCGTTGACCGCGATTGCCATGATATTCTCGATCTTCAAGCTAAACCCCGCGCCTTTCTGTATGCTGGATGAGGTCGATGCACCACTGGATGATGCCAATGTCAGTCGCTATGCGGCGATGCTGAAAGAAATGTCAGATCAGGTGCAGTTTATATTTATTTCGCACAATAAAATTTCCATGGAAGCGGCTAATCATTTAATGGGTGTTACCATGCACGAACCCGGTGTCTCGCGTCTGGTGACGGTGGATGTAAACCAAGCAGTTGAACTGGCAGAAGCATCATAGTGTTGGCGTTGATATGTGTAGTTTCACTGGCCTTAAACCAAGAGATTAGAGTATTCTTTAACTATGGATTACTTTGAGCCAAAGACAATCGTAATAGCGGTTACCACAATGGTTTTTTTAGTCATTGTGCTAGATTTTCTGCGCCGCAGAAAACGCAATCGCTACGAAAACTTGCAGATGTCCTCTCGCGATCTAGAGTCTGTTCCGCGAGACGACGAAGAGCAAGATCCCTTTTCTCAAAGTCAATTTCCCTCCGGTGGTTCGCGAGTGGTGGGGATACGTAATGAGGATCATTTTCAAGAGACCCAGACAGAGAATAGGCCAGTATCCGAACCCCGCCTGTCGCGACAGCCAGAGCAGGGTTCTCTGTCTCTAGACGCAGACGCTAATGATGGGGGCGGTGAGCCCGAGCAATCTTCTGATCGCCAACAGCAACCCTCCGCTGCGGACAGCGCTGAGTACAGCGAGATACAGGAGCTGTTGGTGGTTCATCTGATGGCCGACAAGGGCCAGACCTGCTCGGGGCAACTACTGCTGGATACAACCATTGATCTGGGTCTGCGTTATGGGGAAATGAAAATTTTCCATCGCCATACTGATAGGGATGGTTCTGGGCCAGTTCTGTTTAGTATGGCAAATCTGCTCAACCCGGGCACCTTCGATTTGAGTACCCTAGGCGATCTAGAAGCAGTGGGTGTTGCCTTATTTATGACGCCATCAGAATTGGCTAAGCCTGTAGAGGTTTTTGATCTGATGATTGAGACAGCTGAACAGATGGCTGCTGAACTGCAACTTAATATAATGGATGAGTCGCGTAGCTCTATGACCAAGCAAACCGTTGATCACTACCGGCAGCGAGCACAGCAAGCTGCGTTCCTGCAGGAGCATAGCGGTTAACTATTGCATGCTAAATATTCCAGAGCTTGTTCTCAAGCGCTATGAACGTCTCAAGGACGAGTTAAATCGGCATAATTATTTATACTATGTACTGGATGACCCCTCGATTCCAGACAGTGAGTACGATCGGCTTATGCGCAGCCTTCAGGATATTGAAGGAGAGTTCCCCGAGTTGAGAAGCGCTGATTCACCCAGTCAGCGGGTCGGTGGTGAAGCCCTTAAGGGTTTCTCGCAGGTTAGCCATAATGTCCCCATGTTATCTCTCGACAATGCCTTTTCCGATGAAGATATGAGCGATTTTGATCGCAGAATCAAAGAGCGCTTAAAGCTTGGTGGCAGTGATAAGATCGCCTATGTCTGTGAGCCTAAACTAGATGGTGTTGCGGTGAGTCTAGTTTATGAGAAGGGTCTGTTGGTGCGTGGAGCTACCAGAGGTGACGGCAGTGTTGGCGAGGATATTACCGTCAATGTTCGCACCATTAATAGTATCCCTTTAAAGCTGCGAGGCACTGATTTTCCCGAACTGTTAGAAGTTCGCGGCGAAATATATATATCGCAACAGGGCTTTGATCAGCTCAACCAAAAAGCACTGCGGGCTGGCGACAAGCCTTTTGTCAATCCGCGCAATGCCGCCGCGGGGAGCCTGCGACAGTTGGATTCAAAGATAACAGCAACCCGCCCCCTGGAGATGTTTGCCTATAGCGCTGGTCAGTACAGGGCGCAGGCAAAGCCCGACAGCCATTTTAAAATGCTTGGCAATTTAGCGGATTGGGGTTTTAAGATCAATCGGCATATTCAGCTAGTAGAGGGCATTGCCGCCTGTGAAAAATATTACCAGCAGCTTGCAGCTCTACGTGATCAGTTGGATTATGAAATTGATGGAATTGTCTATAAGGTCAGTGATTTGCAACTGCAGGGGCGGCTGGGCTTTGTTGCCAAAGCGCCGCGTTGGGCGATTGCGCGAAAGTTTCCTGCACAGGAGGAGATGACTCGGTTGCTGGATGTAGAATTTCAGGTGGGGCGCACCGGAGCTGTGACGCCGGTAGCTCGATTGGAGCCGGTATTTGTGGGCGGGGTCACTGTGGCCAATGCGACACTCCACAATGCAGACGAGATTGCCCGCTTGGGTATCTGTGTTGGCGATATGGTGATAGTTCGTCGAGCCGGCGATGTGATTCCACAAATAGTTAAAGCGGTGCTTGAGAAGCGGCCTGTTGGGGCTGTGCCAATAGAATTTCCAGAGCGCTGCCCAGTCTGCCAGTCATCGGTTAAACGCACCGCGGGCGAGGTGGTCGCGCGCTGTACCGGGGGTTTGTTTTGTGGCGCCCAAACTAAACAGGCGATTAAACACTTTGCCTCCAGAAAGGCCATGGATATTGATGGGTTGGGAGATAAGCTTGTAGACCTGTTAGTTGACCAAGGGTTGATATATTCGGTGGCTGATCTTTTTGAATTGCAGACTGAACAGTTGGTTGGTCTTGAGCGCATGGCGCAGAAATCTGCGCAAAATCTTTTAAATTCCATTGCAGCCAGCAAGCAGACCTCACTGCCTAAATTTCTCTTTGCCTTGGGTATTCGAGAAGTGGGAGAGGCCACTGGGCAAACGCTGGCTAATAATTTTGGCTCTTTGGAGTCGGTTATCTGCGCCCCTATTGAGGAGCTACTTGAGGTAGAGGATGTGGGGCCGGTGGTGGCTCGGCATATAGTGGATTTTTTCAATAACCCTGACAATCTTTCAATTATTCAGGCGCTGCGGCAGGCCGGGGTGCATTGGCAGAATATAGATCAGACTGTGCAATCGCTGCCCTTAAAAGGCCAGACCTGGGTGCTAACCGGCACTTTGGAGACTATGAGTCGTGCAGAGGCTAAAGACAGGCTACAGAGTATGGGTGCCAAGGTGGCGGGCAGTGTCTCAGCAAAAACCCATTGCATTGTCGCCGCTCCGGGAGCTGGTTCAAAGCTAAAAAAAGCGCAGGCATTGGCTATTGAGATATTGACTGAACAGCAGTTTACGGACTTTCTTAATAAAGAATTACCATGACTAAATCAAAGACTAAAAGCCTAATTAAGCAGCGATCAACTTGGATTGCGTGCATGCTGGCCTGCTTTGCATTTCTAATCATGGCAATAAAGGTCTATCGGGTTTCAATGTCGACTATAGCAACCCATTTATGGGTCATGCTAATTGGTCTATTGTTGATTATTGTCGTCGCTTGGCTATTGGGATGGTTGGTTTCGCTGCTGCGTGGGCGCAGAAAATAAATGTCGGCACAACCTTTCTCCTTTCGATACTTTTTAATCACCATAGGGCTGAGCAATTTGGCTATGGGCCTGCAGAAGGTGCTCTATCCCTGGCTAGTTGTAGGAGTTTTAAATGAATCGCCGAGTCGATTGGGGCTGGCTCAGCTAGCGGTATTACTGCCTAGTTTATTGTTTGCGTTGCCTGGGGGTGTGGTCTCAGATCGGCGTCACCGAGGCAGTTGGCTATCCCTGTTATACCTGCTGTATTTAATCCCTGTTGGCGCTTTGGTGATTGCTTTTGGCACTGGCAGCCCTACCTTTACACAGTTGATTATTTACGGCACTTTATTTGGCACTATCACTGCTTTTGTGCAGCCGGCTAGGGAGAGTTTGCTGGGCTATGCGGCACCAGAATTAATGCATCAGGCGGTGGCTAAAGTTATGGCGGTGCAGTTTATTGCTCAGGGCATCGGATTTATCATCGCTGGCCAGCTGGATATAGTCAGCCCGATGCAGTTGCTGTGTTTTCAAATGCTGGTTTTCTTGCTGAGTTCTATTTTTATCAAGCGAGGTCATCCTATAGCGGCCAGAGTTGGCGAAAATGACTCTCGGGCAAAGCGCACTGTCTCCAAAAAGCCGCTGCTAGAATTGCGCGAGGGATTAGTGCTGTTTCGCAATAACAAAAGCCTATTGCATCTAATTTTGATTGTATTTGCTACAGGGTTTTTGGGCTTTGGGGTCTATCTAGTGGGCATACCACTTATCACCAAGCAGTTTTATGGAGGGGGTGCCACCTTATACGCGGCGTTACAGATCACCTTTACCCTAGGCATTATCAGCGTCAATTTGGGGGTTATGAACCTCACTAGCCTATTTAAAAAACCCGGTAGACTGCTGGTGATTAGCTTTTTACTGCGCGGAATCCTAGTGGCGGTTATAGCTCTAAAGCCGACCCTATGGCTACTGTTTCCCACGATCTATATTTGGGGTGTTTTCTCCGGCCTATCCATGACTCTAGGGCGCACTGTACTGCATAATCAGGTGCCAGATACCATGCGCTCTCGAGCGGTCTCGGTCTACCAACTGTGTCTCTATGGTGGTGCGCCATTGGGCGCATGGGTCTGTGGTCTTACGGTTGAGTGGATAGGATTGAGCCATACCTTTTTGACTATTGCGGTTATAACCACGACGCTGTCGTTGCTGGCGGCAATGCGCTCACCACTATGGCAAGTTCGGGGTATTCAACCTCAATAGTTAAAGGCCACCAATGCTGCCGCGACCGCCACATTCAGTGATTCAACGCCATTGGCCATGGGAATGCCAACAGCATAATCACTGATATCAATAATCTCCCGACTGACGCCCTGAGACTCGTTGCCCAGTATAAAAATAGTGGGTTCACTGGGTTTAAATTCAGCGATTGGGGTGGCGTCGTGGGAGCTCAAAGTACAGAGTTTAAAGCCAGACTCCTGAAAATCCTTTAAAGCTTCTAGCAAACAGTCACAGCGCAGAATATTGCCTTTAAAAACCGTGCCAGCGCTGGCTTTAATTACCAGAGGCGAAATATCAGAGCTACCTTTTGAGGGCAGTAAAAGGCCCTGGGCCGGGCTTGCGGTGACACTGCGAATAATCATTCCCAAATTTTGCGGGTTGGTCACCCCATCTAGGGCAATAAGAGAAAAGCGCTCAGAGTTGGCGGCATCCGCCTTAAAGTCCGCCAGCGCCTGCCGATAGGATTTAAAGCCCGGGCAGTGAATATCACAGGCAACCCCCTGATCCTGTTTGCTATTGCGGGAGATTCGTGACAGCTCACTGCGATTGTGGAAAACGATTTCGACGCCGCGCTCCGAGGTCAGCTGTTTAATCTCACGGATAACACTGCTATCTCGGTTTGAACTCGCCAGATGAATCCTGTAGATCTGCAGGCTCCGATTCCTGAGCACCTCAATCACCGGTTTGCGGCCGTAGACAGTAATCAATTGATCGTAAAATGCCTTGCGAGATAGATATTCCGCACTATCAGGCCGTTGCTTGGCAGTAGTTTTATGGTTTTTCATAGGTGCAGTTAACTAAGCCGGCTAAGCCAGCAACGCCTTGTAAGATCGCACTGCTGAAGCCATGCCTAAGGCCAGAGAATCCACCGTAAGCGCATGGCCTATAGAAACCTCCAATAGGTTTGCAATGCTGGCAAATTTACCCAGATTGTGCAGATTTAAATCATGTCCCGCATTGACACCCATACCCAGAGAGCCCGCCAATTTAGCAGCGTCAATATGCTGTTGAAAAATGCTTTCCAGTGCATTGGTGCCCCAAGCCGCTGCATAGGGGCCAGTGTAGAGTTCGATGCGGTCCGCACCTATCTCCGAGGCCAGTCGAATCTGCTCGAGATCAGGGTCCATAAATAGGCTTACTCTGACGCCTAAAGACTGCAAATGTTTAATAATTGACGCCACCTGATCACCCTGGGCCAGTAAATCAAAGCCGTGGTCGGAGGTCAGTTGGTTATCTGCATCAGGCACTAATGTGCACTGGTCGGGAAGGGTTTCTTCAGCTAGGGGAATCAATCCCGGGTAATCTGCTACAGCGCTGGCGAAAGGATTTCCCTCTATATTAAACTCCACCTTGGACAATGGCCTAACCAGCTCGGATAACAGGCGTACATCACCGGGTCGGATATGGCGTTGGTCGGGTCTTGGATGCACTGTAATGCCATCGGCACCATAGTTGATGCAGCGCTTTGCATGCTCAATAGGGTCGGGGTAATTGCCCTCTCGAGAATTTCTTATCAGGGCAATCTTATTGAGATTTATACTCAGTGCGGTCATGGAAAATCCCGACTATTTAACTTGGATAGTCTCAGGCGCCTTAACAGACTCGGGCTCCTTAACAGACACAACTACTGGTGCCTGAGTTTTCGAGTCCAGTAAGCGCGCGGTTAAGATGCGAATGGTATCTTTGGGCATATTTGCGTGGTATCCCACCCTTGTGGTCTCTACCTGAGCTATCTTGTCCACTGTAGCCATTCCCTCAACCACTTTGCCAAATACCGCATATCCGGGACGTTTTTCCTTGTGATCGAGAAATTCATTGATTTTGTGATTGATAAAAAATTGACTGGTAGCACTGTTGGGCGCAGATGTGCGCGCCATTGCCACTGTGCCTTTGAGGTTTTTTAAACCATTGTTAGACTCATTGATAATCGGTGCGCGGTTTTTTTTCATGGCCAAATCAAAGGTGAAACCGCCGCTCTGAATCATAAAGTCTTTCATAACGCGATGGAAAATCACCCCATCGTAATGATGGTCGTTGACGTATTGAATAAAATTAGCCACAGTCACCGGCGCCTTCTCTGGGTCCAATTCAATCACAATCTCACCCAGATCAGTTTTTAGCAATACTCTTGGTGCTGCCGGTTCCGCTGCACCAAGACTGGAAAATGCGAGCGAAACAGTTAAGATAAAACATTGTAGTAACCTATCCAAGTGTAAATTCCTCTTCAATATTTTTTGACAGTTAGCGCCATTCAGATAGACGTTTTCTACCCCGTAAGCGGGGAATTAAGGCTGTTAGAATAGCGCCTAAAAATGCAACAAATCCACCGTAGAGAAAAGACTGATTGCGCTTATTGTTTTGCAGATCATCGACATTGGCTCGAAGCACATCTCTCTCTTCCTGTACCATATGGTTGTGTTTTACCAATACCTGATTTTGCTTATTGAGGACTATTTCTTTTGATGAGATCGTCTTAATGGCAGCCAGTTCCTTGGATAAACTTTTGCGATCCGCTTGCAAATCGGCAATAGTTTTGCGGAAATCCTCAATTAGCTCAAACGAATGTTGCATATCCTGTTCGAGTTGCTTATTTTGTTTTTGTAGCTGTGCAACCTTGTTGGCGCTCTCAGCGAGAACCACCCGAGCTATTTGATTGTTCAAAATATGCTGGTTTCTGATCCAGCCCTTGTAACCGCTGTTGGTAGTAACCAGACTCCAGTTTTCTTGATGTCCGATAATGGAGAGCTTAGTGCCAGTTTTTAGTCCTTTGTGGACTATTTTGCATCCAGAACAGGGCGACGTCCTGAGTGGCACATAAAACTGGTCAGAGATAAAGCCGACCCGAGGTTCTGCCAGCATTTGCACTGTGGCGGTTTCCAGCTCTTGATTGGACTGCTCTGCCAATAGGGAGCCTGACAGTGCTAGGATACTAAAAAGGATACTCAATCGTAGATAATTCATTGACAGGATTGCGGTTAAAAAATGATGATGCAAATCATACTCCTATTAGGAAACAAATAATAACTCACCGGCAAATAATCGGTTATCCAGCTATCCGGACGGCAGTACTTTTTTAAAGGGTTTAACGGAAACCCTAGCGTAGACACCGGCTTCCATATAGGGGTCAGCATCCGCCCAGTGCTGTGCGGAATCCAAACAATCGAACTCTGCCACTATAAGACTGCCAGTAAACCCAGCGTCACCGGGCTCGCTGTTATCTATTGCTGGATGAGGTCCAGCAACCAATAGGCGCCCCTTATCCCTGAGATCGTGTAGACGCTCGAGGTGGGCCGGTCTCGCCTGACGTCGTTTTTCCAAGCTATCTTCAACATCCTCACAGATAATTGCATACCACATAATACAGTTCGTTCCTTATTTCTGTTTAACAATATCTTCCAAGGTCATGCCAGTTAGTTTGCCGATGCCTCGAAACAGATAAAAAAGATTGCCCATCATGACTGCCATGGCGGGAAGTGCAATCACTGGAAAACTCAATGCAGTCATCTTCCCCAGCTGCTCATTAAATGCAACCGTACCTGGGTCAGCGGTCAATATTACAGCGGCTAAAATGTAGTTCAGTATGGATGACAGGAAAAAAGATGCCGCGAGAATCCATGAGGCATTCAGCAATAACTGGTTAAACTCCAGCTGGCAATCCTTTTCTGCTAAGGCCCTGTTAATTTTTTCTACATCTAGGATGGCATCGTTAAGAATTAGGGTGCGAATTAATGGCTGGGGGGGTTTTTGAGAAATCAGCGTGGCAATACCCAGCAGCCCGGGAATCGAGGCCTCTTTAATGGCGATATAAACTGCATCCATCTCTAAAAGACTAATGCCTCCAGTTAGGGTTACGCTGGCAACACCTAGCCCTGAGAAAAAATTAAGCTTTCCTCGAGTTAAGAAATCGTGGATTCCATAAATGATGGGGAATGCCAGTGCGACCACAATGGCCAACTTGATGCCCAAATAATTATCGCCGCTTAATTTAGTTAGGATCAATGTGGGCAAAACCAGATTGCAGAGTAGATTAAGTAACATACTCTCCCGTTTTATGGGTGCTTTTTGGTCCTTTGCGTCTGGCAATTCAGAGTTCTGACTTAGCATGAGTTAAAAATTATCTTAAATTCAAAAAGAGTACATTGTAACTGCTGAGAAGCTCTTTTTACTATCACAACCTTATAAAGTGTGACGCAGTTCACAATATTTTAATGTTCTTCGGTTTATTCTTGAAACTTGGCATTTTATATCCTACAACTAGAGCTAGTGAGTCCAGTCCGGCAATCGGCACAAAAGTTCTGTATCAGGTGGTTGGGTGACAGTAGGGAGGATCTAATAGCCTCTGTGGTTAGCGGTTTGAAACAGGTGGCTGGTTGGATTTCAGTGGACGAGAGACGAAATTAGAGAAACGGAATAAGAGAGGGGGTAAAAGAGCGAGGGGGTAAAAGGGAGAGGGAGTAAATTAGACTACTGTTAAGAGAAGGTTGAGAACAAACAGTCGTTAAAGGCCAAGTTGGAGCCATAATAAATGGAGTTTTATAATGAGATGTAGATGGATTTTAGCTGTTTGCTCAATAGTTGGTGGTCTATTGCTAAGTTGCCCCCTATTGGTTGCTGATGCCAACCCCAGTTCTAACAATAGCGATATGGAACAAAGCCAAGAAGGGCTAGATCAATACATGCTCAGTGCTTTGATTCCGGCGGGGATAGTTGTCCAAAGCCGGATAGCTACCGGGTTTGAGCAGCCTATTGCCAAAGCCACAGCGGTGGTCTCGATTATTACTGCCGAGACTATTCTAGCTATGGGAGCAATAGATATTGACCAGATACTGGAATCAGTGCCCGGACTGCACGTATCCATAAACCCTATAGGCTATAACCCAATCTATAGCTTTCGCGGTGTCTATGCCGGCTTTAATTCTCAGGTGCTAATGTTGGTGGATAATATACCGCCAACCAATCTTTCCCTAAAGGGGCCAATAGTGAAAGAATTGCAGAGCAGAATTTTAGCTCTGACTCAGTTGTATCAGTTGCCAAAGGGGGTGCTTGAGTTAGAGGTTACGGAGAGTGCCTTGATGAACCAGCCTGAGTTGATTGGAGTCGAGTTATCAAAAATCAGAAAATTAGGTATCAAAATTTCCTTGGATGACTTTGGGAGTGGTTACTCGTCCCTCAATCATTTAAAGCAACTTCCAGTTGATGTGCTTAAAATTGACCGGCTATTTATCAGCGATATTGAGAGCGACGCCAATGATAGCGCAATTGTTGAAAGTATCGTCTGTCTAGCCAGAGCACTGCGACTGGTAACCGTAGCGTAAGGTGTTGAAACTGAAGGGCAGAAGAAAATACTGAGCAGACTGAATTGCGACTGCTTTCAGGGTTATTTGGCATCCAAGCCAATAACGTCTAAACAGTTTGAACGGCAGTTTCTCTGTACTGGCTAGGTGTTCTATTAGTGGCTGTGAGATAATCGGTTTTATAAAGACTCATTCCCCACTTGCAAGCTGAGATGCCATGACCCAATGTTTTTCTATTCATCCCGATAACCCGCAACAACGGCTGATCGATCGGGTTGCTGATATAGTTCGGCGAGGGGGGGTGGTCGCTTATCCTACAGACTCTGTATACGCATTGGGCTGTCATATTGGCGATAAGCAAGCTCTGGATCGTATTCGTGCCATTCGGCGAGTGGATAAGCACCATAACTTCACGCTGGTTTGCCGAGATCTTTCTGAGTTGGCAAGCTATGCTAGGGTAGATAATATTGCTTTCCGTACCCTTAAGACAGCTACGCCCGGGCCCTATACTTTTATCCTTCAGGCGTCGTCCGAAGTGCCTCGGCGATTGATGCATCCGAAACGCAAAACCGTTGGTATCAGGGTCCCGAATAGCCCGATTGTGATGGCTTTGCTCGAGGCCCTAAAAGAGCCAATGATGAGTGTGACACTGATTCTTCCGCAAGAAAAATATCCCTTGGCTGATCCCTATGAAATAAATCAACTGATCGGCGCGCAGGTCGACGCCATTGTCGATGGTGGATGCTGCGGTCTAGAGCCCACCACTGTTGTAGATATGACAGGTGACAGGCCATTGATATTGCGTCAGGGAGCCGGTGATTTTTCAGCAATCTGATATAGGTGATGTCCAGGAAAGTGATTGTGGGTATAATCGTCGCTTCGAGTTTGAAAGGATAACAAGTGTCTAACCCAGTGAGCCCAAATCAAGATGCTCAATCGGTGGCTGGAGCCTCTGGTTTTGAGATCGCGAGTCAGCCGCAAAGACCACTTCAGGAGGAAATGCCCTTTGCGGTAGTTCAGGGTAAAGAGCTCACCAGTCTCCCCAAAGATTTATATATACCCCCAGATGCGCTGGAGGTTATTCTGGAGGCATTTGAAGGGCCATTGGATCTGTTGCTCTATCTGATTAGGCGGCAGAATTTGGATATTCTCGAGATTGATGTGGCTGAAATTACTCGCCAGTATATGGGGTATATTGAGCTGATGACCTCAATTCAGCTTGAGCTCGCCGCAGAGTATCTAGTGATGGCTGCAATGTTGGCAGAGATTAAATCGCGCATGCTTCTGCCCAGACAGCAGATTGATGAGGATGATGAAGAGGATCCTCGCGCCGAGTTAATCAGACGACTTCAGGAGTACGAGCGCTTTAAAAAGGCGGCTGAGGATCTGGATGAATTGCCGCGCATGGGTCGTGATACGCATCAGGCCACAGCAGAAGTGCCAGATCATGAACAGCAGCGGCCTCACCCCGATGTAGATATGCGAGATCTAGTGAGCGCCCTTGCCGAGGTTCTGCGCCGTGCGGAGATGTTTGAAAGTCATCAGATCGAATTGGAAAAACTATCAACTCGAGAGCGCATGTCACAGGTTCTGGATAATTTGCGAGATAAACAGTTTGTCCCTTTTGTGGCGCTGTTTAAATTTGAAGAGGGGCGATTGGGGGTGGTTGTTACCTTTTTAGCCATTATGGAATTAATCAAGGAATCACTTGTAGAAATTGTTCAGAGTGAATCCTTTGGCCCAATACATGTAAAAGCGCGAGTATCATGAATTCAGATCTTATTAAAAAAATAATTGAAGGCGCGTTGCTAGCTGCGGGAAAGTCACTGGATATTGGACAGATAGAGGGCCTTTTTGAAGATCGAGAACGACCTCCTCGAGACCAGTTGAGAGCAGCGCTTGAGGAGATTGATACGGACTGTCGTGAGCGTGGATTTGCGCTTAAACAAACCGCCAGTGGTTATAGATTTCAGGTTGACCAGCAGCTCGCACCCTGGGTAAATCGTCTTTGGGAAGAAAAGCCCAAGCGCTACTCTCGAGCCATGTTGGAAACTCTGTCTCTAATCGCCTACCGGCAGCCGTTAACTAGGGGTGATATTGAATTAGTGCGCGGTGTGGCAGTGAGTTCGGAAATCATTAAAACCCTCCAAGAGCGCGAGTGGATTAGAGTGGTGGGTTATCGGGATGTTCCGGGTAAGCCGGCTCTTTTTGCTACCACCAAACAATTTTTGGATTACTTTAATTTAACAAGTCTTGATCATCTGCCTGCGCTTGGTGAGATTGAGGATTTATCCAATTTAGATTCAGAGCTTGAACTGACACTTGCAGTGGGTGAATCCGCTGATCAAGCTGCCAGGGAGGGCTCGGAAATAGAACCCGCCGATAAAGCTGCAAGCGACGGCGATTTTTCTTTGGATGGGCAGATTGATGGCGCCCATAAACATCTGCAACCTGCAGTAGACACTGGTATAAATTCCAACAATGAGTGAAAAATTACAAAAAGTATTGGCAGCTGCCGGTTTGGGTTCTCGTCGCCAACTTGAGAAGTGGATTGCCGCTGGCCGAGTCTCGGTTAACGGATCCACAGCTAAGCTGGGTGATCGAGCTGAATCAAGTGATCGCATTATGGTCGATGGGCGTGCGGTTAAAACCATGACGGATGAGAGCCCAAGGGTGCTGATGTATAGCAAACCGGAGGGAGAGGTCTGCACTACCTTGGACCCTGAAGGCAGGCCCACGGTGTTTGACAGTCTACCGAAAATAAATACCGGTCGCTGGATTGCCATTGGCAGACTTGATATCAATACCAGTGGATTGCTGTTGTTTACAAATTTCGGTGAACTGGCCAATAGGCTTATGCATCCCTCATACGGGGTGACGCGAGAGTATTTGGCGAGAGTTCATGGTGATGTTGATGAGGCTATGCTTAGCAACCTCACTGAGGGCGTAATTTTAGACGATGGATTGGCAAAATTTCAGATGGTAAAAGCACAGCATCAAAGAGGTCCCGAAGAGCGCGGTAGTAGCAACCGGTGGTTTCGTGTTGTTTTGGCAGAGGGGCGTACCAGAGAGGTTCGTCGATTGTGGGAGTCGCAGGGAGTGGAGGTTAATCGACTTAAACGCATAAGCTATGGCCCTATTGAATTGCCCTCTTTTATTCGACGATCTGAATTTATTGAATTGGATCCAAAACAGGTTATTTCCCTATTTAATGCAGTTAACTTAAGGCCGCCGAAATTCAGTGAGAAGCATGTGCTGCGAGATATTCGACAGCGCAAAGAGAAGCGGCTTCGAGCGCGCGGCAATCCCTGGAAGAAATAAGCCAGCGGATATGCTATTTAATCTGAGCATCAATCGATTGGCCGTTGACCGCTTTGCTATCAGCGCCCATCAGATACAGGTAGGCGGGCATAATGTCTTGGGTTGATGCGATGCTCTCGGGGTTTTCTGCAGGGTAGGCTTGGGCTCGCATACGAGTGCCTGTGGCGCCGGGGTTAATGCAATTTATACGCACTGAACACAGGTCTTCTAACTCTGATGCCCAGGTCTGAACCAACCCCTCGACGGCAAATTTTGACACTGCGTAGGCTCCCCAAAAGGCGCGACCCACCCGGCCTACGCTGGAGGTGGTTAATATCACTGAGCCATCATCAGACTTTTCTAGAACTGGCATAAGCGCCTGAGTCATCTGAAACTGTGCCGAAACATTGACTTTAAGCACCTTATCCCAAACATTCTGGGGGTAGTTATTTAGGGGAGTGCGCTGCCCCAGAATGCCCGCATTGTGAAGTAACCCATCCAAGCGGCCAAACTGTCGCTCTAGGTTAACTGCTAATTCATCGTAGTTCTGCTCAGTCGCGCCCTCGAGATCTATTGGGTAGATGGTTGGTTGCCTATAGCCAGCGCCCACAATCTCGTCGTATACCTGTTCCAGTTTAGCCACAGTGCGACCTGCCAGTACCAATTCTGCTCCGGCCTGTGCAAAGGTTATTGCTGCGGTTTTGCCTATACCATCACCGGCTCCGGTTACAAGAATAACGCGACCTTGCAGTAGCTTGGCATCTGCTTGATAGTTGATTATTTGTTCGGCTGAAAGCAACTTTTATATCCTTGTTTTATAAAAAGAGAAGTGGATTTAAATCCGGTGATTTTTCTACAACCCAGTCGGCCTGCCAATTTGCGATGCTTTGCGATGCTTCAATATAGCCCCACCCAGCTGCAATAGTGCGCATACCCGCATTGCGGCCCGCCTGTATATCACGGAGATGATCTCCCACAAAGATACAGTCCCCAGGGGCAACTGAGAGTTCTGAACAGGCTAAAAATAACGATTCTGGGTCAGGTTTAGATTGCGAGACATGGTCTGGACAGATGGTGGTCGCCGACTGCTCTGCCATACCCAGTTGATTTAAAAGAGCTCGAGTGTACTTCCAGGGTTTATTGGTTACTATGCCCCAGGGAAGTCCCCGATCTACGCAGTTGTCCAAGACCGTTTGCAGGCCTTCGAAAAGAGCGGTTCTATCGGCAATATTGGCGAGGTAAAGTGCCAAAAATTCCTCTCGGAGGGTCTCAAATTCAGGGTGATCTGGATCAATGCTAAAGGCTTTCTGAATAAGACCCGCCGAACCATGGGTCACAGTGCTGCGAACTGCACTTTCAGCTAATTGTTCGCGCCCGTGGCGCGCCAGTTGAATATTGATAGCGCCGCTAAAGTCGGGCGCTGTATTCAGCAGGGTTCCATCTAGGTCAAACAGAAGTGCTTTAAAATCTAGCATGCTCGCTCCGTTTGAGTGATTTACAGTGAGAGTGCATTACGCCTGAGGTTTGCGGGCGCACAGCATATAGTTGACGTTCATATCTCGATCACTCAACTTATAGGTTTTAGTGAGCGGGTTAAAGAGTAATCCGCACATTTGATCTATCTCCAAACCGGCTTCGCGAACCCAGGTTGCCAGTTCAGAGGGGCGAATAAACTTGGCGTACTCATGGGTGCCTCTGGGGAGTAGTCGCAGAACATACTCGGCGCCGATAATGGCCAGCATAAAGGCTTTTGGATTGCGGTTGATAGTGGAGAAGAATACTGTGCCACCGGGTTTTGTCATCTGTGCGCAGGCTTTAACCACTGAGCTTGGGTCTGGTACATGCTCAAGCATTTCAAGGCAGGTCACTATATCGAATGTCGCCGCATGATCTTCGGCAAAATGTTCTGCGGTGGATTTTTGGTAATTGACAGTCACCCCAGACTCCAGTTTATGGAGGTTAGCCACAGCCAGAGGGGCATCTCCCATATCGATCCCTGTCACCGATGCGCCTCGTTGTGCCAGCGCCTCGCAGAGTATGCCGCCACCGCAACCCACATCCAACACCGCTTGCTCAGCCACTGGGGCCAAGCTGTCAATCCAATTAGCCCGCAATGGGTTTATATCATGGAGAGGTTTGAATTCGCTATTGCGGTCCCACCAGCGGCTGGCGAGTTCCTCGAATTTGCGAATTTCATTGGGGTCAACATTTTCTGTTTTAGACATTGTTGTTCTCGTCAATCTGTTGTTTTGGAATATAGGCTATTTATCCAGCGATTTTGCTGCCCCAATCTTTGGCCGATTGGATTAGGTTGCGCTCATTGAGCGCCAGCAATTTTTTATCCATCAGCAGTGATTGCCCGGCTACCCAGCTGTGAGTTACCTGACTGCCACTTTGCCCATAAACCAATTGTGACGCAGGATTATACAGCGGTTGTTGGGCAATAGAATCAATTTCTAACGCAATAATATCTGCATATTTTCCGACTTCAAGGCTACCTATTTCGCGATCCCAGCCCAGCGCTCTAGCACCGTTAATGGTGGCGAGGCGCAGTGCTGAATGGGCGCTTAATGCCTGGGTGTCGCCACCGACAGCTTTGGCCACAAGACTGGCGGTCTTGAGCTCCCCAAATAAATCCAAATCATTATTGCTAGCTGCACCCTCGGTGCCCAGACCTACATTGATACCCGCCTGCGTCAATTGAGTTACCGGGCAAAATCCATTGGCCAGTTTGAGGTTGGCCTCGGGGCAATGTATAACGCTGCTATTGGTCTGTTCGAGCAGCGCTTTGTCTTCAGGGCTAATCTGGGTCATATGCACCAGTTGGGTCTGCGGCAGTAGCAAGCCCGTATCGTTAAGTCGTTGCAAAGGACGGCAACCCCATTTTGTCAATGATTCTGCAATCTCGCTGGCGTTCTCATGGCAGTGAATATGTACTGGCAAATCCAGCTCATTGGCAAATGTCGCCAGCTGTTTCATCACTGTATCTGAGATGTTATTGGGAGCCTGAGGGGCGCAGGCTACCTTGATAAGAGGATGATTGCCCATATTGTCGTACAGGGTTAGGCCCCTGTGAATATGTTCGCTGGCGTCTTTTGCATAGGGGGTAGGGCCGTCGTGAACCGCAAAGCTAAGTTGACTGCGTATGCCGGCATTGCGAATAACATCGACGATCAACTCACTAAAACAATACATTTCAGCGAAACAGGTAGTGCCTGTTTTTATCATTTCTGCGATGGCTAATGCGCTGCTATCGCGGATAAAGTCTGGATCGGTCAATAGACTTTCTGTGGAGCAGGTATGCTTCTCCAGCCATGCTTGAAATGGTAAATCATCGCTGCGGCCCCGCAATAGTCTTATTGCGCTGTGGCAATGGGCATTGACCAGTCCGGGCATCACCATATGCCGATCTAGCACAACTTCTTCAGTGGCAGAAAACTGTTGCCGCGCCTGTGACTTAGGCAGTAGGTCTACGATTCGCCCAGCGTTAATTGCGATAGAGCAATCTTCCATAACTTGGTTTTCAGGGATAATCGGAATTAGCCATCGGCAGTGTAGAAGCAAGTCAATTTTTTTGGGCTGCATAAGTCTTCCTTATTGGATATAAAGGGACTGTTGCGCAGTAGTCCCCTATAAGAGTATACCGTGTTTTTATTAAGGTTTAAGCCTGTTTTATAGCCATTCAGGCTATGATATTTTATATTGCGTTAGCTCTATTTAAATAAGGATATAGCATCTTTTTCTGTGTTAAAATTCGCGACTTATTTCGAGTTGCCAGAGGGAACGGATTAAATCCTTATCGGGCTGATAGAACTACTACTTGAATAACCGCCGCAAAAGCACAATAAAATCGGGATGTTAGAGATAAATTATGGTTGATTCAGCGAAGCAAATCCTTCCGGTAAACATTGAAGATGAGTTAAAACAGTCTTATTTAGATTACGCGATGAGTGTAATAGTAGGCAGGGCATTGCCAGATGTACGCGATGGGCTCAAGCCAGTCCATCGGCGAGTTTTATTCGCCATGAATGAGTTGAATAACGACTGGAACAAGGCGTATAAAAAATCTGCTCGCGTGGTGGGGGATGTAATTGGTAAATACCACCCCCATGGCGACTCCGCAGTGTACGAGACTATTGTGCGTATGGCTCAGCCATTTTCGCTGCGCTATATGCTGGTAGATGGCCAGGGTAACTTCGGCTCCATCGATGGGGATTCCGCGGCGGCCATGCGTTACACCGAAATTCGTATGACCAAGGTGGCGCATGCACTGCTTGAGGATTTGGAAAAAGACACCGTAGATTTTGTTCCCAACTACGATGAAACGGAATCAATTCCCCATGTGCTGCCAACTCGAATTCCCAATCTTTTAGTCAATGGATCCTCTGGTATTGCTGTGGGAATGGCCACCAATATTCCCCCTCATAATTTGAGGGAGGTTATCCAAGGCTGCCTGGCACTTATAGATAACGCGGATATCAGTATCGATGAATTGATGGAAACTATTCCGGGGCCGGATTTCCCCACTGGGGCGATTATCAATGGCAAAGCGGGCATTGTGCAGGCCTACCGCACTGGTCGTGGGCGCATCTATGTGCGGGCTAGGGCCGAGATAGAGGTTAATGAAAAAACTAAGCGCGAAACTATTATCATCTCTGAAATTCCCTACCAGCTCAATAAGTCACGCCTGATAGAGCGCATTGCCGAACTGGTCAAAGAAAAGAAAATAGAGGGTATCTCCGAACTGCGTGACGAGTCGGACAAAGATGGACTGCGCGTGGTCATTGAGCTCAAACGAGGTGAGTTGGGCGAAGTGGTTCTTAACAATCTGTACGCCCAGACACAGCTACAGGCAGTGTTTGGGATCAACGTAGTTGCACTGGTGGATGGTCAGCCAAAAATACTGAATCTCAAGCAGATGCTTGAGGCCTTTGTACGTCATCGCCGTGAAGTGGTGACTCGGAGGACGATTTACCTGTTGCGCAAGGCGCGAGAAAGGGCTCATACCCTAGAGGGATTTGCCATAGCGCTGGCCAATATCGACGAAATAATTGCCCTGATTAAAAAATCTGCTACGCCGGCAGATGCTCGAGAGACTCTGGTTAGCAAAGGTTGGGAGCCCGGTTCCGTAGTGGCAATGTTGGAGCGGGCAGGGCCCGAGGCAACCCGTCCCGAATGGCTTGAAGATCAATACGGGTTGCGGAAAAAGAAATATTTCCTCTCCCCAGAGCAGGCCAAGGATATCCTTGAATTAAGACTGCATCGCCTGACGGGCATGGAGCAGGATAAGATTATCGAGGAATTCAGTCTAAAATTGGAAGAAATAGCCGATTATCAAGATATCCTTGGCGATATTAACCGCTTGATGTCGGTAATCAGGGAAGAGCTAGAGGCAATATTGGAAGAATTTGGCGATGATCGGCGCACTGAAATCGTTGAATCCCAGCATGACCTAACGGTGGAGGACCTGATCACCGAAGAGGAGCGGGTGGTGACTATTTCCCACGGGGGCTATGCTAAGACTCAGCCACTGACTGATTATCAGGCGCAGCGTCGCGGAGGAATGGGCAAGTCGGCAACAGCAGTGAAAGATGAGGATTTTGTCGAGCACCTGTTGATAGCCAGCACTCATGCTACGATTTTGTGTTTTACCAACCTCGGCAAAGTCTATTGGCTCAAGGTTTATCAGATTCCGGTGGCCGGCCGCAACTCCAGAGGTCGACCCATGGTCAATCTTTTGCCTCTTGGGGAAGATGAGCGCATCAGCTCTATACTGCCGGTAGAGGAATACAGTGCCGACAAGTACGTGATCATGGCGACGGCCAATGGCACAGTTAAGAAAACAGCTCTGGACCAGTACTCTAGGCCGCGCAGTGTGGGCCTGCGCGCCGTCGACTTAGTGGATGGGAATTATCTTGTTGGGACGGCTATCACCGATGGCAGCAAAGATATCATGCTGTTCAGTTCCGAGGGCAAAGCGGTGCGTTTTGCCGAGACTGATGTGCGCGCTATGGGGCGGGTATCAAAAGGGGTTCGCGGTATGCGCTTACCAGAGAACCGCGCGGTTATTTCTATGGTTGTACCAGAGCAGGACGGGTTTTTGTTGACGGTCTGTGAAAACGGCTATGGCAAGCGCACCAAGGTAGAAGAGTTTCCCACCAAAGGGCGCGGTGGTAAAGGCATGATAGCTAT
This sequence comes from Porticoccaceae bacterium, assembly GCA_024959305.1. Taxonomy (GTDB): domain Bacteria; phylum Pseudomonadota; class Gammaproteobacteria; order Pseudomonadales; family Porticoccaceae; genus HTCC2207. Next base: position 9,891 of record JANXGQ010000041.1, on the reverse strand, counting down.
TCAAGTCAGTGATAGAAACGGACCTCTGGTCGGTGCTACACAGCTGTTTGATGGCGATGAAATTATGCTTATCTCCGATCAGGGTACCATGGTTCGTACCCGTGGGGATGAGGTGTCCGTAGTGGGGCGCAATACTCAGGGCGTACGTATTATTCGGCTTAAGGAAAACGAAAATCTGGTCAGTTTGGCGAGAATTGCCGAACCTCAGGAAGACGATCAGCCGCAAGACGATCAGTCGCAAGACGATCAGTCGCAAGAGGATTGATAAAGGGTTTTAATATGTCCAAAAAACATTCTCTAGAGTCTTTAAGAGACCAGATTGACCAGATTGATCTGCAGATTATGCGCAGTATCAGTGAGCGTGCTCAATGTGCCCAGCAGGTTGCCGAGGTCAAAAAAGGACAGGGTGATCAGGCTTACTACAAACCCGAGCGCGAGGCTCAGGTTCTGCGTCAGATTATGGATAATAATGTGGGTCCCTTAGACAATGAGGATATGGCCCGTTTATTCCGTCAGATTATGTCCGCCTGTCTGGCCTTGGAGCAACCGATCAAGGTTGCCTATTTGGGTCCCGAGGGTACTTTCACCCAAGAGGCCGCCCTTAAGCATTTTGGAGATTCCGCTATCAGTGTGCCGCAGTCGGCGATTGACGAAGTGTTTCGCGAGGTGTTGGCGGGAGTCTGTCACTATGGTGTTGTACCGGTTGAAAATTCCACTGAGGGTGTTATCAGTCATACATTGGATAGCTTTATGGATTCATCGCTGAAAATTTGTGGTGAGGTCGAGTTGCGCATCCACCAGCACTTTATGATCGGCGCCAATACCAATAAGGACAATATAACCAGAGTTTACTCCCATGCTCAGTCCTTGGCTCAATGCCGACAGTGGCTCAATGCAAATCACCCGGCCATTGATAGAGTGGCAGTCAGCAGCAATGCAGAGGCGGCCAAGCGAGTACAGGGTGAATGGAATTCCGCAGCTATTGCTGGCGATATGGCCTGTGAACTGTACGATCTGGAGAAACTCTGGGAAAAAATTGAAGACCGTCCAGACAATTCCACAAGATTTTTAATTATTGGGCGCGAGGAAGTGCCCCGCAGTGGTGATGACAGGACCTCAATTGTGGTCTCTGTGCGCAATAAACCGGGGGCACTGTATGATTTGCTAGGGCCATTTCGTCGTCACGATGTGGATATGACGCGCCTCGAATCACGTCCCGCTCGCAATAGTAAATGGTCCTATGTATTCTTTATTGATTTTCAGGGACATGTGGATGATCAGCCTGTGGCAGATGTATTAGCCGAGCTGGCCTCCGAAGTGGCGGAACTCAGGGTGTTGGGCTCTTACCCTCGAGCTGTGCTATAAATTAGTACTAACAACCAAAACCCCGATAATTCTGGTGAACCTATGTCTAAGAAAGCCTCAGCTTCTCCAAAGGTAGTCAATCGTCTGGTGGTGATCGGGCTAGGACTTATTGGCTCCAGCTTGGCGGTTGCCGCTCGCCAGAGGGGTTTTGCAAATCAGGTTATAGGTATATCGAGAAGGCAATCGACGTTGGAGATAGCCTTAAAAAATGGGATTGTGGATCGCTGCGCCGAAAGTTTAGGGCAAATAGCCGCTGAACTTGGAGAGGGCGATATTGTGGTTATTGCGGTGCCGACACTCAGTGTGCCTTCGGTGTTAGAGGAATCTGTATCACAGCTATCGCCGAATGTAACCATCACCGATGTAGCCAGCGTTAAGGATTCGGTGGTTAAGGCTGCACAGAGCTTATTTGGAGAGATGCCACCACAATTAGTGCCCGGTCATCCTATTGCGGGTTCAGAAAAAAGTGGTGTGACAGCCGCAAATGGCGACCTATTTACCAATCACCGTGTGATTCTTACGCCTGTTGAGGCAACGGCGGTCGGGCACCTTAAGCGCGCGACCGATCTCTGGGAGGCCACGGGCGCACTGGTATCGATCATGAGCGTCCTAGAGCACGATCAGATTTTGGCCGCGACTAGCCATTTACCTCATTTTCTCGCTTACTCGCTGGTCGACACCCTCGCGGGAATGAGCGATAAAACCGATATTTTTCGCTATGCAGCTGGTGGCTTTCGAGATTTTACCCGCATTGCAGCCAGTGACCCTGTGATGTGGAGAGATATTGCACTGGCCAATAAGGACTCAATAATCGAGGTGATGGATCGGATTATGGAGAATTTTAAAGCCATGCGCTGCGCCATAGAAAGTGGCGACAGACAATACCTGATGGATCTGTTCACCCGCGCCCGCGATGCGCGAAATCATTTTGGCAAGATACTTGAAAGTAAAACCCCCGATACTGGAATACACAGCCCTATGACTGAAAAAGTAATTGACTATATTGTTTCTCCCGGCGGCAGTGCCTGCGGAGATATACGTGTGCCGGGCGATAAATCTATGTCACACCGTTCTATAATGCTTGGCTCACTGGCTGAGGGTATGACTGAGGTGACAGGGTTTCTTGAGGGCGAGGACAGCTTGGCTACTCTACAGGCATTTCGCGATATGGGTGTGGATATAGAGGGCCCCAATGAAGGTCGTGTGGTTATTCATGGGGTTGGTCTGCACGGATTACAGACGCCGAGCAAGCCTCTTTACCTAGGGAATTCAGGCACCTCCATGCGCCTTCTCAGCGGATTGATGGCGGGTCAGACTTTTGATGTGGAGCTCAGGGGCGACGCATCATTATCTGGCAGGCCGATGGGCCGCGTTGCCACTCCCCTGCGTGAGATGGGTGCAGTGATTGAAACCGATGCTGATGGCACTCCACCATTGCGTATAAAAGGAGGTCAGAAGCTGAGTTCAATAAACTATCTAATGCCGATGGCCAGCGCACAGGTCAAATCCTGTGTGCTGTTGGCGGGTCTCTACGCCGAGGGCGAGACCTCTACGGTGGAGCCGGCTCCGACCAGGGATCATACCGAGCGTATGCTTAGAGGCTTTGGCTATCAGGTTAATTCTGATGGCAGCAAGGCTTCACTGAGTGGCGGCGGCAGTTTAATGGCCACTCGCATTGACGTTCCGGCGGATATCTCGTCTGCGGCATTTTTTATGGTTGCCGCTGCCATTGTGCCGGGTTCAGACATTACTCTGCGGCATGTGGGGGTAAATCCCACGCGTATAGGAGTGATTAATATCCTTCGACAGATGGGTACCCATATTGAGCTATCCAACCACATTGAGGTCGGGGGCGAGCCCGTGGCAGATATAAGGGTGCGCTATGCGCCGCTCAAAGGTATTGTAATCCCGGAGGATCAGGTGCCCTTGGCCATTGACGAATTTCCTGTGCTTTTTGTAGCTGCCGCCTGCGCTCAAGGTACTACATTGCTCACCGGTGCCGAGGAGTTGCGGGTGAAGGAGAGTGACCGTATCCAGAGTATGGCCGATGGACTGGTCACTTTGGGTATCGATGCTCAGGCCACAGTCGACGGCATTCGTATTCAAGGCGGTCAATTGGGTAGTGGCGAAGTGGCCAGTTTTGACGATCACCGTATTGCTATGGCGTTTACCATTGCGGCACTTCGCGCCAACGGAAAAATAAGGGTCAAAGAGACCAACAATGTAGCTACATCCTTTCCAGACTTTATTTCACTGGCACAGCAGATAGGCATTGGCATAGAGATTGCCGCCGCTGAAGCCCAATAGCCCTCCATAACTGCTTAAATGAGGTTTAAATGGTAAAAATAATCGCAATAGATGGTCCCAGTGGTGCTGGCAAAGGCGCTGTTGGTAGTATGCTGGCGAAAAATTTAGGGTTTCACTATTTGGATAGCGGTGCTCTATACAGATTGCTGGGCTTAGTCGCTGTGCGCCATAAAATCGATACAGGGGGTAATCATAATCTTACCCGACTTGCTGAAAATATGGATATCGGATTCGAAGTGAGGGCCGACGGGGACAATAGAGTATTACTTGAGGGCGAGGATGTGACCCGCGAATTGCGCACCGAGAAAACTGCGGCGCTGGCCTCACAAGTAGCTACAAGCTCTCAGATCAGAGAGGCTCTGTTGCTGCGTCAACGGCGATTTGCAAAGGCGCCTGGACTGGTTGCCGATGGTCGTGATATGGGAACGGTGGTGTTTCCGGATGCGCCATTAAAAGTTTATCTGACAGCTAGTATTGAAGAGCGCGCTAGACGTCGCCATAAACAGTTGCTAGAAAATGGCGAAAGTGTTAGTCTGCGCGCCCTTGAAGAGCAGGTGCGCTCACGAGATGAAAGAGACATGAGTCGAGAGGCGTCACCGCTGGTTGCGGCCGCGGATGCCGTTGAGCTGGATACCTCCGAGCTCTCCGTTCATGAAGTGGTGGATACGGTGCAAAATATTGCGATCCTGCGCGGCTTGATGTAACTGTCTTAACTAACTGGTATTTCAGCAATCGCCAGCACTAATTGCTGAATGCTTTTTTATAACTGACCCGCGTAAACTGGCCACGCGGAAGAAAGAGAACAGCTCGGCAACTCCACTGCTAGTTCTCTGTCAATACTCAGGCAATGATCCATGAGCGAAAATTTCCAAGAATTATTTGAACAAAGTCTTAAAACTGTAGAAATGAACCCCGGCGCCATTATTACTGGCCTAATTATCGATATTGATAAAGACTGGGTAACAGTTCACGCGGGCTTAAAATCTGAAGGTGTTATTCCAGCTGAGCAATTTTATAACGACAAAGGTGAGATTGAGGTCTCTGTCGGTGATGAGGTACAAGTATCTCTCGAAGCGGTTGAAGATGGCTTCGGTGCTACTCGCCTATCCCGAGAGAAAGCCCGTCGTGCAGAGTCCTGGATTGAACTTGAAGCGGCTCACAATGCCGATGAAGTTGTTACCGGTATTATCAGCGGTAAGGTAAAAGGCGGATTTACTGTCGATGTGCGCGGTCTTCGTGCCTTCTTACCAGGATCGCTGGTTGATGTGCGCCCACTTCGCGAGATTACCCATCTCGAGAATATAGAATTAGAATTTAAAGTTATAAAATTAGATGCCAAGCGCAACAACGTAGTGGTTAGTCGCCGGGCAGTGATGGAAAGTGCCAACTCAGCAGAGCGTGAAGAATTATTGGCCAATCTGGAAGAGGGTGCGTCACTCAAAGGTGTTATCAAAAACCTTACTGATTATGGTGCCTTTGTTGATCTCGGTGGTATCGATGGTCTATTGCATATCACAGATATGTCTTGGAAGCGCATTAAGCATCCGTCAGAGATGATTAATGTGGGCGATGAGATTGATGTTAAGGTGCTTAAATTTGATCGTGAGCGCAATCGAGTATCGCTGGGCATGAAGCAGATGGGTGAAGATCCATGGGGCGATATCAAAGGTCGCTACCCAGAGGGGGCTCGCGCTAAAGCCAAGGTTACCAATCTCACTGACTACGGTTGTTTTGCCGAGCTTGAAGATGGTGTGGAAGGTCTGGTTCACGTCTCTGAAATGGATTGGACCAATAAAAATGTTCATCCATCTAAGATTGTTGATCTGGGGCAAGAAATCGACGTTATGGTTCTTGATATTGATGAAGAGCGGCGGCGCATATCCCTGGGTATCAAGCAGTGCTTCACCAATCCTTGGAATGACTTTGAATCTACCAAAGCCAAGGGTGACAAGGTGACAGGAAACATCAAGTCAATCACCGATTTTGGTATCTTTATCGGTCTAGAGGGCGGTATAGATGGCTTGGTTCACCTTTCAGATATATCTTGGAATGACTCTGGAGAAGAGGCTGTTCGCGACTTCAAGAAGGGCGAAGAAGTTGAGTCTGTGGTTCTCAGCATAGATGCGGAGAGAGAGCGTATTTCTCTGGGTATCAAGCAGCTCTCAGATGATCCTTTTAACAGTTATGTGACTAAAAATGATAAAGGATCAATTGTCACTGGCACGGTTAAAGAAGTTGATGTAAAAGGTGCAGTTATTGATCTGGGTGATGAAATTGAAGCCACTCTAAAAGCATCAGAGCTATCTCTTGACCGAGTTGAAGATGCTCGCAATGCACTCAATGTGGGTGATGAGGTTGAAGCGAAGATCATCAATGTGGATCGCAAGAACCGCGCTATTAGCTTATCGGTAAAAGCCAAAGATGTTTCAGAGGAAAAGGCGGCTGTGAAGGCGCATCGAAAATCTGAAGTTGACTCTTCTTCACCGGCAACCATCGGTGATCTTATCAAGGCTCAGATGGATAAATAAAAACTATCCTTCTATAAGAAAAGGGTGGCTTAGCCACCCTTTTTTTTACTTTAATTTTGATGGTTGGGTAATTAATGCTTGTATTACCCTGAAACTTTAATAGAATCAGTGTCCGCTGCTAAGAAAACCACAAGTTTCCTCTGCAACTGCCCAGATAACTGATTATTACGCAACTGATGACCAAGTCTGAATTAATAGAAAAAATATCAATAAGCCAAGATCAACTTCCCCCTCGGGATGTTGAACAGGCGGTGCGTATGATATTGGAGCGCATGACATCGGCCCTAATTAATAGTCAGCGTATAGAGATTCGCGGCTTTGGTAGTTTCTCGCTGCATTACCGAGCGCCGCGTATTGGTCGCAATCCAAAAACCGGCGATGCGGTGACCTTGAGCGGCAAATATGTGCCCTATTTCAAGCCTGGCAAAGACCTCCGCAATCGGGTCGACAACGGCCTTTAACTTTTTCAAATAGATTCAGCCTATCTGTTGCTGTCGGCACTAGTCCTCGCCGCTGGTTAGGATGCAATCAATATTCTCTAGAACCCATTGTCTCTGGCTCTGTCTATGTTCGATCAGGCAGCCTTGGGAACTTTTCAGAAGCATAAAATGATTGGGAAACTCAGTTTCCGAGAACAGCGGGGGATTGGCGATGGATCTGAGCGCTTGCCTCTCAATAATTAATAGGCTGGTTTCCTTAAACAGCGATTGACTCAGGCGCATATTCTGCGTCCCCAATGCCTCCTCGATAACCAGTCTAATTTGCTCCAAGTTGGCCTGACTCTGCTCGGTTAGCAGTGCTAGTGCCGGCGGCTGTTGCGCCTGCGATTGGCAGCCAGCCAGCACTGCTATCAACGCTAGGACAAGAGCAGGGCGCCTCATGGCAGTATCAGCCCAATTGGATAAGGTCTTATGACTGTTCCGCGCATTGCCGATAATGGATGAGCTGGTTTATTGGCTGAGGCCGTGGTGCCCGCTGGGCAGCTGCCGTGTTGAATATGGTATAGGGCGGTAGCCAGTATATTTTCACTTTCGTTGCCTAGAGCCTTGCTGAGATCGTCGGCAACCTGACAGCCGTGCACCTGATCTGTGCCATTATCGGTAGCCGCGGGAATAAATCCATCCGCATAGTCGCCAAAGCCCTTGGCATTAGCGCCTTTAAACTGGATGGTAAAATAGGTGGTGCCGCAGTTATCCCGAGGTACAAAACCATAGGGTTTGCCGTGGGTGGTCTCTCCGATCAAAATAACCTCTACATCAATACCGCGCAGAGCATTGATTAGATATTCGCTGGCCGAGGCGGTATCGTCTCTAGCAAGAATATAGACCCGCGCTAGCCCCAACTTGGGCAGTGCCGTGCCTGCAGTGGCTGATAAACCATAGGCCGTGGACGGAAAGGGATAGGATATATTTTCCATGCTGCGCTTATCGTTATGTATTACTTCTCCATAGACCTTGCCCGCTGCGCTATCACCTGCAATCATTGTTCCCAATTCAGCCGAGATAATAAGATAGCCGCCGCCGTTATAACGAAGGTCCAAGACCAATTCATTAATATTTTGGCTTTTCAGGTTATTGGTCGCATCAATTAACTGTTGTTCTGCTGTGGCAACGCCAAATGTATTGAGTACCAGATAGCCAATCTTTTTATTTCCTTGGCTGATAACTTGGTTTTTATAAACCGGTACTTCAGTTATTTCAGCACTTTGCAAAGTCACTGTGCGGTTGGAACTGGCATTCAGGTCTCTAATAACAAAGCTATGGGATTCGCCAGTGGTTGAGGGGAATAGGCCTGCATTAAGAGCGTCCGCATCTCCATGGCTAACAGTCACACCATCGATACTGATAATCTCAGCGCCACGACTGATATTATGGGTCGTTGCCGGGCTATTGGGTTCAGTAAAAACGATAAGCGCTTTTCTCGGTGGAGAACTCTGCACCAATGAGATAGTAAACCCATAGCCAACTGAAATACCGGATTCAGATAACTGCTTATACTGCTCGGTATTCCAGGTGTAGTGAAAGCGATCCTTGGGCTTGCCAGAGCCGGTGGTGGCGCTAGTTTTTAGCTGTTCAAAGTAGTCGATTGCACTAGCTGTGCTGGCGGGGTTTATATCGGGCAGTTCGCTATACCAGAGGTAGGTCTCATGGCTCCAAGAGCGAATCCAATAATTTTCATCGGTAACTGTGCCAGCAAGATCTTCATAGCTGCTATTTGAACGCGGCGCAGCACAGCGATTTTCAAAGTTTCTCGAAGGGTCGTACTGGCCAGCCACCCACGCAGTGGGTTGGGGGGTTGGATTGTTATTAAATCTATTGTTGTTAGATATATTGGAACCACCGCAGGCGGTGAGCAGAAGTAGCACTGAGGCTAGAGCCAGTATCTTCATCATTATATTCCCTGTTAATAGACAATATTCCCTACTGAACGGATAAAGCTTTACGCGGATGACCTTACATGGCCCCAGTCTAACTATACAAAAATAAAATGCAGCAGATAATTAAACGGAGGCGTCTCCTAAATTAGGTTGATCCAATGTAGGATTGAGTATAGATGATGTTGAGTATTGTATTTAAGCAAATAGAGATTTAAGGGCCTCCAGCGACTCTTCCCCCTTAGCTTGATTCTGTTCCGCACTGACCTCAGTATTACCGCCCATTCTAATTAGATCGTCCTGCGGCAATTCATCGATAAAGCGACTGGGCGCAGTGGCGGAGCACTCACCAAATTGGGTTCTCTGCGCGGCGCTGGTCATAGTCAGCGTGCGTTGCGCTCTAGTGATTCCCACATAGGCAAGCCGCCGTTCCTCCTCGATTTGATCGCCCTCTATACTATTGCGGTGGGGCAATAGCTCCTCTTCCATACCAATCATAAACACATGCAGAAACTCCAATCCCTTGGCGGCATGTAGAGTAAGCATCTGCACCTTATCAGCGGCGGATTCTTCCTGCTCGCGATCCAAGATATCTCGAAGTATTATCTTGGCGATAGCCGCTTCAATCGGGTTTTTATCAGCAGTCACAGAATCGCTGTCGCTATCTTTCAGCGCATAGTCAATTTGGCTTATTAATAGATTAATATTTTCCCAGCGCTTATTGGCAGCTGCATCATTGCTAGCGTTTTGGCGCAACCAGTCTTGATAGTCTACATCCTCCAGCATCTCACGCAGGGCAGCTATAGGCTGATCACCATAGATATTGCGTTGCACAGACTCTAGCCACTGCTTAAAGCGCTGTAGGCGTTGCAGATTGGCACTGGGCACGGTGGCACTTAAGCCCACTTCATCTATAGCCGCCAACAGCGATACCTGTCGCCTATTAGCGTATTCGCCCAATCGCTCAAGGGTGGTCGGCCCTATTTGGCGGCGCGGCGTATTAATAATTCGCAATAGCGCATTATCGTCATCTGGGTTAATAACTAGGCGCAGATAGGCCATTACATCCTTAATTTCGGTCTTCGCATAGAAGGATTGCCCACCCGTGATATCGTAGGGAATATTTTGTGTCTGTAGCTTAAGTTCCAGTAGTTTCGACTGATAGTTGCCGCGATACAGAATAGCAAAGTCACTGTATAGGCAGCGCCGTTTAAGGCGCATATCAATAATTTCATTGACCACCCGTTCCGCTTCGCGCTCTTCATTATCACTGATAATAAAACGCAGTGGATCCCCCGGGCCCAGTTCACTCCACAG
>JANXGQ010000049.1 GCA_024959305.1 Porticoccaceae bacterium | reverse complement strand
AGGGTCATGGCTCTGCCATCGCCCAGTTGACCCGCCCAGACACCAAATTGATGTCCTGAATAAACCAGCGATATGGGCTGGATACGGTCACTGTGCGCACCGCCACCTAGCAGTTGCAGGGTTTCTTCGCTGGCTAATGCCTGCGCATCTAATCCCAATTCCGAGGCCAGTAAAGGATTGCAACTGACCCATCTTGGACTGTCCAGCTTTTGGGCAACCACTGGGCTGCAATAACTGTGCTCTGAATCCTGAAAGCGATCAAAGAAGTGGTGTTTAAGTTGCTGTTGAAAAAAGTTTTTAGCCATGGATTGTGTTGATATTGCCAGTTGCCTATTTGACTTAGATTTAATCTATTAAGACCCTATCTAAAATCACTGCTCAGATGTTGGGGCATCTGTTTATCTTGAGCTACAGCTGTTAGTTAATCAACCCTGTTTTCTCTTGGTCTGGAACCCACTGCTGGGTTAAAATGCCCGACTTATTCAGAGACACAGCCCCACAGATATGGAAGTAAACCAGTTTTATAACGCCCTTGACGATTTGCAGGCACGCACTGACCTGTTGAGGGGGTATCTTTGACTATGTTAACCGCAAAGATCGCCTCGCCGAAGTTGAGTTAGAACTCGCAGAACCCAATGTTTGGGATGATCCCGATCGCGCTCAGGAACTGGGCCGAGAACGTTCATCTTTAGAGGCGGTGGTAAAAACCATCGAGGATCTGGATACTGGTATCGCAGATACTCGGGAATTGCTTGAGATGGCGGTAGAGGAGGACGACGAGGATACGGTTAGCGAGGTTGAGTCGGATATCGACGATATGGAAGCTCAGCTAGCTACCCTTGAGTTTCGCCGCATGTTTTCCGGAGAAATGGATCAAAACTGTGCGTTTCTCGACATTCAATCTGGTTCCGGTGGCACTGAGGCTCAGGACTGGGCAGAGATGCTATTGCGCATGTATCTGCGCTGGGCGGATGACAAAGGCTTTAAAACTGAGTTAGTTGAATGTTCCGCTGGCGAGGTAGCAGGCATTAAAAGTGCTACAGTGCAGGTCAGTGGAGACTATGCATTTGGTTGGCTGCGAACAGAAATTGGCGTACATCGACTGGTGCGCAAGTCACCTTTTGACTCTGGCAATCGCAGACATACCTCGTTTGCCGCGGTCTATGTGTCGCCGCAAATCGATGACAATATAGAGATAGAGATAAACCCAGCTGATGTGCGTACAGATACCTATCGCGCTTCGGGCGCGGGCGGCCAGCATGTTAACAAAACTGACTCTGCGGTGCGTTTGACCCATGAGCCCAGTGGTATAGTTGTGCAGTGTCAAAATCAGCGATCTCAGCATCAGAATCGCGACAAATGTTGGCAGATGTTGCGAGCGCGCCTCTATGAGTTAGAGTTGCGTAAGCGTCAGGAGGCCGCCCAAGTGACCGAGGATAGTAAATCCGATATTGGCTGGGGCAGTCAGATACGCTCCTATGTATTGGATGATGCCAGAATCAAGGATTTGCGAACTGCTGTAGAGACCAGAAATACCCAAGCAGTACTAGATGGAAAGCTAGATCAGTTTATTGTTGCCTCCCTCAAGGCGGGGCTGTAATTTTACCCATAATAGTGAATAAAATTATGACCGACCAACAACAGGAAAATAAGTTAATCGCCGAACGCCGAGCCAAGCTCGACGAGCTTCGCCAACAGTCAGGTACGGCCTTTCCCAATGACTTTCGTCCAGCCCATCGGGCCGGAGACCTGCAATCTGAGTTCGCTGAGCAAAGTAAAGAGGAGCTTGAGAAGCTGGGTATTCCGGTCAGTGTAGCCGGTCGTGTTATTCGCAATCGGGGTGCCTTTATTGTGGTGCAAGACAGCTCAGGTACCATCCAGCTGTATGTTGCCAAGGAAGCGCGCTCTTTTGCAAAGTCGCTGGATTTAGGGGATATAGTGGGGATCGCAGGCCCGTTGCACAGATCGGGAAAAGGTGACCTCTATGTGCAGATGGACAGCTATCAGCTGCTTACCAAAGCTCTGCGGCCGCTGCCAGATAAATTTCATGGTCTGGCCGATCAGGAGATGCGCTATCGCCAGCGCTATGTGGACCTGATAGTAAACCCTGAGGTTCGAAATACCTTTATAACCCGCTCCAAAGTGGTAGATTTTATTCGCGGCTATCTCAATAACTCTGGTTATTTGGAGGTTGAGACGCCCATGTTGCAGAGCATCCCCGGCGGTGCGGTGGCGCGCCCGTTTATCACTCATCACAATGCCTTAGGTATTGATATGTATATGCGCATTGCGCCAGAGTTATATTTAAAGCGTTTGGTAGTTGGCGGGTTTGAACGCGTCTATGAGATCAATCGCAACTTTAGAAATGAAGGCCTCTCCACGCGCCACAACCCAGAATTTACCATGCTGGAATTCTATCAGGCCTATGCTGACTTTAACGATCTGATGGATCTGACCGAAGATATGTTGCGCAAACTATCACAGCAGGTATTGGGCACCACAAAGTTGCTCAACACAGTGAGAGACGCCAATGGTGAGGTGCAGTCTGAGATCGCGTTTGACTTTGCCAAACCCTTTGCGCGGCTATCGGTATTCGACTCTATTCTGGCCTACAACCCAGATATTAGCGCCGAGCAGTTAAATGATGAGCAGAGTGCTAGGAAAGTCGCCTCCAATTTGGGTATTCCCCTTAAAGATCTATGGGGACTGGGCAAGGTTCAGATTGAGATTTTTGAAAAGACCGTTGAGCACAGATTGCAGCAACCGACATTTATAACCAGCTATCCAACCGAGGTATCACCCTTGGCTCGGCGCAACGACAACGATCCTTTTGTTACCGACCGCTTTGAATTTTTTGTCGGCGGTCGTGAGCTTGCCAACGGATTTTCGGAGCTCAATGACTCGGAGGACCAAGCATCTAGGTTTAAGCAGCAGGTGGCTGAGAAAGATGCCGGTGACCATGAAGCCATGCATTTTGATGCAGATTATATTCGCGCGCTGGAATACGGTATGCCGCCTACAGCGGGAGAGGGCATAGGTATTGACCGATTGGTGATGTTGCTAACTGACTCGTCGTCGATTAGGGATGTTTTGCTGTTCCCCCATATGCGACCGGAGACTACTGCATTAGGGTGATACTCACTCATAGGTCGTTAAAAATAGGCTCAAAATCCTCATTTATTACATATAAACTCCGGTTTTTCGCCTATTTTTGCCTACTCTGACTATCGTCTTACCTCTAATGCAGTGGTCTCAGCCGGAGTGATCAGCTGGCAAGGCTGCTTATGCAGAATCCGCGCGGATTAGTGAATGGCTGACAAATAATGTGGCGCTAAGCAGTGCCACAGCTCCAACCTGATGAGCGGCAGCCACTGCAATCGGCACATAAAATATCAATGTGCTAATCCCCAAACAAATTTGCACTACTAGCAAACATAGCATGCAATAAATGCCTATACGCGCCCTGCCTGTCACCTTAGATTTAAGGGCGACAAACGCGAAGCTGCCGACCAAAAGTGCAATCACATAGGCAAAAATCCGGTGGTTAAATTGGATAGTGGTGATATCCTCGAAGGCCGATAACCAAGCTGGGTTCATAGTATATAAGCCCGCTGGGACCAAGCTATCGCCCATCAATGGCCAAGTAGAATAGGCATAGCCGGCTTTGGTGCCAGCCACCAATCCCCCTGAGAGGATCATCACAAAAATCAGCGCACTTAAGGCACAGGCGGGAACTGCCAACCCAGATGGTTGCGCTGCCTTTTCATTGATTAGATCCAGAGCGGTCCAGATAATAAACCCATAGACAAATACCGCGAGTCCAAGATGCGCAGTCAAACGGTACTGGCTAACATGGGGATTATTTACCAGACCGCTCTTAACCATATACCAACCCAACAGTCCTTGGCAGCCACCCAGAACCAGCATAATAAGCAATCTTGGCGTCAACCTAGGTGCGATACGCTGAGTAACATAAAAATACAGGAAGGGTACGACGAAGATCACCCCTATCAGTCTACCCAGCACGCGGTGCAAATACTCATACATAAAGATGGTTTTAAATTCATCGAGCCCCATGCCCAAATTAATCTTTTGATACTCGGGGAATTGCTGATATTTCAAAAATAGCTGCTGCCAATCGGCTTGATTCAAAGGTGGGATAATGCCGATCAGCGGCTTCCATTCCACCATGGATAAACCCGAATTGGTGAGTCTGGTTACACCGCCGAGCAAAATCATGCCCAAAATTACCCCGGCGCAGATCAAAAGCCACAGGGCAATGGGTCTGTTATCTGAACTTAAACCTGAAGTTGTCTGATACATTAAAGTCCTAATTGGGGTCAATCGGAGTTGGACATCCTGCCGTCGATGGTCGGCTAGATATAAAACGTGGAAACCACTTTCAATGCCACCTATTATAACATCTGAGCTAATTGAGTGGTTAAGGATATATATGGGTGATCAGGGGGAGATTAAACTAGATCCCGAATGGCGTGCAGTGCTGGGTGCTGAGTTTGAAAAAGGCTATATGCAGACTCTGCGTGAATTTTTAATACAGCGCCGCGAGCAGGGAGCGGTCATTTATCCGCCGGGTTCACAGTGGTTTTCAGCGTTCAATGCCACCCCCTTTGATCAGGTGCGGGTGGTTATCTTAGGTCAGGATCCCTACCATGGCCCCAGTCAGGCTCACGGCCTGTGTTTTTCCGTATTGCCCGATGTCAAAGTGCCGCCCTCTCTGGCAAATATATACAAAGAGATAGCTTCGGACCTGTCTATCCAGCCACCCAATCATGGCTGTCTTATAACATGGGCTCAGCAGGGTGTGCTGCTGTTGAATGCCACGTTGACCGTCGAATCTGGTAGCGCCGGAGCCCATCAGGGGAAGGGTTGGGAGCAATTTACCGATCAGGTTATCAGGACAATTAACGATCAGCGAGAGGGCGTGGTTTTTATGCTGTGGGGGAGTTTTGCTCAGAAAAAGGGGGCGATGATCGATCAATCTCGCCATCTGGTATTGAAGTCCGTCCATCCATCGCCATTATCCGCTTATCGGGGTTTCTTGGGCTGCGGACATTTTTCGGTGGCCAACAGTTATTTACAGAAGCAGGGTTTAACTCCCATTGATTGGCAATTGCCCGATCGGGATACGGCTCTTAAGGCACTGAATTCGCAATAATGGGGTTGGTTCAGAATTGACCGGCTATTTAAAAGGGGGTTTATGGGTCAGGGCTCTAAGCCAATTTAAGCCTTTAAAAACAGCCGGTGTATTGACGATTTTTCTCTCTAACGCAAATTTTCCTGGGTAATCGATCAGCAACAGTCCAACCACCATGGTCAGGATTCCCTGTCCGGGGAGAAACAGCATTAGAAATCCCCCCAGTAATAATATGCAACCCAGTAGGTTCTTGCTGATAAGCATCACTAGTTGCGCTGCGGGATGCCGTATTTTCCAAGCGGCTTGCCTGCGCTGCTCAGACAGAAAATAGTCCTCCGGAATTTTGGCCACTAACCAGGGCAGTGACAGCAGACTTATTACAAAAACAAACGCGGAGATAACGCCGATGATCGGCAGTAGCCAGAGGTGATTGAATAATAGGTCGACCATAAATAGGTTAGGGAAGTTGATAGGGTAGTGGAAGCTGAGTCACCGATATGTTTTCACCCTCAATACACAGGTAATTGCAATCCACAGCCTTGCTAGAGAGTACTGCGAGAGCCTCTACATGGGTGTCGCTGGACAGCGTGGCATTGACTATATTGCCCACCGGCTTATGCTGACTGTCGAGTATAGCTGCACCTGGCGCAGGTACAGATAAGCCGGCTAGCGAGAGATGATACATTCTGCGTTTTACGGCACCTAGATAATGAGCTCGTGCCACCACTTCTTGACCTGTATAGCAGCCTTTTTTAAAGCTGATATAGCCCAGGGCATCGAGGTTGAGCATTTGTGGAATAAACAGTTCTGTGGTTTCTACACTGATATCCGCAACAGCAGATCTCAAGCGCTGTAAAGCGCTTATCGCAGGCTCGACAGGCGTCCCCTGAGCACTGATATCTTTGATCTGGGTCTTGGAAAACACTGCATACTTGCCAAGGCTGACTATGGCTGTTTCAACAATGGATGGATGGGTCTCAAGCACAATGCACTGCTCGGTTTGCATGCGCGCACTAAACAGGAAAATAACCCGCCCCTTAGGCGTGCAGTGGCATCCGTGAATAATCTGATCGACACCGAGACTATTTATATCACAGCTGACCTGACCCTGCAGAAACTGACGGCTATCCTCGCCGGTTAGCTCAATTAAACCGCGCGATTCAGCGGTGGTGGAGATTCCTTGCGTCATTATTACACCCTATAGTTTAGCTGCTAGGTATTTTAGCCTATTTTGCCAGAGTTCCCTATAATGCGGCCAACTAATAAGGGTCTCTGGTTTGCTATGCATAAAAATCGTCTGATATGGGCTAGTCGCCGCGGCATGCTTGAGCTAGATTTGATTCTACAGCCATTTGTTGAGCATTATTATGATAAATTGCCTGAGGACGACAAGTTGCGCTTTCAGGTTCTATTGGAGCTTGAGGATCAGCAGCTCTTTGGGTGGCTTATAAAGCGCGAAAAGCCGTTGGATCCCGACACACAAAGGATTGTGGAAATTATTCATGAGAGCCGAAAGCAGCCAGTATAAATTCAATATCAACCCCGCCAAATCTATATTTATATTGCAACTTATCTTGGCGAGCCTATCCTTTCTGCTAGTTGCCATAATGTCTGCACTTTTTTGGGTGAAGGTCTTCACCATGCTCCTTATTGGGGTATTTGGGCTAATGGCAGTAGCGCAATTTCACGCTGCGGGGGTGCATCAATTAAGTTACAGGGCGGCCAGTAATCAATGGTTCCACAATGGTTGTATGGTCAGGTTGCGGCCTGATCAATTGATCACCCGCAACTTGGTTATTGTTTATTTTATGGCTGATAGCGGCAAAAAACTGACTCAACTAGTGCCCGCGGATTCAATGCCCCCAGAGCAACATCGTCATCTGCGAAAATTACTAATTCAGAGTCTGCATACAGCTAATCGCGATAAACCACCACATCCTGCCCAGCGAAATTGATAGGCACCATAATACTGTCTCGGGCGATAGTTGATAAGTCGGGATAATCGACCGTGAAATGCAAGCCTCGACTCTCTTTTCGTTGCCGAGCACAGCGAATAATGAGCTCAGAAACCGTCGCTAGATTGCGCAATTCCAACAAATCTCGAGAGATTTTATAATTGCTGTAATACTCTTGAATTTCACTCTGTAGTAACTTGATGCGATGTTGCGCTCGCTGTAGGCGTTTATCGGTGCGTACAATGCCTACGTAATCCCACATAAAGCGGCGCAACTCATCCCAGTTGTGGGATATCACCACATCCTCATCGGAGCTATTGACTCTGGACTCGTCCCATTCTGAAATAGAATCGGGAGCCGCTATGGTCGGCATCAGCTCGTTGATCGCCTTGGCCGATGCCTGAGCGTAGACCAAACACTCGAGAAGGGAGTTGCTGGCCATTCGGTTGGCACCATGTAACCCGGTAAACGCCGTTTCACCGATAGCGTAGAGATGCAAAAGATCAGTTTGCCCCTGTTTATTCACCACAATGCCGCCGCAGGTGTAGTGCGCTGCGGGAACCACAGGAATTGGATCCTGAGTGATATCTATGCCGAATTTCAGGCAGTTTTGGTGAACGGTGGGGAAATGTTCAATAATAAACGCCGCTGGTTTGTGACTAATATCTAAATAGAGGCAATCGCAGCCGAGCCTTTTCATTTCAAAATCTATGGCGCGGGCTACCACATCTCGCGGCGCCAGTTCTCCATCGGCATGGAATTTATCCATAAATCGCGAGCCATCTGGTAGCCGCAGCACTGCGCCCTCACCCCTAAGTGCTTCGGTAATCAGGAAAGATTTTGCTTTGGGATGATAGAGGCATGTGGGATGGAACTGATTAAATTCCAGATTTGCCACTCTACATCCCTGCCGCCACGCCATGGCGAGGCCATCGCCGCTGGCGCCATCTGGATTGCTGGTATACAGGTATGCTTTGCTGGCGCCGCCGCAGGCTAGGGCCACTGTTTTGGCTTGAAACAGTGACACCACATCAGTCTCTATATCCAGCAAATAGGCCCCGGTACAGCGAATTTTGCGCGAATCTTTATCCGCTTGAGTGATCAGATCAACGGCGCAGTGATGTTCGTAGATATCTATATTTTCCGCAGCGATCACTTGATCGACCAATGTGCCGGTGACAGCTTTGCCAGTCGCATCTGCTGAATGCAGGATACGGCGATGGCTATGGCCTCCCTCTTGGGTTAAATGGTAGTGCGCCCGATCGGAGTCCAGAGTAAAGTCCACGCCTTGGTCAATTAGCCAGTTAACCGCAGTGGGACCATTTTCTACCACATATCTAACGCTGTCGTCATGACATAAACCCGCGCCGGCAATCAGCGTATCTCTAACGTGGGACTCCGCGCTATCATCCTTGTCAAAGACAGCGGCAATACCCCCTTGGGCGAGCCATGACGCGCCTCCTTTGAGTGTGGATTTGCTGATTAGGGCTACTCGAAATTTCTTGTCTAATTGCAGCGCGAGGGTTAAGCCGGCTACACCACTGCCTATCACTAGCACATCGTAAAGATACTTTGTCTTCATTGGTAAACCATACATATTCAAGCTAACATGGTAGCATTATACGATGCTTAAGACGGTGGCGAAGCAGGCACTGGTAAAAATAATTCGCTCAGTCGATGTTTTAAGCGCCGAAATATAATTATAGTTAATAGTCAAAATACCCAACGATAGTATCGAGAAGCTAAAAACGGATTAGTTAATGAAGGAACCCAGTACTGAGCCAACCGATCACCAGTTAGTGGTGAGAGTACAAAAAGGTGATAAGAGGGCCTTCGATCTATTGGTGCTGAAATACCAGTTTAGGTTACAGTCTATTATTGGGCGTTTTATCCGCGATGTTGATGAGGTTGCCGATGTCACTCAGGAGGCATTTATAAAAGCTTATCGCGCCATACCAAACTTTCGTGGCGACAGTCAGTTCTATACTTGGCTGTATAGAATTGCAGTCAATACAGCAAAAAATTATTTAGTCTCCAAAAGTCGTCGTCCCGTATCTTCTGATGTGGATATTGCAGATGCTGAGCAATTCTCGAATAATGGAGGTCTTGTGGATGAGGCGACACCGGAAGATGAGTTGTTGCGAGATGAACTACAGAAAGTCATTAACGATGCTCTGGGCACTCTTCCGGAGGATTTGCGCACAGCTGTGACATTGCGTGAGTTTGATGGCCTCAGCTACGAAGATATTGCCGCTGTTATGGATTGTCCTGTGGGCACAGTCAGGTCGCGAATTTTTCGCGCGCGAGAATTTTTAGATGAGCGTGTGTTGCATTCGTTGAATAAAAGTTGAAAAACAGTTGAACCTTTCTAGAAACTACGGGTCATACCGACAAGGGCCTTGATTTAAGACGTGGAATTTCATGATGAGGATGTTATATGAGCGGAACTAAAAAGCGCCTGACAGAATCGGTTTCAGCATTGGTGGATGGAGAAGCCAGCGATCTGGAACTGCATCGTATTTTGAAAGATGTAGACGCTGAGCAACACAGAGAATGCACTTCGCTCAACGACCATGGCAATCGCGGCAAATGGTCTAGGTACAACCTGATATCCAATTCCATAGCTGAGGCGCCCATGAGGTTCGCTGATATTTCCTGTGCGGTTTCCAAAGCCATAGACGCAGAAGAAACCTACAGCTCAAGCCGCACAGGAACAGTTCTTAGCTCTTTTGGTTTTAACTCTTTTGATTTTAGCGCCTTTGGACGCTTCACCATCGCAGCCAGTGTTGCCATGGTGGCGATCCTCGGAGTGCAGCAGCTCAGCACTGTGGATCCTGTGCATAGTAAGAGCCTTCAAGTTGTCGAGATGGGCATCGAAGCTGGGGAACAGACCAGAGGGCCGGCCATTCAATTTCCCGCTGATTTTCAACCCATGGTGCAGGCTCGCACTGTCAATGCAGGTGGCAAAATAAAAACCTCTCAGCGTCCAGTAACCTTAGTCAAGATAGCCAATCCCGAAAGGGAGCTGGTCAGAGATCAGAAAGTGCGCGCGTTTTTGAGCGAAATTCTTGAAATACATTCTTTCAATGAGTCGGATAACGGGATCCAGGGGATGTTGCCCCTTGCCCGTCACTTAGAGACTGGTGAGGAGACCGACACAGAGTAGTAGCTGACAACCATGTCAAAAAAACAATCAATAATGTTCCTATTCGTGCTCGGTTGGGTCTGCTTATCCATGCCTATCAACTTGTCAGCGCAACAGACAGCCCATGATTTAGTGGCGCGTATGTTTGATCGGTCGAAGCAGTTAAGTTACTCCGGCCTGTTCACTTACGAGATGGCCGGAGAGCAGAGAACCGTTAAGGTGTCTCATCAGGTGTCAGATGGCGCGGTCTACGAACGTATTACCCATATGGATGGTCCAGTAAAAGATAGGCTGCGTCAGTCCGTTGGCAATCACTGCAACTTCAGAGATGCCAGCAGTCTGCAAGCGCAAGACTACTATCGATTTGATATCTTAGATGAGTCGCGGGTCGCGGGGCGAGAGGTGCACAGGGTGCGGGTGTCGCCAAAAGATAGCTTGCGTTATGGTTATCTGTATGCGATTGATCAGCAGACTGGGCTTATGTTGCAGTCCATGTTGGTCAACCAATCCGGACAGCCTTTGGAAAACTTTAAATATATGGATATCAGTATTGGTCCAGTGGCGGATGACCTGTCTTTAATCGCTTCTCCAGCAGAGTTTGAGACCCCGACTTCTTCGGACTGTGCCAGTGACCTTCAGGCACTTGGTTCGAGGTCTTTTGAATGGTCTGTTGGATGGGTGCCGCCCGGGTTTGTTCAGGTTTCTCGACGAGTCACCGAGGATGGCAGAAAATCTATGGCATATACTGATGGCATAGCGGTATTTTCGGTGTTGATTGATGTGCCTTCAGCGAGTCCGGTGCATCCTGGCCTATCGGCTCGGTTGGGTCCCACTCAGATGGTGGTAATCAATCGAGAGCACGACGACAGTCACTACAGGGTTGCTGTTTCTGGCCAGATGCCACAGGCCACTGCGAGTCGGATTGCCCTATCTATCAAGCCAGTGGTTGCCAACCAGCGGGAACCTGATATGGAGTCGCTCAATCAATGATTCTTGAAACTGCAACTGTAGTGGCAGTCGAGTCAGATGCACTCTGGGTAGAAGCGGTGCAGAAATCCGCCTGCGAGGTCTGTGTTGCGCAAAAGGGATGCGGTACTCGGGTGCTCTCAAAGTTGACGGGTAAGACCAATCGAATTCGCGTCTTAGCTTCTGCTGACTCTGTGCAAAAACTTTGTCCTGGCCAGAGCGTAACCATCGGAATTGCAGAGGATGTGGTGGTCACCGCCTCATTGCTGGTGTATCTGGTTCCCTTGATAAGCAGCCTGATAGGTCTGTGGTTAATGGGGCCTGACAGTGAGATTGCCAGTGTAGTCGGTGCTGCTATAGGCCTTTTCGCAGGGGCTGTTCTGGTTAGTTTGCAGAGTCGTAAAACGAGGAATAATCCCCGTCTAAACCCTGTGTTACATGAATATTTCACGGATCAGCAGATAGTAAACGTCCCGTAGCCCCCTGTTAGTGAAAAGCATTTTTGTATTGGAGATTATTCTGTGCTAAAGGAACTATTCTTTTTCTCGATACTGGTACTGGTTGTGGTTCCTTCCACACAGGCTGAGTTGCCCGATTTTACCGATTTGGTAGAGGAGGTGTCTCCAGCCGTGGTGAAAATAAATACGGTCAGCCGCAGTCAACGGCAGTCTTCCCAGCAGTTTCAAGGGCAAATACCAGATATTTTTCGAGACTTATTTGAGCGGCGGGGTCGCCCTCGGCCACCGGCGCCGCAGCGGGTGCGGTCGTCCGGCTCGGGATTTGTTATTTCTGCCGATGGTTATATTCTGACCAACCATCATGTAGTGGATCAGGCGGGGGATATTCAGGTTCTGTTTGCGGATCGTACTGAGTACCAAGCGACAGTGATCGGTAGCGATCGGCGATCCGACTTAGCGCTGCTAAAGATTGAAACCAAGAAGAGGCTAAGCTTTTTGGACTTTGCCGATTCCGATCAATTGAAGGTCGGTGAGTGGGTGCTGGCTATAGGTTCCCCGTTCGGCCTTGATTATTCAGTGACTGCCGGCATTGTAAGTGCCAAAGGGCGCAGTCTGCCCAATGAGCAGAGGGAAAATTATGTGCCTTTTATTCAGACTGATGTGGCGATAAATCCAGGTAACTCTGGAGGTCCGTTATTTAATCTGGATGGCGAGGTTGTGGGAATTAATTCACAGATCTTCTCGCGCTCTGGAGGTTCAATTGGGTTGTCATTTTCCATTCCTAGCTCGGTAGCACTGACAGTGGTTGAGCAACTTAAAAAAACTGGCTCGGTACAGCGCGGGTGGCTGGGTGTGGCCATTCAAAATATCGACAAGTCGCTGGCCGAATCCCTGCAACTCGACAGACCTCAGGGAGCGCTGATCAATGCAGTTGAGCCAGATAGCCCCGCAGATCGCGGCGGCATAGAGCCCGGCGATGTGATAATAAGCTTTGACGGTCAACCCATAATCCATGCCGACGATTTGCCTCATATAGTGGGTATATTGGCCCCTGATACTAAAGTTAAGCTGGATATAGTTCGACAGGGTAAGCGCAAAACCCTGAGTATCAAAGTTGGCGCCTTAGAGGACGACGATCTGGGAGTTGCAGCTGCGGATAGTGCGGGCACTGATAGGCTGGGGCTGCTAGTTCAGCAATTGGATGATGATGAGCAGAGAACTCTGCGCTTGCGTGGCGGTATAGTTGTCAATGAAGTGGAAGCGGGTTCTGCGGCAGCAGAGGCTGGTATTAGACCTGGAGATATAGTTGTCCAATTGGGTTACAGTCGAATCGATGATATCCAGGAGTATCGCCAAGTGGTCTCGAAGTTACCTGAGAATACGCCCATATTAATCCGTTTTTATCGTCAGGGATGGGCGGTTTCCAAAACCATTGTTATCCACTGATAGGTACTGGATAGTGCTGTAGATTTTCGGAGATTTACCCTGTGGTTAATAGCGCCCGAGGTTGAAATAGGCTAGAATCAGCGCGCAAATTTTAATGGCAGAAAATACCTTGTCCAATCTCAATCATATTAGAAATTTTTCCATTATCGCCCATATAGATCACGGCAAATCCACTATCGCTGACCGCTTTATTCAGCTCTGTGGTGGCCTTAGTGAGCGCGAAATGGCAGCTCAGGTTTTAGACTCTATGGATATTGAGCGCGAGCGGGGAATTACCATTAAAAGTCAGAGTGTTACTCTGCCGTTTAAAGCGCAGGACGGAAACACCTACCAACTCAATTTTATCGATACCCCTGGCCATGTAGATTTCTCCTATGAAGTGTCGCGCTCGCTGGCTGCCTGTGAGGGCGCGCTGTTAATTGTCGATGCCGCACAGGGTGTAGAGGCGCAATCGGTGGCTAATTGTTACACCGCCATTACTCAGGGTTTAGAGGTTATTCCAGTACTCAATAAAATGGATCTTCCTCAGGCTGAGCCAGACAGGGTCATTGATGAAATAGAGAATATTATTGGCATTGAGGCCACTGAAGCAGTGCGTTGCAGTGCTAAAACAGGGGAGGGTATCGATAATATTCTCGAGGAACTGGTACGCAAGATTCCCGCTCCGACGGGTGATGTCAATGCGCCCCTGCAAGCGTTGATTATTGATTCTTGGTTTGACAACTATCTGGGCGTTGTGTCTCTGGTGCGAGTGATGCAGGGCACGCTAAAAGTTAAAGATAAAATTATTGCTAAATCCATAGGTAAGCCACATGTAGTAGATAATGCCGGGGTGTTTACGCCCAAGCGTAAAGACACTGGCATTCTCAGGGCTGGTGAAGTGGGCTTTATGGTGGCTGGGATCAAGGATATCCTCGGCGCTCCTGTGGGCGACACCCTGACCCATATGGGCAGCTCTGATATAGGCGCACTGCCCGGTTTTCAGAGTATAAAGCCGCAGGTCTATGCCGGCATGTTTCCCGTGGATTCTGATGATTTTGAAGACTTTCGAGAAGCGCTGGCCAAATTGGCTGTCAATGATGCGTCCCTGTTCTACGAACCTGAAAGTTCAGGTGCACTTGGGTTTGGGTTTCGTTGCGGCTTTCTCGGTATGCTGCATATGGAAATTATTCAGGAGCGTTTAGAGCGGGAATACGACCTAGATCTTATCACCACGGCACCCACCGTGGTCTACGAAGTAGTGACCAATAAGGGCGAGACGCTGTATATCTCCAACCCGTCAAATTTGCCCGATGCGGGAAATATTGACGAGATGCGCGAGCCGATTTGTGAGGCCAACATTCTGGTGCCTAAAGATTTTGTCGGCAATGTGATTTCTCTCTGTGTAGAGAAGCGTGGTATCCAAAAGGATATGCAATTTATCGGTGGTCAGGTATCGCTCAGTTACGACTTGCCGATGAGTGAAGTGGTTATGGACTTTTTTGATCGTCTCAAATCAGTGAGTCGCGGATTTGCATCTTTAGACTATAGTTTCACGCGCTTTGAGCTCGCGTCGCTGGTAAAACTAGATATTTTGATCAATGGTGATTGTGTCGATGCATTGGCGGCGATTATTCACCGCGACTACGCTGCGCAGAAAGGTCGCAATCTCGCGGAAAAGATGAAAGAGCTAATTCCGCGTCAAATGTTTGATGTGGCTATTCAGTCCGCTATTGGGGGGAGTATTGTCGCTCGCACCACGGTGAAGGCACTTCGGAAAAATGTGACCGCTAAATGTTATGGTGGTGATATTACCCGCAAGAAAAAATTATTAGAAAAGCAGAAAGCGGGTAAAAAGCGTATGAAACAGGTGGGGCGGGTTGAGATTCCGCAGGATGCGTTTCTCGCTGTGTTAAAGACTTAAATTTTGCAAATTGGAGGCAATAATTTTGGATCTCAATTTTGAACTAATTCTTACAGTGATTTTTTTAATATCCGGGGCCTGCTGGTTGCTAAATAAGTGGGTTGTAAGAGACGAGGGGTCAGTGCTGGGGTTTATGGGCTCTCTGGCGCCGGTTCTAGGTATAGTTCTGGTTCTTCGATCCTTTGTGGTAGAGCCTTTTCAAATTCCCTCGAGGTCAATGGAGCCGACCTTGCAGGTGGGTGATTTTATTCTGGTCAATAAATGGGTCTATGGCGTTAGATTGCCGGCGCTGCGCACTAAGATAGTTGATATATCCTCGCCACAGCGTGGCGACGTTATTGTGTTCTTTCCGCCCCACCAAGAGCGTTACTTTATTAAGCGGGTAGTGGGTTTACCCGGCGATAAAATTAATGTTATTCAGGGGGTGCTCTACGTCAATGAAGAAAAAATGGCGCAAAAAGCCCTGCCTGAAGAGACTCAGTCTGCGCGATCTATAGTGATGGAGGAGAATCTTGCCGGTGTCGAGCACCTGATGCAAAAGCGCCTCTCCCCAACCCGCTTAAGTCTAAACTTCTCGGGCAAGGTGCCAGAGGGGCATTATTTTATGATGGGCGACAACAGGGATAATTCCAGTGATAGTCGTGTTTGGGGGCCGGTGCCTGAGGAGCGGATTGTAGGTAAAGCCTTTGCTAGATGGATGTTTTGGGACGATTTTTTTACGCTTCCCAGTTTTGAGCGCGTAGGTAAAATTAAATAGTGGCAGTAATCCGCGGGTAAATAGCAGTGACCAATAATTTTCAGCAACTCCAGCAGCGTCTTCAGTATCAGTTTCGCGATCTAGAACTTTTAAGGCTGGCGCTGTCACATCGAAGTTGTGGAGGCATCAATAACGAACGTCTTGAGTTTCTTGGCGATTCCGTTTTGGGCCTCGCGGTGACGGACTTTCTCTATGCTCAGTTTACTGAAGTTCGAGAGGGTGACCTCAGTCGTATGCGCTCTCATATAGTGCGTGCTGAATCCCTTGCTCAGGTGGCTAAAGACCTGCAATTAGGCCAAGATATTTTGCTCGGGCAGGGGGAGATGAAAAGTGGCGCTCAGCGTCGTGAATCTATTCTCGGTGATACTGTAGAGGCCCTTATTGGTGCCGTTTACTTGGATTCAGGTTTGGATAAGGCTAAACATTGTGTATTGATGTGGTTTGCAGGCCTACTTGATGCCGCTGCGGAGGCCAGGCCTATCAAGGATCCCAAAACCTCTCTGCAAGAGTTTTTGCAACAGCGCGGCCATTCACTTCCAGAGTACAGGGTGATCAATGCCGGTGGTGAGGCCCACAGTCGGCTGTTTACGGTAAGCTGCAAAATTGATTTACTGGAAAGAGAATTTACTGCAACTGCAAGCAGTCGGCGCAAGGCGGAGCAAATGGTTGCCGAACAATTTTTAGTGACGATGGAGAAGAATTCCCAATGAAATCTGATATATTTTGTGGCTATGTTGCCATTGTTGGGCGTCCCAATGTGGGCAAATCCACCCTGCTCAATCATCTGTTGGGCCAAAAATTATGTATTACATCGCGCAAACCTCAGACTACCAGACATACTTTGTTGGGTATTAAAACAGAGGAAAACGTTCAGGTAATTTACGTAGATACACCGGGCATTCACACCAATCAAGATCGCGCTATTAATCGCGTAATGAATCGCTCTGCCAGCAGTGTTATTGGGGATGTGGATCTGGTGGTGTTTGTGGTAGATCGCTTTGAGTGGAGTGATGCCGACGACTATGTTGCAAAACAGCTCAGCAACTCATCTGCGCGGGTTCTAGTGGCGATCAATAAAGTCGATATGATCGAAGATCGAGATGCGCTACTGCCCCATATTGATTTTCTTAATGGCAAAGTCGAAGCTGAGGAATTTGTGCCTATATCCGCACTGCGGCGCATCCATATTGATGAGCTTGAAGAAAAGATAAAAACCTATATTCCCTCGAAGCCGCATGTCTTCCCGGAAGACCAGATTACCGATCGCAGTGAGCGGTTTTTAGCGGCGGAAATTGTGCGCGAGAAAATTACCCGCCAACTGGGTGCAGAATTGCCCTATCAGGTCACAGTGGAAATAGAAGAATTCCGTGTCGAGAGTAATATCACCCATATTAGTGCACTTATTTTGGTGGAGAGAGAGGGTCAAAAGAAAATCCTTATTGGCACCAATGGGGCCAGAATAAAAAAGATCGGTGAACAGGCCCGTGCCGATATGGAATCGCTCTTAGACTGTAAAATTATGCTTAAAACTTGGGTTAAGGTTCGCAGCGGCTGGTCCGATGACGAGAGGGCGCTGCGCAGCCTTGGTTATATGGACGAGTAGATTTATATGCGAATTGAGTCTGAGCCCGGATTTGTCCTGCATGTAAGACCCTATCGCGAAACCAGCTTGTTGGTGGACTTGTTTACTCGAAATTACGGGCGCCTGCGCTGTGTGGCTCGGGGTTTTCGCAAGCCCAACAAAAGGAGCATCAATCGTGCGTTATTTCCCTATACAGAATATCTATTTAACTGGCAGGGTCGGGGGGAGTTAAAAACACTCAGTCGCGCTGATGCTGTTCAGACGCCGGTTTTTTTGCAGCAGGAATTGCTGTTTGTCGGGCTTTATATCAACGAGCTCCTCTATCGATTGCTTCACGAACAGGATTCCCATCAATCTCTTTATGAATCCTACTGCCACTTAATGATGCAGTTATCGGAGCAGGGGTTAGATCAAACAATATTAAGACGCTTTGAAATCTTATTGCTCGAAGAATTGGGTTATGGGCTGGCGTTGGACTCAGAGGCTGAACATGGGAATCCCATATTGCCCGAGAGCTTTTACCGCTATATTCCAGAGCATGGTCTAAATAAGGTTACAGCCCAGTCTGCCGACAGGGGTTCTCTATTAAAGGGAGCTGATATTATGGCAATTTCTCAGGGTGATTTTTCTGAACGATCAGCCATTAAAACAGCCAAGCGGCTCAGCCGTCAGGTGATTGATTTTTATTTGGATGGCCGCACACTCAACAGTCGTGAACTTTATCGCCAACATCTTTTGAATGCAGAATCCGAATTGAGCAATGTTAATATTGCCTCTGCGGGGGAATCTCAATGACCATAGCAATAGGTGCAGATATAGTTGAAATACAGCGCATTGCCGATGCTGTTGAATCACATGGGGATAAATTTGCTCAACGCATACTCACTGATAGCGAATTGGCAGATTATCGGGCGCGCAGTCAGAGCACGGCATTTCTTGCCAAGCGGTTCGCGGCCAAAGAGGCCATTTCAAAAGCGCTGGGCACAGGCATTGGTCAGGGGGTTAGTTTTCAGCATATGGTTATTTCCAATAACCGAGCAGGTGCTCCACAGGTCACTTTGCAGGGCGCTGCTGCCGAGGTGTTGAAATCACTGGGCGGCACTCAGGTGTTATTGAGCCTATCGGATGAAAAACAGTATGCGCTGGCCTATGCAGTTTTAGTCTGAGTCTTGCAGTACCTGTTTGAAAACTTTTGATATTCCAAAACCTTATTATCTATGACTTTTAGATAGCGGCAGTTTGATTCGGTTTAGTGCACAATAGTGGTTTTAGCTGATTAAGAATGCCCAGAGGCAACAATATGCAATACCCCACAATTGATCAAACTGTTGGCAATACCAGAATGGTGCGGTTGCAGCGCATGCCGGGCAAAACCACCAATAGCATACTGGCAAAACTAGAGGGCGATAACCCCGCTGGCAGTGTTAAGGATCGGCCGGCCATCAATATGATAAAACAGGCTGAAATCCGCGGAAAAATAAAGCCTGGTGACTCTCTAATTGAAGCCACCAGCGGCAATACCGGAATAGCGCTGGCCATGGCCGCCGCCATGTTGGGCTACCGAATAACCCTGATAATGCCGGAAAATGCCACCGATGAACGCAAATGGGCCATGCAGGCCTACGGTGCACAGCTGATTTTAGTCAGTGCTGAACAGGGTATGGAAGGTGCGCGGGATCTGGCGCAAAAGATGCAGGCGCAGGGCGAGGGAGTGGTTTTAGACCAGTTTAACAATGCCGATAATCCACTGGCCCATTATCAAACAACCGGACCGGAAATCTGGCGCGATACTCAGGGCGCTATCACGCACTTTGTCAGTTCAATGGGTACCACTGGCACTATAATGGGCGTATCCGCATTTCTAAAGCCTCAAAACCCTGAGATTGAAATAATAGGGTTACAGCCGGAGGACGGTGCTTCAATCCCGGGTATAAGGCGCTGGCCACAGGCCTATATGCCGGGTATTTTTGAGGCCGCCAAGGTGGACTTGGTCATGGATATATCCCAATCCGCCGCTGAACAGACCATGCGCAGACTGGCCAGAGAAGAGGGTATATTCTGCGGCGTCTCCTCGGGAGGGGCTATAGCTGCTGCTTTAGAGCTTAGTAAGAGCGTCGAAAATGCCACCATTGTGGCTATTATTTGTGATCGTGGTGATCGCTATTTATCATCTGGGCTGTTTGCTTAAAGCAATATCGCTGTGACCAATGGGATCCCTGCTATGTCGAAAAACTACTCAGTCACAGATTTACAATACCTAATGTCGCGGCTGCGCGATCCAGAGACAGGCTGCCCTTGGGATATTAAGCAAACCTACAAATCCATTACCGCATATACCGTAGAGGAAGTTTACGAGGTTGTGGATGCCATCGACCGCAATGACTTAACCCATCTCAGCGAAGAATTGGGAGATCTGTTATTTCAAATTATCTTTTACTGTCAGTTGGCCGAGGAGCAGGGCGCGTTTGATTTTGATCAGGTGGTTTCAAAAATTACCTGCAAACTGGTCAGACGCCACCCCCATGTGTTTCCAGAGGGCAGTTTGCAGTCTACTAGAGCGGGCACTGCCATTGACGAACAGGAGATAAAGCGCAACTGGGAATCGATCAAGCAGCAAGAGCGCCAACAAAAAGGTGAGCCTGGCATTTTGGATGATATTCCGCTGGCTCTGCCTGCGCTGGGTCGCGCTATGAAACTACAGAAAAGGGCGGCCGGCGTCGGTTTTGATTGGTCGGGGGTTGGCGATGTTATCAGCAAGGTCAGAGAGGAACTAGATGAGTTGCAAGACGAGGTTGATAATGGCGATCAAGCCAGCAGGGAAGAAGAGTTGGGAGACCTAATATTCACCTGTGTAAACTTGGCGCGGCATCTCTCCATCGACCCCGAGCGAGCACTTGCATTATCTAATAATAAATTTAAACGACGCTTTGAGGCGGTGGACTCGGAGCTGGATTTAAAACAGAATCAATCCCTTGCCATTGCGACCCTAGAGAAAGCTTGGCAAAACGCCAAAAAAGCTGAAAATTAAAATGGCAATAATGCTGTAAAATTCCAATTATAAGGTAATTTGAAGTACAGCTTAACTTGTTTGAACTATCCAATCGGTGTATTGTGCTCCCCCCTTTTTATACTGCCATATATTGACCTATAGCTAAAATACAAAGGTCTGGATGTTGCGTTGTTTAATGGTTCGCAGTCACTGAATACCTTATAGGAATACAATTAATGAAATTAATTTTATTAGGCCCCCCAGGTGCAGGAAAAGGCACTCAAGCGCAGTTTATTTCAGAAAAATATGGCGTTCCGCAGGTATCTACCGGCGATATGTTGCGCGCTGCGATTAGAGCGGGGTCTGAGTTGGGTCTAAAAGTTAAAGACATTATGGAATCTGGCGCTTTGGTTTCCGATGAGCTGATTATTGCGCTGGTCAAAGAGCGTATTCAGCAGCCGGATTGCGCCAATGGGTTTCTGCTCGATGGCTTCCCTCGAACCATTCCACAAGCTCAGGCACTGATGGACGCGGGCGTTAGCATAGATTTTGTGATCGAAATATCAGTTGACGATGAGCAGATAGTGTCGCGCCTCAGTGGGCGACGTGTCCATGAGGGTAGTGGACGGGTCTATCATATCGAACACAATCCTCCCGCAACCCCCGATATGGATGATATAACTGGTGAGCCGCTTATTCAGCGCAAAGATGATCGTGAAGACACGATTAGGAATCGCTTGTCGGTTTACCATAGTCAGACGGAACCGCTGGTAAAATTTTACAATGACCTCGCCGACTCCGGTGAGCAGTCACCAATCTTTAAATCAATTGATGGCCTGGGTCTGTTGGACGAGGTTAAATCGAGAATTGTCTGCGCGCTTGGGTAGATCTTCTAAATAGCCCTGTGAAAGCCAGCTGATATTGGTTTAAAAATATTTTGTATGCTCTGAATCTAGCTGTTTAGGCTATACTAGTTAACTAATCCTCCCCCTGCGCAGGGTAGCTAATGACCACAATACTGGCCGTTGATACATCCACAGTAGCCTGCTCTGTAGCGCTCCAAGTGGGCAGTCATAGCATTGCCAAGTACTCGGATGAACCCAGATCTCACTCTAGATTAGTGATGACAATGGTGCAGGATATCCTCAGTGAAGCAGGGCTTAAGCTCAATCAGCTAGATGCTATTGGGGTGACTATAGGCCCGGGCTCATTTACCGGATTGCGTATCGGCTTTGCCGCGGTGCAGGGCTTGGCCTATGGTGCGCAGGTCCCTGTGGTGCCAGTTTCAACACTTAGATTGATGGTGGCAACCTATTTGCGAGTCCATTGTCCGCTACCTAAAAACCTTGAGAATCGAGAGATTATTGCGGTGCTGGATGCGCGGATGTCGGAATACAGTGTGGGTCGCTATGGGTTAAATGGCGATGGCGAGGTTGTGGTATTGGAAAATGATCAGCTGGTGAGTGCTGAGCAGGCGCTATCGCTGGCAGCTTCAGGTGATCCGCTGGCTATTATTGGGGAGGCGGATCAGTTGCTTGAGACAAGGCCAGAATTAGCCGCCCTATACAAACAGGTCTATCCACAGGCCGAGGATATTTTGCCTATAGCGCAAACTGAATATAAGCAAGGAAATGCTGTGCCGGTGACAGAGGTCGATCTGGTCTATCTTCGCGGCGCCGAGGCCTGGCAAAAAAGAAAGCGTCTGAGAGAGGCGTAGACTATGGATCTAATACAGGCCTTGTGGCTCGCCGTTATTCAGGGGTTAACAGAATTTTTACCCATTTCTAGCTCAGCGCACCTTATTTTGCCCTCTGCCATTCTGGGTTGGCAGGATCAGGGGTTGGCCTTTGATGTGGCCGTACATCTGGGTTCTCTTGCCGCGGTACTTATTTACTTTAGGGGCGATGTTGTTCTGCTTGTGCAATCTTGGCTAAAAAACACTCTTTTCGGTGAGGATAGAACCGCGGAAAGTCGCATGGCATGGTTTATTATTTTGGCCACTCTACCGGCAGCGGTTGTCGGATTGGCTGCCGGCGGGTTTATCGAGATACATCTGCGTTCTATAGCAGTTATAGCGGCCACTACCATTGTCTTCGGTCTGTTATTGGGATGGGCGGATTGGCGCTATAGAGGTTCCAAGACAATGCATAATATGACTTGGCAAGCGGCCCTTTTGGTGGGTGTGGCTCAGGCCTTTGCGTTAATTCCGGGGACCTCTAGATCCGGTGTCACCATAACGGCGGCATTGGCGCTTGGCTTTGATCGCAACTCAGCAGCTCGATTCTCTTTCTTGCTGGCCATCCCCATTATTGCCCTTAGCGGTGGCTATAAGGGGCTGCAGTTGATAGGCCAGCCCTCGGTGGCATGGTTTGAAATAGCACTGGGCACTGCTGTATCCGGGGTCACTGCCTATCTGTGTATCCATGCTTTTTTACGTCTTGTGGATAAGA
This sequence comes from Porticoccaceae bacterium, assembly GCA_024959305.1. Lineage (GTDB taxonomy): Bacteria > Pseudomonadota > Gammaproteobacteria > Pseudomonadales > Porticoccaceae > HTCC2207. Next base: position 3,719 of record JANXGQ010000049.1, on the reverse strand, counting down.
TAGGTATGTTGCCCTTCGTTATCTATAGGCTTATTCTGGGAGTGGCTTTAATCCTAATTTACAAAGGGCTCATTTAGTACGTAGTACAAAGGCGCTAAAATGGAACAACAACAATTTAACCACAGTTTGTGTGAATTTATAGATGCATCGCCAACCCCATTCCATGCTGTGTCTAGCATGGTGGCGATCTTGTCCGATGCCGGCTTTACTGAGTTGAGTGAGGCTCAACAGTGGGCACTAAAACCTGGGGGCAAGCATTTTGTGATTCGCAATGGGTCGTCAATCGTTGCCTTTGTGGTGGGTTCAGACTCGCTAGCTGAATCCGGGCTGCGTATGCTGGGTGCTCATACAGACAGCCCCTGTCTGATGTTAAAGCCGCAGCCAGAGATACAAAAAGGCGGTTATTTTCAGCTTGCCGTAGAGGTTTATGGGGGTGCACTGTTAAATCCTTGGTTTGATAGAGACCTGTCCATTGCCGGGCGGCTAGTTTATAGAGATTCAAGTAATGGCTTAAAACAGAAACTGGTTAATTTTCGAGAGCCGGTGGCGGTGATTCCCAGCTTGGCAATTCATCTCGACCGCGAGGCAAATAAAGAGCGTACAGTCAATCCGCAAACCCATATTCCCCCGCTGGTGAAGTTACTCACAGACAATAAAGAAAAAACGGATTTTCGAGATATTCTCTGCCAGCGGTTTCTGCAAGCTGATGACCAGGTACTGGATTTTGAGCTCTGTCTCTATGATACCCAACCTGCGGCAATGATCGGTTTAGATAAGGAGTTTTTAGCCGCCGCGCGCTTAGATAATCTACTTAGCTGTTTTGTTGCCACCCAATCCTTGATTAAGGCAGATGCTGCCAATACCTGCATTATGGCCTGTAACGACCATGAAGAAGTGGGCAGCGTCTCTGCCGTGGGTGCGGATGGCTCCTTTCTTGAGTCGGTGATTGCGCGTATTGCTGCGGCCGAGAATTCCGACAATATTCTCAGTGCTGTGATGGGTCGGTCACTATTGATCTCCTGCGATAACGCTCATGCTGTGCATCCAAATTATATGGATAAACATGATGCTGGGCACCTGCCTATTCTCAATGGGGGTCCGGTGATCAAAACCAATGTAAAACAACGCTATGCGACCAACAGCATAACCGCCAGCCTATTTAAGCAATTCTGCGCACAGGCGCAGGTGCCGGTGCAGCAGTTTGTGTCACGCGCTGATATGGGTTGCGGCAGTACCATAGGCCCCGTCGCGTCCTCGCGGCTGGGTGTGCCTACATTGGATATTGGAATTCCCCAGCTGGCTATGCACTCCTGTCGCGAGTTAACAGGGTCAAAAGATGCGCTGAGATTGGCAGAGGTCCTGACGACGTTTTTTAATAGCTCAGCGCCCATAGATTGTTGCTGGGCTTAGCAGGATATGTTGTTAAGTCAACCACTGTGGTAATCTGCGAGCGTTAAGGTTGAGCATGCCATAAACATCGTGGTTTAGGTTACAATTATAAGGAGATTAGAGTGATAGGATATCGCCCATGTTGATAACACAAGCAGTGATTGAGGCGCAACAGAGAATGGGACTGCCCTCTGAGCAACCCTCACTTCCGGCACAATCTTTAATTGGTCTTTGGTTAGACTCTGTTTCAGAGTGTAAAGAACAGCCTGCATTCAGTTGCTTAGGTCAGACCCTGAGCTATGGGGAAGTGGATCAATTATCTCGACGGGTAGCCTGTTACTTTCAAAAACAACTCAAACTAACTGCCGGCGATCGAATTGCTATTCAGTTGCCAAATCTTATCCAATATCCGGTGGTTGCTCTGGCGGCTTGGCGTCTGGGTTTGGTGGTGGTGAATACCAACCCGATGTATTCGGTTAGAGAGCTAGTCCATCAATTTAATGATGCCAATGTCAAGGTGGTTGTTGTACTGGATCAATTCTACGACACTCTGAGCAAGGCTTTGCCCAGTACAAATATTGAACATGTGATAGTCACCCGCGCCATAGACTTATTGCCGCCTTCAAAGAGGCTGTTGGGCTCTATTTTAATGCGATTGACTGGCCGCTGGAAAAAAATCAGGTCGGGTAAATGGATACCTTTCTTGGATACATTAGCTGCTGGGATTACTTTTAGGGGGCATTTGCCAGAGCCCGATGATATCTGTGCATTGCAGTATACTGGGGGCACCACCGGAGCTTCTAAAGGCGCGATACTCACCCAGCAGACGGTGCTGGCGAACATTGCCCAGTCTTTGGCTGTTCTGTCCAATGTGAAAGGGTCGCTGGAGCAGCCTGTGATGGTTGCCCCGTTGCCACTCTACCATATTTACGCCTACTCGCTGTGTTTGGGAATAATTCCAGCCATTCAAGGCCATAGTATTTTGATACCGGATCCAAGGGATATTTCTGGATTTATAAAATCAATCAAAAACTATAAGTTTGATGTTTTTTGTGGTTTAAATTCCCTGTTTGTCGCTCTTTTAAAGCATCCAAAGTTTAAAAGCCTAAACTTCTCTCAATTGCGCATTACCCTGTCGGGGGGCATGGCTCTTATGGAATCTGTGGCGAGGGATTGGCAGGCGGCTACAGGCTGTGTAGTCAGTGAGGGTTATGGAATGACTGAAGCCTCGCCGGTGGTATCTATGAATCCGCCGAGATTTCAAAAACTTGGCACGGTGGGGGTTCCGGTTCCGGGGACAGAGATTAAGGTAATTGATCAGGATGGCGTTGAGCAGGAAGTTGGTGGGGTGGGAGAGCTCTGTATACGCGGCGGCCAAGTGATGAAAGGCTACTGGCAATGCCCAGAGAAAACCGAGGAAGCTATCGTTGACGGTTGGTTGCATACGGGCGATGTCGTTTTTGTCGACGACGAGGGCTATATTAAGATTGTAGACCGCCTTAAGGATATGATTGTGGTATCTGGTTTTAATGTCTATCCCAATGAATTGGAGCAGACGCTCACTGTTCATCCCGAAGTTTTGCAATGCGCTGCCATTGGCATTCCAGACACAAAGGCAGGGGAGGTAGTCAAAATATTTGTGGTCAGATCGAACCCCGAGTTGAGCGAGAAACAGGTGATTGATTTCTGTAAACAGAATATGGCGGGTTACAAGGTGCCGAAATTTATTGAGTTTCGGGATGAATTGCCAATGTCCAATGTAGGCAAGGTGTTGCGTAAGGATCTAAAGTTGGAAAGCGCCTCAAACTAACTATTTTTCATGGCACCCTAAAGTGTTACTCTTGACCGCTTGGGATTCTCTGATTTGAGGTAAGTATTTGTGATGCGACTGATTGTTGGTCTGTCTGGATCCAGTGGTGTTATCTACGGGATACGGTTGCTTGAAAAGCTCGCTGAGCGCGAGGATGTGGAAGTGCATCTAATAATAAGCCAAGCGGCGCGCATGAATATTGGTATTGAAACCGACTGGACTGCTGAGCGGGTTGAAGCGCTTGCCGATGTGGTACACAGCAATAAGAATATTGGCGCCAGCATTGCCAGCGGATCGTTTAAAACCGCCGGTATGACTGTGGTTCCCTGCTCTATAAAGACATTATCCGCAATTGCTCATTCCCACGCTGATAATCTAATGGTTCGAGCCGCTGATGTGGTGTTAAAAGAGCGTCGCAAACTGGTGATTGTGCCCCGTGAGACACCACTGCACACCGGTCACTGTGAGTTGATGCTTAGAGCCAGTCAAATCGGTGCAATTATATGTCCACCTTCACCGG
>JANXGQ010000061.1 GCA_024959305.1 Porticoccaceae bacterium | reverse complement strand
GGTCTTAGCAGCCTCTTCAAACTCAAGATTACGGGCATGCTGATACATTTTATCTTCAAGACGCTTGATTTCTCTGGCTATATTTTCAATGGGTTGCCCCACCTCAATATCATAGACAGCACCGTCTTCAGCGACTTTTTTGCCGCGTTTGTTGCGGCCCGTTGCCGCGTAGGCGCCCTCCATAATATCGGCAACAGCTTTGCGGATGCTCTTGGGCACGATTCCAAATTGTTTATTGTGGTTTAACTGTAAGCTGCGGCGACGCTCTGTCTCGTCTATGGCTCGTTGCATTGAGCCAGTGATTTTATCCGCATAGAGAATCGCCTTGCCATGAAGATTGCGAGCCGCCCTACCAATGGTCTGAATTAACGACTGCTCGGAACGTAAAAACCCCTCCTTATCTGCATCGAAAATAGCCACCAAAGAGACTTCGGGTATATCCAAACCCTCTCGCAGAAGATTAATCCCCACCAGCACATCAAATTCACCCAGCCGCAAATCCCGAATAATCTCAACCCGCTCCACCGTCTCTATATCCGAGTGCAAATAACGCACCCGAACACCGTGCTCATCCAAATATTCAGTGAGGTCCTCGGCCATCCGTTTGGTAAGTACTGTGATCAGCACGCGCTGGTTATTGCCTGCTCTAACGCCAATTTCCGACAACACATCGTCGACCTGAGTTAATGCAGGACGCACCTCGATCTGTGGATCCAATAATCCAGTGGGTCTTACCACCTGCTCAACAATTTGCCCCGCATTGGCCTCCTCGTAACGGCTTGGGGTGGCTGATACAAAAATCATCTGCGGCGCTATGGCCTCCCACTCATCGAAACGCAGTGGACGGTTATCCAGAGCTGAAGGCAATCTAAAGCCGTATTCAACCAGCGTTTCTTTGCGCGAACGATCGCCCTTATACATAGCCCCCAACTGCGGCACCGTGACATGGGACTCATCAATCACCATCAGCGCATTGTCCGGCAGGTAATCGAACAGAGTGGGCGGTGGCTCACCGGGAGTCCGCCCAGAGAGGTATCTGGAATAATTTTCAATACCGTTGCAGTAGCCCAATTCCCGCATCATTTCTGTATCGTAACGAACGCGCTCTTGAAGCCTCTGGACCTCGACCAACCTATCCGCAGAACGCAGTTGCGGCAACCGCTCTGCCAACTCTTGCTGAATTTTATCCACCGCATCCAATACTTTCTCTCTGGGCGTAACATAATGAGTTTTGGGATAGATAGTAAATCTGGGAACCCTCCGCAACACCTCTCCGGTCAGTGGATCAAACAGAGTGAGATCTTCGATTTCTTCGTCAAATAACTGGATCCTCAACGCTTCAAAATCAGAATCTGCTGGGTAAATATCAATCACATCCCCACGCACCCTATAGGACGCTCGACTAAAATCCATATCATTGCGCCTATACTGCAATTCGGCCAAGCGACGCAAAATAGAACGCTGATCCATCTGATCGCCCCGAGAGATATGCAGAACCATCTTAAGGTAGGAACTGGGATCACCCAGTCCATAGATAGAAGATACAGTGGCCACCACAATAACATCCTGACGCTCCATCAGAGACTTGGTGGCCGACAGACGCATCTGCTCTATATGGGCATTGATAGAGGCATCTTTTTCAATAAAGGTGTCCGACGAGGGCACATAGGCCTCAGGCTGATAATAGTCATAGTAGGAGACAAAGTACTCCACGGCATTGTTGGGGAAGAACCCTTTAAACTCACCATAGAGCTGGGCGGCCAAGGTTTTATTATGAGCCAAGACAATAGTTGGCCTCTGTACCTCTTCGATAACTTTGGCAACGGTAAAGGTCTTTCCCGAACCAGTGACTCCCAGTAGAGTTTGCGCCGCCAAGCCATTTTCCAAACCAGCCACCAAGCCTTTGATCGCATCGGGCTGATCGCCGGCGGGGGCATAATCGCTGACCACGCTCAACGGCTTGATAGGTTGTATTTTTTGGGTGATCAACAAGGCTGATCACCTTTTTTGTCTGCGGCACTACAGAGAGTGGCAAAAAAATCATTATTTTTCACAGTTAGGGTATCAATCAACGCCTGACTGCCTTTTTTATGCAGTATCTTGCGAAATTGATGTTTTTTCACCGCCACATAGGTAATGCCTTTAAAACGCACATCAACGGCCTTCCAGACACCCTGAGCTGTACGCTTAATAAGAATATCCAGATTGAGATCTGGAATAATCGGCGACTCCATCAAAACCTGCAACCAGCCCATTTTGCCAGAGGCGCTAATAGCCACATCGACCAACTTAAAGTGCTGCCCACCATAGTATTCAAGTCCCTCGAACGCATAGCGCTCCAGCGTAGCATCTACAGCTGCTACCAGCCCCTGCCTCTGAGCAGCATCCAGAACCCTAAAATTATCCCTGCCAATCAGGGCGCTGGCAGTAGACCCAGCGTGCCAGTGAGCCCTAATATATTGATCAATAAAATCACGGTAAGCAACCGGGTCTTGCTTATACTGGGACTCATAGGTAGACAGTTGCTCACTGAGTCCTTTAAAAATGGGCTCAAAATAACTGCGAACAAGCAGTTTTTCCCCTGTTGAATCAGCTGCGGTTAAAGAGCCGGCGCACAGCATCAACAGCACTATAGAGTAGCGAATAGAACAGAGTATATGGCTCTTCATCAGTATTAATTAACCTTGAAAAATTAAACCGGACAGTTACCCCCAAGTATACAGTCATGTGTAGCTATTTTTTTAATTATTGCCCCAAAAATAGAGCCACAAAATAAGGCACTGCTCACAGGCAGTGACCATATGGCTAAAGAAGGGTAAGCGATGAACTGATGTTTCTAGGTTTAAGCGTCGGAAATTGTTGACTCACCTAGGTGAGATGCCTAAAATGCCCCGCTCTAGGAAATGACACTACTCCGCCTTAGCTCAGTTGGTAGAGCAAATGACTGTTAATCATTGGGTCGCTGGTTCGAGCCCAGCAGGCGGAGCCATACATCACAGCCAGGGCCTGACTTTGAGAGCCTTGGTTAGTAAGTTGCTTAATTCTGCACCGTGTCTCTTTTTTATAGGGTTGGTGCACGGAACCGTACAGGTTGCTAAACATTCCTCCACAAGTGTCTTGCATTCACTCACTGTCGCCAGGCACATAATTGGGTCGGGAGCATCTAATTCGAGCTGCCTACCAAAGAGACCATCGGCCTCTGCATCTGCTAATTGGTAAAGAGTGATATTTTCGGCGCTGCCCCTATGCGATGCGCGCTCGAATGAGTCTATTATATTCGAGTATAGATGTGAAACTGCGCGCAGGGCATCGGCATTTTGTAGGGGTCGCCCATAGTAGGCTAAGGGTATGTGGACCTTGGCGATCGGCTTAATATTGCCGGTGATGTTGTACAGGCCTTTCGACTGATGACGATAACCAGTAACCGGTGCGGGCGATCCACGGGGGCAAGCACGGGGTTTATCGAATCACTTTTAATCTGTGGGCTGCCGAGTATGTCAAACTGCAAGTTGGCGAGACTTTCAATCATTCTCTCGGCTTCGAGATCAATCGATCTTGCGAAGGTTGCATTGAGTATCATGGCTAAAAACAAAATCTTTACGCAAATAGAGCGTTTAAAATCATTTGTTTCTCCTGAGGAGGCTTGGATATTGTTATTATGCTTGCCTGAAATACTAGTGACGACTACGAACCGCTTCGTCTTATTATCAGGACAATAAATGTTTGGCTTTTTTGAACGGCTGATTAACCCATTTCCAGCCGAGTCTCCCCAGAAACCGCCCCGTGGAATTTACCAGTTCTGCCGCCATTACACCCGTGGCATAGAGTATTGGTTGATTTTGATGGCGTTTCTCACTGCGGTTACCGCGGTCTCTGAAGCGCTGTTATTTGGCATTCTTGGTCAGGTAGTCGATTGGCTGGTGAGCAGTGACCCTGAAACATTCTTTGCCGATTCATGGGAAACGCTGGTCGCCATGACGGTGTTTGTGCTGGTTGTCATTCCTGTCGCCAGTGCATTGCACTCAATGGTGGTCCATCAGACATTGATGGGGAATTTTCCCATGTCGGTGCGCTGGATGGCCCATCGCTACCTGTTAAGTCAAAGCTACGGCTTCTTTCAGAATGAATTTAGTGGTCGTATCGCCACTAAAGTGATGCAGACTGCGCTCGCTGTGCGCGACACGGTGATGAAGCTGCTCAATGTTATTCTGTTTTTGATTATCTATCTGGCAACAACACTGATACTGGTCGCCAGTGCCGATCCGCGGCTCTGCCTGCCACTGTTGGTTTGGCTGCTTGTCTATATTTTTGTGCAGCGCCACTTTGTGCCGCGGATGAAAAATATCGCCATGTTACAGGCGGATGCGCGCTCCCTGATGACTGGGCGCATCGTTGACAGCTATACCAATATTATCACCCTTAAACTGTTTTCCCACAGTGCTCGCGAAGCCGCTTATGTCAAAGATGGGATGAGCGAATTTCTCGATACGGTTCACCCGCAGATGCGCTTGGTCACCAAGCTCAATATCTACCTGTGGACTCTCAATATGCTGTTGGTGTTTAGCACTGCGGCGCTGGGCATTTATCTCTGGACTCAGAGTGCGGTCACTCCGGGAGCCATTGCTATTGTGATGAGTCTGTCGATTCGCTTGATTGGCATGTCTCACTGGATTATGTGGGAGATCGGCAGTCTGTTTGAAAATATAGGCACCGTGCAGGATGGTATTAATTCTATCTCTATCCCCCATGCGGTTACCGACAGCGAGACCGCCACAGAGTTGGTGGTGGATAAGGGTGAAATTCGTTTTGATGCTGTTGACTTTACTTATAACGAAGATGAGAAGGTCTTCGATAAACTCGATCTGACGATTGTTGCCGGAGAAAAGGTCGGTATTGTCGGACGCAGTGGTGCCGGTAAATCTACGTTGGTGAGTCTGCTACTGCGCTTTTTTGATATTCAGAGCGGTGCGCTCTCTATTGATGGGCAGAATCTGAGTAATGTGACCCAAGAGAGTTTGCGCGATAATATTGCCATGGTTACTCAGGACACCTCGCTTCTGCATCGCTCGTTGCGGGAAAATATTATGTTTGGCCGACCTGATGCCAGTGAAGAGCAGATGATCGCCGCTGCCAAACAGGCGCAGGCCCATGAGTTTATTCTCAATCTGCGCGATAACAAAGGCCGCCGTGGCTATGATGCCCATGTCGGTGAGCGCGGCGTGACACTTTCCGGCGGTCAACGCCAGAGAGTTGCTATTGCCAGAGTGTTGTTGAAAGATGCGCCGATCCTAGTGCTGGACGAAGCGACTTCAGCGCTGGATTCTGAAGTTGAAGCGACTATTCAGCAGAGTCTCAACCAATTGATGGAAGGTAAAACGGTTATTGCTATCGCTCATCGGCTGTCGACTATTGCGGCGCTGGATAAGTTGATTGTTTTTGATCAGGGTAAAATAGTAGAGCAGGGCACCCACCAGCAGTTACTCGCCAAGAACGGGCTATATGCCAAATTGTGGAGTCACCAGTCAGGCGGCTTTTTAGGTTTCGAATAAAATTTTGGTAATAATCCCCCTATGATTACATTAAGTAATATTGAACTGCGTCGTGGCATAAAAGTATTGTTAGACGAGGCAGAGTTAGTTATTCACCCCGGCCAACATATAGGCATTATTGGCGGCAATGGCACCGGCAAGTCGAGTCTGTTTAAGCTATTACTCGGTCAGATTGCACAGGATGCCGGCGATCTGTTTATCCCTTCAAGTTGGCGAATCGCTCATATGGCGCAGGAGCTGGCGAACTCTGAGCGCAGTGCGGTAGATTATGTTCTCGATGGCGACTCCCATGTGCGTGCGATAGAAAAAGCCATTGATAAAGCGTTGCTAGACGAAGATAACGACCGTCTGGCCTTAGAATATGAAAAACTGGATGCTGCCAATGGCTTCGATGCTCATTATCGCGCCGAGCAATTATTGCATGGTTTGGGGTTCTCTCAGTCGGAAGTTACCCGTCCGGTAAATAGCTTTTCCGGTGGTTGGCGGATACGCTTAAATCTCGCTCAGGCGCTGATGAGTCCCTCCGATTTAATGCTGCTGGATGAGCCGACTAATCACCTCGATTTAGATGCTACATTGTGGCTGGAGCAGTGGTTAAAAAATTATCCCGGGACCCTGTTAATTATTTCTCACGATCGAGATTTTATCGATAATGTTGTCGAGCGAATTGTGCATATCGAAAATCAAAAAACCAACTCTTACAAAGGCAATTATTCGATTTTTGAAAGAGTGCGTGTCGAGCGCTTGGCGCTGCAGCAGGCGAGTTTTGAAAAACAGCAAAAACGCAGAAAAGAAGTTGAAGGTTTTATTGCAAGATTTCGCGCCAAGGCATCGAAAGCCAAGCAGGCGCAGAGTCGTGTTAAAGAATTACAGCGTATGGAAGATGTTGCGCCAGCTCATGTCGATTCGCCATTTTACTTTAATTTCCCTATTCCCAAAAAAGCCCACAGCGCATTGGTAAATCTGAGTCAGGCAGATTTAGGTTACGGCGATAAGAAAATCCTCAGGCAGGTTAATTTTGATTTACATCCCGGCACGCGGATCGGGTTGCTCGGCCCAAATGGTGCAGGTAAATCGACGCTGATTGGCAGTTTAACCGGCGACTTAGACTTGCTCGACGGCAAGCGCGTCTACGGTGAAAATATAAAAATTGGTTACTTCGCGCAACATCAGTTAGAAGTTTTAGACTTACAAGCAAGTGCATTTCTACATATCCAAAGAATCAGTCCAAAATCAACCGAGCAATCAATCCGCAATTTTCTCGGCGGCTTTGATTTCAATGGTGATAAAGCACTGGAGCCGATTAAAGACTTTTCTGGTGGTGAAAAAGCGCGTGTTGCGCTGGCTCTTATTGTCTGGCAAAAACCTAATCTTCTGTTGCTTGATGAGCCAACTAACCACTTGGATCTGGAAATGCGACATGCATTGACAATGGCGCTGCAGGGTTACGAGGGTGCACTTGTGGTGATCTCTCACGATCGACATTTGCTGCGTAATACAGTCGATGAATTTTATCTAGTGGCCAATGGATCGGTTGATGAATTTGACGGCGATCTAAAAGATTATCAGCAGTGGTTAAAAAATTACAACCGTGTTCCGGATGCTCTTGAAGCTGCGCAGCCTATCGCCGAAGAGGCATCAAGTCAGAATTCTGAAATTACAAAATCAGCTGGCAGTGCAGAGAAAAAACTTCAGCGACAGCAATCAGCAGAGACGCGAAAAAAACTTTCTCCCTTATCTAAAAAATCTAAAAAACTGGAAAATGAAATTGAGAAATTGCAAAAAGAGCAGGCCGAAAACGAAGCTTGTTTAGCGGACGTC
>JANXGQ010000068.1 GCA_024959305.1 Porticoccaceae bacterium | reverse complement strand
GGTCTATTGCGCCAAAAGTTTCGCTATCAGTCCCAGCAGCGTGCTATGCAGCAACGCCGCCCAAAACCACCCAATGAGCAAGAGCGCTGGTAAATGAAAAATTACTATTTAAAAACTGCCTTAACCTTTTTAATACTATCTGCCTGCGCCTCCTGCTGGGCCGCTCTAAGCCTAACAGCGGATAGAACAGAGCTGGAAGCCAATGAAACACTGCAACTAACCGTAATCTACGGAGATACAGCAGCTGGGGAACCCGACTTTAGCCCTATCCAGAGAGACTTTGAGATCGTCTCTAATAGCCGCCAACAACAGTCCTCACGGATGAATGGCACCAGCACATCCTCCACTAGCTGGAAAATGCTATTGCTGCCAAAACGTCAGGGACAACTTTCCATACCGGCACTCAGCTTTAAAGGCCATGCCAGCAACAGCCTAAAGATATTGGTTCGCCCCGCCAACTCGGCTGGCAACGGCGCTGTGGATCAACCTGTATTCACAGAGACTTCAATCGATAAAAACTCGGCCTATATTCAAGAACAGATTATTTTGACACAGCGCCTATATACCTCTGTGCAGTTGCAGGATTTATCCCTATCAGAACTTGAAATTCCCGATGTGCTAGTGCAGAGAATTGGCGAAACCCAGTTCCAAAAAGTAATCCATGGCAAAAATCATTTGGTGGTAGAAATCAAATTCGCTGTATTTCCTCAGACTGCGGGAAAGCTAAGTATTCCCGCCCAGCGCATCAGTGCCTTTGAGACCAGCCGTGGCGGTCAATTTGGCGGTTTCTTTTCCCGAGGCAAGCGCATACTGCGCCTTACCGAAGCCAAAACCCTGGATATAATGCCCAGACCCGCCCATATAGCCCCCAACCAGTGGATGCCCAGTAGCAAACTATCCCTAAGGGAAACCTGGAGCCATCATTCAAATAGCCTAACAGTGGGCGAGCCGATTATCAGAACCATTAATATCAGCGCTCAGGGACTAACTGCGGCACAGATCCAACCATTGCCAACCATTGAAAAGCCAAAAAACGAAAATAACGGCTTTAAAATATACCCAGATCAACCGAAACTGGAAGATCAACAAAATGCTCAGGGTATTCTTGGACTGCGCTCGGAGAGCACGGCCATGGTACCCAATCAGGAGGGAGCATTAACCCTGCCGGCCATTGAAATTGAATGGTGGGATACGCTTAATAAGCGCATGCAAACCAGCCGCCTCCCCGCTCGTTCTTTTACAGTGATTGCCGCTGATACAGCGCCACAGAATAACTCTGGCGACAATTTAGCAGCTGCCAATAATACCGCCCCTGCCCTTAACTCACCCAGCGTACAGAGCGAAACATCGCCCGTCACCCGCTGGTCACTGACCCTTAATGCGCTATTAATTGCCGCCCTTGTGGCCCTGCTGTACTTGCGCCGCACTCCGCCTCGCCGCAAAACCACAGCACCAATCACCGCTATCTCCAGTTCTAAACAGCAACTTAAACAGATAGAAAAGCTGGCCGCAGATAATAGCCTCGGCGCTATGCGCGACGCTATTTTGCAATGGGGCGCTGAGGCATTTCCAGAGCAACCGCCGAGATCATTAAAACAGCTGGGAACAATCATGGAGAATGATCAGCTACTGGAACAGTTTGCTGTTTTAGACCAGCAACTGTTTAAAGCTGAGATTGAAAATGCGAATAGAGCAACAGTTAACAGCAAAACTATTATTAAAAATTTACAAGCTTATATGCCCAAACAAAGGAGCGCTGATAAAGCACCCTCGGGGCTTAAACCACTATACCCAGATTATAAAAGCTAACCCAGCTACAATGATTTGCTGACTATCTCGCGCAGATCCTTAACCAAATCCTGCTTGCTGGCGATCAGTTGCAGAGCATCGCGCATCAATTGGCGGTTGGGTTCGGGAAATTTTTTCCATTTGGTCAAAGCAGTGACTAACCTTGCCGCCACCTGCGGATTGAGCGCATTTAACTGGATAATCTGTTGCTGTAAAAACTGGTAGCCAGAA
>JANXGQ010000091.1 GCA_024959305.1 Porticoccaceae bacterium | reverse complement strand
TACTGGTGCGGTTACGCTTTCGACAAATCCTGATCACGAATCGCAGTCTAGTTACAGCTTCACGGTTGTAGCAACCGATGCCTTTGATAATGCTTCTCAGCAGGCTGTTAGTCTATCGATCAATGATCTTGATGAAGTTGCACCTACCATTACTTCTGGAGATACAGCTACTGCTATTAATGAAAATAGCGGCGCAGCTCAGGTTATCTACACGGCGACTGCAGATGATAGTGCAGACACCAGTGGCGGTATTAGCTTTAGCTTGGCTGCAGGCAGTGATGCAGCCTTAAGTATTGATGCGGCAACTGGCGCGGTTACCTTAGCCACAGATCCCAACTATGAAACACAGGATCAATACAGCTTTACAATGGTTGCCACCGATACGGCTGGTAATGCCAGCCAGCAGGTAGTGACATTGGCGGTAAACGATCTTGATGAAGTTGGGCTCGTTATTACCTCTGGTGATAGCGCTTCTGTCGACGAAAATGTGGGTGCTGGACAGGTGGTATACAACGTTGCCAATAACCTAGGCGGCGATGTTAACTATGATTTGGTGTCTTCATATCATGTTCAAGCTGGCGCCGTAGAACAACGCTTTGTTGAAAATGTGGATGGCTCGATTACCTTACAACTTTTTGTTGATGACTCAGTGTCAGGTGACTACGTAGATGGCCTTCAAAATTTTGATTTGGTGATTACTTACAATGATGCAGAAATAATCGCGCCGCAGATGTCTTTCCCTTCTGAGGGTGCGCTGGTTGTTGTTGAAGAAACTGTTATTGGTGAGATAAAAGTAGCCGGTCTTTTCTTCCCAGATTTACCCAGCATTATTGATGATCCAATAGCTGAGCTAACATTTGAGCTTGAACCAGGTGTTGCTTCGGCTGAGTTTAGGGTATCAGACGTATTGTTTGGTAATGCATTATCATCATTGACAGACTCTATTTCTCGTTATTATATGAGCCAAGGATTTACCATAGATTCTGACACGGGTGTGGTAACTCTTATTGATAATCCAGATCATGAAGCTCAGTCTGCCTATAGCTTTACCGTTGTAGCTTCAGATGGCGTTAACGAGGACGTTATGCAATCAGTTACTCTGGTCATCAATGATCTCGATGATACGGCAGCAATTATTACCTCTGGCAATTCTGCGGATGCTATTGATGAAAATAGCGGTGCTGGACAGATTATCTATACAGCGACAGCAGATGATTCTGCCGATGTAAGCGATGGCGTAACCTTTAGCTTGGCAGCGGGCAGCGATCCGGCACTATCAATTGATGCAAATACAGGTACAGTGACTCTGGCCAGTGATCCAGATTATGAGACTCAGTCTGAGTATAGCTTTACAGTGGTTGTCACCGATACGGCAGGCAATGCGAGTCAGCAGGCAGTCACACTGGCGGTTAACGATCTCGATGAGATTGCGCCTGTTATCACCTCGGGCGAGAGTGCCTCGATCGATGAAAATGCGGGTGCAGATCAGGTTGTCTATATTGCGAACTCGGATGATAGTGGGGCTACCTACAGCTTAGCTGCAGATAGTGATGCAGCATTAAGCATTGATGAGAATAGCGGCGCGGTTACCTTGGCATCAGATCCAGATCACGAAGCGCTGGATCAATATAACTTTACAGTGGTTGCCACCGATACGGCAGGCAATGCCAGTCAGCAGGCAGTCACGCTGGCGGTTAACGATCTCGATGAGATTGCGCCTGTTATCACCTCTGGCGACGTGGCGGCGGCTATTGATGAGAATAGCGGTGTGGCACAGGTTATTTACACGGCGACTGCAGATGATAGTGCAGACACCAGTGGCGGCATTAGCTTTAGCTTGGCTGCAGGCAGTGATGCAGAATCAGAACCACAGGGATCGGGAATTTCTATTCCAGAACTGGTTGCGGATACCCAGCAGGTATTTGTATCTGAAGGCACCGTATCCGAGGACGCTAGTCAGGCAACAGTGACCGTAAGCTATAACGCTGACGACAATACATTGACTGGTCTAGGTCTGCGTGTTCATTTCGATAGCCAAGTTCTAAACGTAGCAGGTCTTACAAATGTGCTTGCCAGCGATCTTATATTTACTAACAGCACGCCGAGTGCGGATACCGCTGATTATGATAATAATGCCTCCACCGACAGCTTTGTCGATGTGGCCTGGGCATCCTTATTTGGCAACTGGTCAAATACAGTCCTACCTGATGAGCTATTGACGCTGGTGTTCGATATTTCAGCAGAGGTAACAGAGACCCATATTGGCTTCTCTTCCAGCAGTAATACGGTTGGCTTTAACTTTGAAGGCTATGGCCATAATCTGACGCTTATATCAGAGCCAGAGCCTGATAGCTCTCAGCTTAGTATTGATGCCACAACCGGTGCAGTCAGCCTATCCGCAGATCCCAACTATGAGACTCAGGATCAATACAACTTTACAGTGGTTGCCACCGATACGGCGGGCAATGCCAGTCAGCAGGCAGTCACACTGGCGGTTAACGATCTCGATGAGATTGCGCCTGTTATCACCTCGGGAGAGAGTGCCTCGGTCGATGAAAATGCGGGTGCAGCACAGGTTATTTACACCGCGACCGCAGATGATACAGCTGATGTCAGTGGTGGTGTTACCTTTAGTTTAGAGGACACCACCACCTATGTGAGCACAGGCTCTGGTGTGAGCACAGGCTCTGGCTCTGCCGAGTCAGTTGTATCTATTCCCAGTTTAAGTGGCTCGCAGCAGCAATTGGTTTATGTATCTGCTAGTACTAAATCAGAGGATGGTACACAGGAAGAGGTAGTGATTACCTACAACTCTGACGATAGTACTACCACAGGTT
>JANXGQ010000057.1 GCA_024959305.1 Porticoccaceae bacterium | reverse complement strand
CTAGGTGATGCAATAACAGAAGTATTCAAAAAGTTTCCGCAGCGTGATGTTTGGCGACTTAATCAAATAAATTTGAGTGCAGCCAATAGCATTCCTGTTTATGGTGATGTTGAGGCTTTCGTTAATAGTGATCTTGTATATCTGAATTATTCTAACTATCGCGCTGTTGTCTCAGCTCCAAATTATAATTTAAAGCTGCAAGCGGGCTTGCGTTTTTTGACTGAGTCCTTTCTTATTGAAATATACGGTAATTATTATCACCATAATCTGATTGGTTTTGAGCCCATCACGTTTAACCAGCGGACAGAACACCATTTTGATAAACCTTATGGGAACATAGGAATCAAAGTCGAGATCCGCTTACCATACCAATAACAATGCTGACATTCTTAGCACTGGCCGTGGGTGATAGTTTGGGCTTATTGGCTACACCCTTGCGCGATGAAGCGTGGATGCTTTTGCAGTTGGGACTAGGCGGTTATGTGGTGGGTAGAAGCGGTGAAAAGATCGCCAAGGTGATGAAAAAATAAGGCATTTCCATCTAAAATAGCGGGCAATCTTTACAATAGTGGGCAAATAACGATTTGATAAATCGCTACAGCCCTTTAAATATGGTGCACCCGGAGGGATTCGAACCCCCGACCAAGTGGTTCGAAGCCACCTACTCTATCCAGCTGAGCTACGGGTGCATGGTAAGCGTTTAGCGTTCTAAGTATTGCAATTTGTCTTCAACCCCATCCCATTCTGCGGCATCGGGGGCAGGTTTCTTTTGCTCGGTAATATTGGGCCAAACATCGGCTAGTTCGGTGTTTAACTCTAAAAATACTTCCTGACCCTCAGGTATTTCATCTTCCGCATAAATGGCTTCTGCAGGACACTCCGGTTCACAGAGCGCGCAGTCTATACATTCGTCGGGGTGAATAACGAGAAAATTCGGACCCTCGTAGAAGCAGTCCACTGGGCAGACTTCCACGCAATCCGTGTATTTGCACTTGATGCAATTTTCTCCAACAATAAAGGTCATTTTTAAAATCTCTTGTGTTAGCGATCAATTTCGGCGCGGCATTATAGCAGGAAGAAGCCGACTGTGAATGCATAGTTAAGCTTATTTTGAGTATAGCGCGTTTAAGATAACCGCTGCGTCAGAGTAGCTTTTTGAGTTTATAGATCGTATCCAATGCTTCCTTAGGGGATAGCTCATCGGGCTGTAGCTTTTCCACCAGTTCCTGTAAGGCTGTATTGGCGGTCTCTGGGAATAATTCAGTTTGCGGTGCTGGATTAACGGCTGTTCTCCCGTCCTCCCGAATTGGATCTATCAGCTGACTTTTTGCTTCTAACCGGTTGAGTTCTCGTTTTGCAAGATCTACTACTTCTCTGGGTATACCGGCCAATTTTGCTACCTGTAGGCCGTAGCTTTGACTGGCAGGGCCCTCCTGCACAGCGTGTAAAAATACGATGTTATCGTTGTACTCTGTGGCGTCAAGGTGCACATTAACAGTGTTGCCAACAGTTTCTGGCAGTGCGGTTAGTTCGAAGTAGTGAGTGGCAAAAAGAGTGAACGCCTGGACTTTTTCGGCGAGATGGAAGCCACAGGCCCAGGCTAAAGATAATCCATCAAAGGTGCTGGTGCCTCGACCCACTTCATCCATTAATACCAAACTGCGGTCAGTCGCATTGTGCAGTATATTGGCGGTCTCCATCATCTCCACCATAAAAGTGGAGCGTCCTCCCGCCAGATCATCCGATGAACCTATTCGGGTAAAGATGCGATCGACCAATCCAATTTTGGCGCTGGAGGCGGGCACAAAACTGCCAATCTGAGCCATAAGCACAATTAACGCCGCCTGCCGCATATAGGTCGATTTGCCGCCCATATTGGGACCGGTGATGATTAGCATTTTGCGCTCAGCATTCATCTGTAAGTCATTGGCCACAAAGGACTCTGAAGAAACCTGTTCCACCACCGGATGACGACCGCTCTGGATATTGATTCCCGGTTCCTCAGTCAGTTCGGGTTTGCAAAAGTTCAATGTATGGGCACGTTCTGCCAGAGTTGCCAACAGATCGATCTCTGAGATTGCGGCGGCGCAGTCCTGCAAGCGTTGCAGATCCACATTGAGGGTTTCCAAGAGTTCGCTATACAGTTGTTTTTCACGGCTTAGGGCGCGACTTTTTGCACTTAGAGCGTTATCTTCGAATTCTTTCAATTCTGGGGTGATAAAGCGCTCGGCATTTTTTAGGGTCTGGCGACGTATATATTTAACCGGAGCTCGATCGCTCTGTCCTCGGGATATCTCTATATAGTAGCCATGGACTCTGTTATAGCCCACCTTCAAATTGGAAATCCCCGTAGCTGCTTTTTCACGCTCCTCCATCGCCAATAAAAATTCACCGGCATTGGTATTGAGTTCTCGCAATTCATCCAGTTCAGAATCATAGCCATCGGCGATCACGCCACCCTCTCGAATCACTACCGGTGGATTTTCAATAATGGCGCTATCTAAAAGTTCTAGCAGATGCGGTAGAGGTTTGGCGGCCTCTAATAAGCTGAGGATATGCGGCACCTCAGAGGACTGCAGTGCGCTTTCAATCTGCGGTAACACGGCCAGAGAGCAGTGCAGACGCGTCAGATCCCTAGGGCGTGCAGAGCGCAGGGCAACTCTGGTTAGAATGCGCTCCATATCACCGACCTGTTTTAGATGACCATTAAGATTCTCATAAAGATAATTGCTCTGCAGCTCGGAGATGGTTTGTTGACGCGCCTCAAGCTTGGCCATATGCCTAAGCGGCCGATTGAGCCAGCGTCGCAGAAGACGGCTCGCCATACTGGTGGCCGTGTTGTTCAGCACATCGAACAGGGTATTTTCCTGACCGCCATGAAGGTTGATATCTAACTCGAGGTTGCGGCGACTTGCCGCATCTAGGGCCACGCCATCCTCGCGATTCTCTGCACTGATACTGCGTATATGAGGTAGCGAGCTGCGCTGAGTATCTTTTGCGTACTGCAGAAGACAGCCCGCAGCGCAAATGCCAGCAGGTAGGTGGTCGCAACCAAAACCGCTTAAATCGCGAGTGCCCAATTGCTGATTTAGCAGCCGATTGGCCGCATCCAGATCAAACAGCCAGGGGGGCTGAGATCGCAACCCAGTCCAGCTATCTAGCCATTCTATTGTCGGGAAATCTTCGGAGATCAATATCTCCACTGGGTTGAGTCGCTGTAGCTCGGCGTGCAATTCTTCATTGCCAGCGACCTGTAGCAACTGAAAACGGCCACTGCTCATATCCAGAGTTGCCACCCCGTACTGATTCTCAACCAGATGTATTGCCGCCAATAGGTTGTCACTGCGGTCATCGAGTAGAGCCTCATCACTTAATGTGCCCGGTGTCAGTACCCTGACCACCGCTCTCTCCACTGGGCCCTTGCTGGTTTCTGGGTTGCCAATCTGCTCACAAATTGCCACAGATACACCCTGTCTGACTAATTTGGCTAGGTAGTTCTCTGCGGCGTGGTAGGGTACTCCGCACATGGGGATGGGTGTTCCATTGGTCTTGCCCCTTGCGGTTAGAGTCACATCTAACAGCTGACTGGCTTTTTTTGCATCCTCAAAGAAAATCTCATAAAAGTCTCCCATACGGTAGAACACCAGATCACTTGGATGCTCAGCTTTGATGCTAAGGTATTGCTGCATCATGGGGGTGTGCACAGGGCTATCTTGATTTGGTTTCATGGAATAGAGGTTCTTTATCTACGGTTGCAGTATTTTTTAATTTAAGTTGTTTTACGGTTCGGGGTTGCCAAGAGAAGTTTAGTATAGACTAGTACCTGTGGACTATCTAAATCTATGATACAGCTAACAAATAGATATAAATTATTGGGCAATTTCAGGGAAGACAGAATATGAGCGATCTGGTGAGTTACAAAATTGACAGCGGTGTTGCCACCATTCAGATGGATGATGGCAAGGCCAATGTGTTGTCCTATGCTATGTGGGATCAGTTGGAAGCAGCTTTTGATAGGGCTGAAAAAGCCAGGGCTACGGTGTTGCTGAAAGGTCGTGCAGGGGTATTTTCTGGAGGCTTTGATCTTAAAGAGATGTCTAAAGGCCCAGAGCAGGCAGCGTGTCTAATCTCTCGTGGATCGAAAATGGCACGGCGACTATTGGCATTTCCAACCCCTGTAATCGCTGTTTCCACTGGCCACTGTATTGCCATGGGCGCTTTCCTGATGTTGGCTTGCGATTATCGGATGGCTGTTGCCGGGGATTTTAAAGTGGGTCTTAATGAAACCATGATTGGTATAACCATGCACCATTTTGGCATTGAATTGGCTCGCTATAGATTGCCCCCAAATTATTTTAACCGCGCGGTTATAAACGCTGAGATATTCTCCCCTGAGGATGCGATTGATGCGGGTTTTTATGATTGTGCGGTAGCGCCTGAGCAACTAGAGGCTAGCATCGCGCAAACTACTGCGCTGTTTGGCAAGCTAGATGGGCAGGCGTTCGGTAGCACCAAAAATAAATCCCGCAAAGACATTTTAGAACTGCTTAATCGCTGTATTGAGGCCGATCTTGTTATCCCAAAATAATAGTTCGGAAATAGCTTGTTTGGCGCAACAGCTCGGCGCGGCATTGCGCCATTGCGGCGCCAAGGTGAGCACTGCGGAATCATGCACCGGTGGCGGTATTGCCGAGGCCATTACTTCGGTTTCCGGTAGTTCTCAATGGTTTGACTGTGGCTACGTCGTCTATGCTAATAGTGCCAAACAGCGTCTTCTGGGTGTGGATGCGGAATTGTTGAATAAGTTCGGGGCGGTGAGTGAGCAGGTTGTGCAGCAGATGGCCGCGGGTGCAATAAAGGCTTCTCAAGCTGATTATGCAGTGGCTGTTAGCGGCATCGCCGGCCCCGATGGAGGCACCGCGGATAAGCCTGTGGGCACAGTATGGTTTTGCTGGATCGGCCCTTCAGGCACTTACAGCAAGAGGTTTTTATTGAAAGGCGAGCGCTTATCAGTGCGCGAGCAGGCGGTAAAAATTTCTTTGCATGAACTATTGCATCAGATAGGCGGATGATATACTGTACACCCATACAGTAGCTTGTTGAAAGGTGAGTAAGCAGAGCCCACCCCAGCGAGATCAGCCGATAACCAGTTAACGAGGAACATGATAATGGATGCTAATAAAGAAAAAGCGCTTGAAGCGGCGCTGAGCCAGATTGAGCGACAGTTTGGCAAGGGAACTGTTATGCGCATGGGTGAGGGCGAACGCGAGGCTGTGCCATCCATATCCACTGGCTCTTTGGGTTTAGATATCGCTTTGGGGATTGGCGGTTTGCCGAAGGGGCGCGTCGTTGAAATTTATGGCCCTGAATCATCCGGTAAGACCACATTGACACTGCAGGTGATTGCCGAGGCTCAAAAAGCGGGCGGTACCTGTGCCTTTATAGATGCAGAGCATGCTCTAGATCCAACCTATGCCGAGAAGTTGGGGGTGGCGGTTGATGATCTTATTGTGTCGCAGCCGGATACGGGAGAACAAGCGCTTGAGGTCACTGATATGCTGGTGCGCTCGGGAGCCTGTGATGTTTTAGTTATAGATTCTGTGGCCGCACTGACCCCGCGTGCTGAGATCGAGGGAGAAATGGGCGACCATCATGTGGGGCTGCAGGCGCGGCTTATGTCTCAGGCTTTACGCAAGCTGACTGGCAATATCAAAACGGCTAACTGCCTAGTGATTTTTATCAACCAGATAAGAATGAAAATTGGCGTTATGTTTGGCAATCCGGAAACCACTACTGGCGGCAATGCGTTGAAATTTTACTCCTCGGTGCGCTTGGATATTCGGCGCATCGGAGCGGTTAAAGAGGGCGATGAAGTTGTTGGCAATGAAACTCGCGTCAAGGTGGTTAAAAACAAAGTATCTCCCCCTTTTAAGCAGACGGAATTCCAAATTCTCTACGGCAAAGGGATTAACCGCAATGGTGAGTTGGTCGATCTGGGAGTGAAGCATGGACTTGTGGATAAGTCTGGGGCTTGGTATGCCTACAAAGGTAATAAAATAGGTCAGGGTAAAGCCAATGTTGGCATCTATCTAACTGAAAACCCTGAGATTGCCGCTGAAATAGAAGCCCAGATCCGCAGTAAGGAATTAAGCCACTTGCCGGCGTCCGCTAAGGCTCCAGCAGGTGCGTAGAAATGACAGCGCGTAATTTTTTCGTGACGGCTAGGTGCAATGGAAGAGAAACAGCAGATCATCAAACCCATTAAAATTCGTCTAGCGGCGATGGATCTGTTGACAGGGAGAGAATACTTGCGCAGTGAATTGGCGCAAAAGCTGGCGCAAAAATTTGATAATTCCCCGCTTATTGGTGAGGTGTTAGAGCAGTTAATTAGTGATGGATTGCAGTCTGATAAGCGCTTTGTACAGGCATTTGTAAGATCGAGGATTATGCGCGGTCAGGGTGAGGTTAGAATTCGTATGGAATTGTATCGGCGGGGCGCTGATAAGGCGTTGGCGGATCGGGCTGTTGCAAATTTTGATGTTGACTGGTTTGAACTGGCGCGCACTGTAGCCCTGAATAAGTTCGGTGCGAACAGTCCTGCAGATAACAGGGAGAAAGCTAAGCGTATAAGATTTCTTCAGTATCGCGGATTTAGCTACGATCAGATTAATCATGCATTATCTCAGCATATTGCAGAAGAATAGGCACAGCTACTGCCGATTTTTAGGTTCAAGTAACCTTGCTAGGTGCTTGTGAGGTGCTTGTGAGGTGTTTGTGAGGAGCTTAGGTGATAGATAGATATTTTAAGCTAAATGGTGGTTGCCGCTCAATTGCGTTAATGCTGGTGGTCGCTGTTTATTGCGACCTATTAATGGCAAGCCCTCTGAGTTTTCAGGGTAGCTTTCAACAGGGAGGGTTGGTGGTTGGCAGGGTGCCGGCAGGGCATAGCGTGGTCTATCAGGGCAACTTATTAAAACTTAGTGCAAATGGACAGTTTCTACTGGGCTTTGGTCGCGATGCGCCTGCACAGGTAGAATTGACTATTATTGATTCGAGCGCTCAACAGCAGATAGAAACTCTGTCGATAGCCCAGAGAGACTACAGTATCCAGCGGGTTGATGGCGTACCTCAGAAAACTGTTACGCCCTCTGAGGCCGACCTAGAGAGAATTCGCAATGATGCAGCCATAGTTAGGTCTGCTCGCAGTCAAATCAGCGACAGCTTAGATTTTCTCGGTGGCTTTGATGAGCCCGCAATAGGACCTATCACCGGCGTCTACGGCAGTCAGAGAGTCTACAATGGCATTCCCAAAAGCCCCCATTACGGTGTCGATTATGCGGCCCCCACCGGCACTGTTGTCAAAGCGCCGGCGGCGGGGATGGGCAGCTTTGACCATAGCGATCTATTTTATTCCGGAGGCACATTGATTGTTGATCATGGGCAGGGGCTCAGCTCAACATTTTTGCATCTAAGTGAGATTCTTGTGAAGGCGGGACAGCGCGTAGAGCGCGGTCAGGCCATTGCCAAAGTGGGGGCCACGGGACGGGCAACAGGTCCGCATCTGGATTGGCGCATGAATTGGCTCAACCAGCGCATTGATCCCCACCTTGTACTAAAAGCACTCCCAGTCCATCAATAAGCTACGAACCGATGGTTATTAGCCTCGATTTTCCGATACCATAAGAGTGATGTTGGAATGGCAGTTTGCCTTTATTTTGCGTACACTAACGCCGATTTTTTTGGGATTGTTAATGTGGATAAAAAACTACTCAGTATCTTGGTCTGTCCTGTAAGCAAGGCGCCCTTAGAATATGATTTCGATGCGCAGGAGTTGGTCTGTCGTGCCAGTGGGCTCGCTTATCCAATTCACGACGGTATTCCAGTGATGTTGGAATCTGAAGCTCGTCAACTGGAAGCCGATGAGAAACTTAAGTCCAGTGGCGAGTAAGCTCTTTACTAAAAAGCCGCTAAAACTATTGGATTGACGGACATCATTATGAGCGAAAACAGCCTATTTACCCGTATTATCAA
Source organism: Porticoccaceae bacterium (assembly GCA_024959305.1). Lineage (GTDB taxonomy): Bacteria > Pseudomonadota > Gammaproteobacteria > Pseudomonadales > Porticoccaceae > HTCC2207. Next base: position 5,541 of record JANXGQ010000057.1, on the reverse strand, counting down.
CAGAAAGCTAGCGGCCGATATCATCTATGAAGATGATCAATGTATTGCGATTAATGATATAGCGCCAAAGGCACCGGTTCATATGCTGGTGATTCCTCGCCGTCCTATTTCAAGGCTTACAGACGCCACTAAAGATGATCGCGACTTGCTGGGACACCTAATGTGGGTAGCCGGTGAAGTGGCGCGTATGGCTGGCGTTAGTGATGCATTTCGTCTGGTGGTGAACAATGGCGAAGGTGCGGGCCAAACGGTATTCCATCTGCATCTCCATGTGCTGGCAAACAAAGGCACCAGTAAAAAATTCTCAGAGAACGATCTTTAAAACCCGCCCTGAATGAGGTTGGTTGAATAATTGGAATTAAAATTATGAAAAGCGCTGAAATACGAGATGCATTCCTCAATTACTTTGCTGCCAAGCAGCACAGTATAGTGCCGAGCAGTAGTTTGATACCCGGCAATGATCCCACACTTCTTTTCACCAATGCGGGCATGGTGCAATTTAAGGATGTATTTCTAGGTGCTGAAAAGCGCGACTACTATCGGGCAGTATCATCGCAACGCTGTGTAAGGGCGGGTGGTAAGCACAACGACTTAGAAAATGTAGGCTATACAGCCAGACATCACACATTTTTTGAGATGTTGGGTAATTTTAGTTTTGGAGATTACTTTAAACAGGATGCCATTAAATTTGCTTGGGAGTTCCTCACTGAGGAACTAAAACTTCCCAAGGAACGCCTGTGGGTGACAGTGCATATTAGCGACGACGAGGCAGCTGATATCTGGGTTAACCAAATAGGTGTGGATCCCAGTCGCTTGTCGAGATTGGACGAAGATAACTTTTGGCAAATGGGTGACACCGGCCCCTGTGGGCCCAGTACAGAAATTTTTTGGGACCATGGAGAACATATCCCCGGAGGTTCTCCCGGCAGTAAAGACGATGATCTGGATCGCTATATTGAGATTTGGAATCTGGTGTTTATGCAGTTTGAGCGCGATAGCAGTGGTCAGATGACGCCGTTGCCGCGCCCCTCTATAGATACCGGAATGGGTCTGGAGCGAGTTGCTGCGGTAATGCAAGGGGTTCACAATAATTACGATATCGATCTATTTAAGCACCTTATTAGTGCTGCGGCTAAGATCACTGGGTGCCAAGACAGTGGTCATGATTCTCTGAAGATTTTAGCCGACCATATTCGCTCCTGTGCCTTCTTGGTGGCAGATGGGGTGCAGCCCTCGAATGAAGGTCGTGGCTATGTATTGCGGCGTATTATCCGCAGAGCTCTGCGACATGGCCACAAATTGGGTGCAAAAGGCAGTTTCTTTTATCAACTGGTCACCCCCTTGGGTGAAATTATGGGTGAAGCCTATCCAGAGTTGCTGGAAAAAGCCGAGGCTATTGCCAATACCATTAAAAGAGAAGAGGAGCAGTTTGCCAGAACCTTGGACAAGGGGATGGGGGTTCTTGAAGCCGCACTCAAGGCGCTAGATAGCGATGTACTGCCCGGTGATCTAATATTTCTGCTCTATGATACCTATGGCTTCCCGACCGATTTGACCAATGATATAGCCCGTGAGAGAGGCTATAGCTTGGATATGCAGGGCTATGAGCTATGTATGGATCAGCAGCGTGCACGGGCCCGCTCTGCCAGCCAATTTGATTTTGATTACTCCGATAATATTCGCTTGGATGGCAGCACTAACTTCAGTGGCTACCAGCAATTAAATGACAATGGGGCGATTCTTGGGCTCTATTCAGAGGGTGATGAAGTTGACTCTGTAGCAGAGGGGATGGATATTGCGCTGGTGTTGGATAACACGCCGTTCTATGCCGAATCTGGGGGCCAGGTAGGAGACAGTGGCTACCTAAGTTCCGACTCGGCGAAAATTGAAATTATCGACTGCCAAAAGTCGGGTAACCACAGCCTGCATATTGGCCGTGTTATCAATGGCAGCTTAAAAACAGGCGATCAGGTTTCTGCTCAGGTAGATGCCGCTGTGCGGCAGGCAGCTGCTTTAAACCATTCTGCGACCCACCTAATGCATGAGGCGTTGCGGCGGGTGCTGGGTGAGCATGTGGTGCAAAAAGGCTCATTGGTTGACAGTGAAAAGCTCAGATTCGATTTTTCCCACAACCAGTCCGTCACATCAGAGCAAATCAAACGGGTTGAGCAGATTGTCAATCGAGAAATTCTGCGCAACACTGAGGTCAAGACCCAATTGATGTCAATGGAGCAGGCCGAAGATCAGGGTGCCATGGCTTTATTTGGTGAGAAGTATGGCGACCAAGTTCGGGTATTGAGTATGGGCGGCGACTTCTCCGTGGAACTTTGTGGAGGTACCCATGTTGCGCGTACCGGCGATATCGGATTAATAAAGATTACCTCCGAAACCAGTGTCGCGGCAGGTATCCGGCGTATTGAGGCAGTGACCGGCGCAAGCGCCGTAGCATTTTGCGATCAAATGCAGGATGCGGTTGCGGAGATAGCCTCTCTAACCCGTGCATCTGCAGATAATCTGTCTGAAAAAGTAAAACAGCTTATTGAGGACAACCGCCGCTTACAAAAGGAAATTGAGGGTCTAAAACAAAAAGTGGCCAGCGCCTCTGGCGCAGATTTATTGTCTCAGATACAAGAGATAGGAGGTGTGAGTGTGCTGGCAACCGTTGTTGATGGTGCCGATGCCAAGAGTTTAAAAACCATTGCCGATCAGGTTCGCTCTAAAATGGAAAAAGGCGTGTTTTTTCTGGTGGCCAAAGAAGCGGGTAAAGCCTCTCTAGTTGCAGGTGTCACCAATAATCTGACCTCTACTCTAAAGGCTGGCGATTTAATGAAGTTTGTCACCGCGCAGGTAGGCGGTAAGGGTGGCGGTCGTCCAGATATGGCAATGGGCGCAGCAACAGACCTCACTGCTCTAGCTCCAGCGCTTGAATCAGTAGCAACATGGGTAGAGGATAACTTGGGTTAGCTTTTAAAAATACCCTTAACTTTATAGTCGAATTACGGTTTAATTCGTGACCTTCTTTATTTAATGCAAAAACAATTATGAGTTTAATAGTTCAAAAATATGGCGGCACCTCCGTAGGTACGATAGAGCGTATCCAGGCGGTGGCCAGTCGCGTGGCCGAATCTCATCGAGCAGGTCAACAGCTGGTAGTAGCTGTATCTGCCATGAGCGGAGAGACCAATCGCCTAATCGGGTTGGCCAAAGAAATTGATGAGCATCCATCCTCTCGGGAAATGGATGTTTTAGTGAGTACTGGCGAGCAGGTAACCATAGCATTGCTGTGCATGGCCCTAAACAACATTGGCATTGAGGCCAGGTCTTATACTGGTGGTCAGGTGCGTATTTTGACCGATGATGCCCATGGCAAGGCTAGAATCAAAGAAATAGACAGCCATCGGCTGCAGGATGACCTGAATGCGGGCTTTGTAGTCGTGGTTGCTGGTTTTCAGGGCACAGATGAAAAAGGTAATATAACCACGCTGGGACGCGGGGGATCAGATACCACTGCGGTGGCCCTAGCGGCGGCTTTAGAAGCCGATGAATGTCAGATATATACCGATGTTGATGGTGTCTACACCACCGACCCGCGCGTGGTTGCCAGTGCGCAACGGTTGGACAAGATTACCTTTGAAGAAATGCTGGAAATGGCCAGTCAGGGCTCGAAGATACTGCAAATCCGCTCGGTGGAGTTTGCAGGTAAATACAATGTACCACTGCGTGTTATGTCCAGTTTTGAGGAGGGCCCAGGCACGTTAATTTCTCTGGAGGAAGATGATCAGATGGAAAAACCAGTTGTATCAGGTATCGCATTTAATCGCGATGAAGCAAAGCTCACCATCCGTGGAATTCCCGATCAACCAGGGGTGGCGTATAAAGTATTGGGTGCTATCAGCGATGCCAATATTGAAATCGATGTAATAGTACAGAATGTTGCCAAGGATAATTCTGCCACTATAACCTTCACGGTTCACCGCGACGATCTGGCTGCTGCACAAAAACTTCTTACCCAGATCGCTGCTGATTTGGGAGCTAAAGAAGTGGATGCTGACGATGCTATTGCCAAGATATCGATCGTTGGAGTTGGCATGAAATCGCATGCAGGTGTTGCAGCAAAAATGTTTAAGATTCTCGCAGACGAAGGCATTAATATCCTGCTAATCACGACCTCTGAGATCAAGATTACGGTTGTGGTAGAGGAGCGGTATTTAGAATTGGCAGTTCGTTCACTGCATTCTGGCTTTGATCTAGACACTTCTGTCGCATAGGGGCTGTAACTTTTGGACAATTCTTTTAAAATCTGTTAGCTTCAGCGGCCTTTCCCCATGCTCCAACTTGGGCGTTAAAAGGGATGTTAAAATAAATCGTCTTGATCCTTTATGGATAATAAGACCGTATTGTTAGTCAAGGGATTCAGTATAGGAGTATGATGCTATGTTAATACTTACGAGAAGAGTGGGAGAAACGCTCATTATTGGTGATAAGGAGGTAACGGTCACCGTTTTGGGAGTTAGGGGCAATCAAGTTAGGATAGGCGTTAATGCGCCCAAAGAAGTCTCTGTTCACAGAGAAGAAATTTACCAGCGAATCCAGAAAGAAAAGGGTCAAGCTGGGAGTTTAGCCAGTGCTTCTGATGATAAATAACCTTTGAATTTTTTGCCGATGTGATATCATGCCGCCGCATCAGTTTGGCGGCTTATTTTTTCTGAAAACATAAAAAATTTACGCCTTCTATTTTGGTGACCCATAGCGTCAAAGTTATGGATCAGGGGGGCGGTTATGTTTAAGGCTTCCTGGCAGCGCGCGATCTGGGAGCGCCTATCGGATATGATAGAAATTTCCAGCACAAAAGTTTACGGAGAAGTGGCTGAGCGGCTGAAGGCGCTCCCCTGCTAAGGGAGTATACGTTAATAGCGTATCGAGGGTTCGAATCCCTCCTTCTCCGCCATATCGTGATACCTAAACCTTTGTTAATGCAGGGGTTTTTTTGTTTATGGGTATTATTAGTATCTTCAAGTTACATTTCAGGTTACATTTGGAGTGAACACTAGGTACGTCTAAAACCTAATTACAGACACCCCCCCCTCCCGAAACAGCATCTTTCTTATATCTAAATGTCCGCCTCAAAAAAAAATTTTCAATTGACTGTGTTAATTATTCTTCTTTATGTAGCATAATAGATCTCACGAGATACTTCTGCCTCTAGCAGAACCTCCATGGAATCAAAGTTTCAGTTAATTCTGAGATTTTGGGTCGTTTTAAACGGCTAACCTTGGAGGCATATCTCTCCTCGGTTGGCTTTAAAGTATCGAGGCTTTAAATGAAAGAAATTTATCAACCAAAGCGTATTCTACGTTTTAAAGATGTTCAAAAACTCATCCCCTTATCACGCTCATATATTTACAGTCTAATATCTCAGGGTCATTTTCCATCCCCAGTAAAATTAGTTGAGGGCGGAAGGGGCGCAGGCTGGTGGGAGCATGAAATATTAGAATACTTAGAACAAAGATATTCTCAAAGTAGAGAGGAAGTTCAAAATGA
>JANXGQ010000056.1 GCA_024959305.1 Porticoccaceae bacterium | reverse complement strand
AACGCTAAGGCTAATCTAATCACAGTCTTTGTAGTTAGACTCGTAGCATTTGGCTGCTAAAGCTTGTCCATCTGCTATCTGCTTTGGTGTCATCATAGTCTTTAACATGTCGACAACCTTTATGGCTTTTGCATTACCTTGTGTTTTTGCCATGGATAACCAGACGTAACCACGAATGTTATTCTCAAGCATACCTTTGCCAAGGACATACATCAACCCTAGTTTAAGCTGAGCTTTTGCAACTCCTTGGCCAGCAGCCTTTCGATACCAATTTAAAGCCTCAGCATAATTTTTAGACACACCGTTCCCCACGTCATACATAAAACCTAAGTTGTACTGAGCATCTGCATAACCTTGGTCAGCTGCCTTTCGATACCACTTGAAAGCCTCAGTATAGTTCTGAGGAACACCTTCTCCACGGAGGTATATCTGAGCTAGGTTGTACTGAGCCATTGCATGACCTTGTTCGGCCGCTTTTCGATACCACTTGACAGCTTCAGCATAGTTCTCTGGGACACCTTTTCCATATTGATACATATAGCCAAGGCTTAACTGAGCCATTGCATCACCTTGCTCAGCGGCTTTTCGATACCACTTCACAGCTTCAGTATCATTCTCTGGGACACCTTCTCCATTGGCATACATCACGCCTAGGTTGTACTGAGCGATTGCATTTCCTTTCTGAGCAAGCTCTAAAGCCACATCAAAAAGCTCATCGGGATAAGCACTAAAGGATAGGAGGAGGGATAGCAAGAGAAGGTATTTCATACGATTAACTGCCTTTTTTATTTTCTAGGCTGACTATCTCAAATCAGCGTAAGCGATGCAACCATACATAGGTGCAATCATTGGCTTCTTTAAAAACCACCTCTTATGTATGCATCATGAACCAGTAACAGTTAAATAAAGCTGACAGCCCCCCCGCCCCCTATAAATGGTCTGAGATTGGGAAATACTTTTGGCAGGAAATTTGGCAGGAATTGCTAGGATTGGGCACAAAAAAGCCCTTGTAACCTAAGTAAAACAAGGGCTTTAGAGTATCGTTGGTACCAGAGGCCGGACTCGAACCGGCACGCTTTTAAGGGCGGGGGATTTTGAATCCCCTGTGTCTACCAATTTCACCACTCTGGCATTGCTATTAGAAGCAGGGCGGCGATTATAGCAGTGATCAATAACGGGTCAACTGATGATCTGCGAGTTTTGTATAAAATCCATTGGCGTTTTTAATTATTTTCTATACCCTTGCGGGCTGATTAGAACCAACCGACATACAGTTTATTTATGCGCTTAGACCATTTTCGCTTTCAACTGCCAGATGAACTGATAGCTCGCCAACCCACAGTGGAGCGCCGCGGTAGTAGGCTGTTGGCTTTAGATGCTGATGGCGCGATCCAACATCAGCAGTTTGTCAATGTTCTAGACCATGTGCAGTCCGGTGACCTATTGGTTTTTAATAATACCAAGGTGATACCTGCTCGGCTGTTTGGAAAAAAAGAAACTGGCGGCAGTGTAGAGGTGTTGATCGAGCGCATTGTCGATAGTTGCACAGCGCAGGCGCATATTCGCGCCAGCAAGTCGCCAAAGATAGGGGCGCAGTTGTATTTTGAGGAGGATTTTTCGGCGCAGATGCTGGGTCGTGTCAATGATCTGTTTGAGCTTAAATTTAATGCGCCGGTGCTGGAGTTATTGGATCAGATTGGTCATATGCCACTGCCGCCCTATATAGATCGCGCCGATACCAGCGAGGATAAATCCCGCTATCAGACGGTTTACGCAGAGCAGTCCGGCGCCGTCGCCGCACCCACTGCGGGACTGCATTTTGATCAGCAATTGCTGGCAGATATTAAGGCCAAAGGTGCCGAACTGGCTTTTGTCACCCTGCATGTGGGGGCGGGCACCTTTCAGCCGGTAAGAGTGGATAATATTGACGAGCATCAGATGCATTCGGAATGGCTTGAGGTCACTGATTCAGTCTGTCAGCAGGTCATAGAAACCAAGGCTCGCGGTGGGCGCGTGATAGCGGTGGGCACTACCAGTGTGCGCTGTTTGGAAACTGCCGCCAGCACCGGTGCTATAGCGACTTTCGAGGGTGAAACGGATATTTTTATCTATCCGGGGTACCAGTTTAAGGTAGTGGATGCATTGCTAACCAATTTCCATTTGTCTGAATCCACTCTATTGATGTTGGTCTGCGCTTTTTCTGGTTACACAACTATAATGAATGCCTATAGAGAAGCGATGACTGAACGCTACCGCTTTTTTAGTTATGGCGATGCTATGTTTTTAACCCACAACCCCAATGCGGCTAAGGATATTCCCAGCGATGAGTGATACCAGCTCCAGAACCTGTGCTATGCAATTTAAAGTTTCCGCCACTCAGGGCAAGGCGCGTCGCGGCGAGCTGAGTTTCCCCCGTGGCAAAGTGCAGACCCCGGCATTTATGCCGGTGGGCACCTATGGCACTGTGAAGGGGATGTTGCCGCGCGATATTACAGAGACTGGCGCGGAGATTATTCTTGGCAATACCTTCCATCTGATGTTGCGTCCGGGTACTGAAGTGGTGAAACAGCATGGGGGTCTGCACGACTTTATTCAGTGGCAGGGTCCGATTCTTACCGATTCTGGAGGCTTTCAGGTATTTAGCCTCGGGGATATGCGCAAGATTACTGAACAGGGCGTTAAGTTTAGATCACCTATAGATGGCAGCCCGGTATTTATTGACCCTGAAAAGTCTATGCAGGTGCAGCGCGATCTGGGCAGTGATGTGGTAATGATTTTTGATGAGTGCACGCCTTACCCAGCTACTGAAAAACAGGCCAGTGATTCTATGCAGCTTTCATTGCGCTGGGCCAAGCGCAGTAAGCAGGCCCATGGCGATAATCCCTCGGCACTGTTTGGTATTGTGCAGGGCGGGATGTATGAAGGGTTGCGCGATCAATCGCTGGCTGGCTTGGTAGAGATCGACTTCGATGGCTATGCAATTGGTGGGCTATCGGTGGGTGAGCCCAAAGAGGATATGATACGTATTCTGGATCATTTGGCGGATACCATGCCCGCGCATAAACCACGCTATCTAATGGGTGTGGGTAAGCCGGCTGATTTGGTAGAGGGGGTGCGCCGCGGTATTGATATGTTTGACTGTGTAATGCCGACCCGCAATGCGCGCAATGGGCATCTTTTTACATCGACGGGTGTGATAAAAATTCGCAATGCCAGACACCGTAACGATACCTCCACGCTGGATGCTGAATGCGATTGCTATACCTGCCAAAATTTTAGTCGCGGTTATCTGCACCATCTGGAAAAGTGCGGTGAAATGCTTAGTGCCCAGCTCAATACTATTCACAATCTGCGCTACTATCAGACCTTGATGCAGGGGTTGCGAGCCGCCATAGAGCAGGGCTGTTTGGAGCAATTTGTCGAAGATTTCTATGTAAAGCAGGGTTTAGCTGAGAATAAATAGTTCGATTGATGATAAATGGCACCCAACTGTTTAAATCGGCAAATATGCCCCAAGATTATGTAATACGGCTATAATGCCACGCTAGTTTGCAGCTGCAGTGCCTATCTGGTGGTGCAGACAGATTAAAAGGATCAAGGATCATAGTAACCATGCCCAATAAATTCCCCCTGTGGAAAAACATGCTAATTCTTTTGGTTGTTGTATTTGCATTTATTTATGCAGCACCCAACCTCTATCCCCCGGATCCAGCGATTCAGTTATCGGGTCAAAGCGGCGCTATGGTTATTGATCAGGCGGTGTTGGACAAAGTTGAGCGGGCCTTAGACGAGGCGCAAATTGAACAGTTTGCCGGGGAGGCCGACGGTGAGACTGCACTTGTTCGACTGACTGATATCGACGTGCAGTTGCGCGCCAAAGAGGTGGTGCAAGCGGAGATGGGGGGTGATTATATTGTTGCCCTTAACTTGGCGCCCACCACCCCAGAATGGTTGAGAGAGCTGGGTGGCGTGCCCATGAAATTGGGTTTAGATCTCAGTGGCGGTGTGCATTTCTTGCTGGAAGTAGACCTAAATGCCGCCTTGGTTATCCGTCTGGAAGGTGATCTACAGGATGTTAAAAGCAGCTTGCGGGAACAGAAGATTAGATATAGAACCTTTGAGGTCAAAGGTCGACAGCTGATAGGCCAGTTTCGCAATGAACAGCAGGTTGAGCAGGCCACGGCATTGATACGTACTAACTTCCGCGATTTGCAACCTCAGAATCAGCCGGGCCAGAACCCATTGTCTTTAGTGCTGAGCCTTAGCGATGTTGCCGCTGGCCAAATTGAAGATAACGCCATCAAGCAGAACCTGACATCACTGCGCAACCGCGTCAATGAACTGGGGGTTTCCGAGCCATTGGTATCGCGGCAGGGTAAAAACCGTATTGTTGTCGAACTGCCCGGTGTTCAGGATACCGCCGAGGCCAAGCGCATTATTGGTAAAACCGCGAATTTGGAGTTTCGATTGGAGTCAGATGGCAGAATGGGAGAGGTTTTTGCCTTCCGCAATGCCAATGGGTTAGATGCCAGACTGGAAAGTAATGCAGTGATTACCGGCGAAAATGTGACTGATGCCCGCGCCAGTTTTGATGAGAATGGCCGCCCACAGGTGAATATCACCTTGGATGCCAAAGGCGGTTGGCAGATGGGGCATGCCACCAGAGACAATATAGGCCGTCGCTTGGGTGTTCTATTTATTGAGTACAAAACCAAACTGGAAAAATCCATCGATAAAGAGGGTGAGTTAGTGATTACGCCGGTGCCCTTTGTAGAGAGACATATAATCAGTCTTGCCACAGTGCAAAGTCAGTTGGGTAAATCATTCCGTATTACCGGCTTAGATGGCCAGCGCGAGTCCTCTGAACTGGCCCTGCTGTTGCGAGCTGGGGCGTTAGCGGCGCCTATGTATATTGTTGAAGAGCGCACCATTGGCCCCTCATTGGGAGCGGATAATATTCAATTGGGGATCCAATCTGTCAGCTTGGGAATGGCGTTGGTATTGTTATTTATGTTGGTGGTCTACAAAGGCTTTGGTGTTTTTGCCAATATTGCGCTGTCTATGAATCTGCTGCTATTGGTGGCCTTTATGTCATTGTTGGGAGCCACTCTTACATTGCCCGGTATTGCCGGTATTGTATTGACCGTGGGTATGGCAGTGGATGCCAATGTGCTTATTTTCTCGCGTATTCGCGAAGAGCTGGCCGCAGGAGCCTCGGTGCAGGGGGCCATTAGTGCCGGTTACGACCGCGCCTTTGTATCAATTTTTGATGCCAATATCACCACCTTGATTGTTGCCGTAATTCTGTTCTTGATCGGTTCTGGTCCGGTTCAGGGCTTTGCGGTGACCCTGTCAATTGGTATTTTGACCTCGCTGTTTACTTCAATTGTAATGACCCGCGGCCTGGTTAATTGGGTGGTCGGTGGGCGCAAAATCGATAAACTGTGGATATAGGAGAGGGATCATGAGTCAGGTAAAAGTTTATAACTTTATGGGGTTGCGTCGCTATGCGGTGATCTTCTCCACGGTATTGCTACTGGTCTCTGCTGTATCATTGTTTAGTCAGGGTTTGGTTCTGGGATTGGATTTTTCCGGTGGTACCCAGATAGAGGTAGGGTACCAGCAACCGGTGGATGTGGCGCAGTTGCGAGACAGGCTTGACGTTGCGGGCTTTAAGAGTCCGGTGGTCGTGCATTTTGGTTCAGAAACTGATGTATTGATTCGTATGCAGGGAGAGCCGGACCAGAGTTTGGCAGAGCGAGTCTATGGGGTTTTACAGAGTGGCAATGAGCAAATAGAACTGCGACGCGTGGACTATGTGGGCCCGCAGATAGGTGAAGAACTGCGTGATAAGGGCGGTCTGGGCATGTTAATCGCACTGGCTGTGGTCATGCTCTATGTGACTATCCGCTTTCAATTTAAATTTTCTGTGGGAGCCGTATTGGCACTTGTCCACGATGTGATTATTACACTGGGTATATTCTCTCTGGCCCGTCTTGAATTTGATCTCACCGTGTTGGCTGCTGTGCTGGCGGTGGTTGGCTACTCGCTTAACGATACCATCGTGGTATCGGACAGAATTCGCGAGAACTTTCGTAAAATTCGCAAAGCCCCACCGGTGGAGGTTATTAACGAGTCTCTATCGCAGACATTATGGCGCACTATTAATACCTCGCTGACCACTCTGTTGGTGCTGTCAGCCCTGTTCTTTTTTGGTGGAGAGCTAATTCATAACTTTGCTATTGCACTGATGATTGGGGTGGGCGTCGGAACCTACTCCTCTGTCTATGTTGCGGCCACGGTGATGCTGGCAATGAATGTGGATCGCGAAGATCTGCTGGAGCCTGAAGAAGGTGAGCTAGTTGACGACCTTCCATAGATGCCTAGTCGGCCCTGAAAAAAGACCTTTTTTGAGGGCCGGCTATCTATTCAACAGTTTCCTCGGATGGTAGAAAAATCACATTTTCCAATGATGACTGATTTGCGGGCTTGCTCTGTTTAGGCGCTGGTTCTCCCATATAAAAAGCTATAGCAAACACACGACTTTTCGCTTGGCCAGACTCGTCTATGGCCGAGGTGAAAATATTTAAATAATGTTTTCCCTCTGATGCTGCACTCACCGCAATCTCCAGCTGATGGGGTTGATCGGAGTCCATAGAAAATAAATACTCTTGAGTTGCAGGCTCTAAGCTGAGTGCCGCGTCAGCTTGCAGTGTGACACGCATCTGGCCTGAGGAATAAGATTCTGTAAAAGACAGCTGAACAGTCTCCACTTCTCCGACTTCAGTTTTGCCATCGTAATTATGCTTGAATCTAATTGCAGCACCAGGCTTTATATAAGTTGACTTGGATTTGTCTATTTGAGATTGATGACTATCTGACTGCAAAGCTAGATTGGAATGGTGATTATCCACAGCTTCGGTATTGTTGCCGCAGGCCGAAAGTATAAAGATGCACAGCAAAGAGCAGATCATTGCAATTATTTTTAACACAATAGGCACTCCAATAAGTTAGTGAGTAATCTGTAGATCAAAGCAGTATTCCCCTTGAGCCATCGAAGAATTTTCATAGACGGGCACTTCTAAAATATAGGTTCCAGTACTGGATAAGCTGGCACTTAAATTTGCTTTGCTGTCTGCCGTTGTTACTGTAGATTCAGCAACGACTGTCCCCGATTTATACAGCACAAGGTCAGGATCTAAAGTGGCACTTTGTTGATTCTTAGGGATGACTGAAAAGCTATAGGAGCCGGTGGTTGTTGCATCAAACACAGCAAATGATCGATTTCCCAATTTATTAAGGGTCCCTGCATGGTTGACATAGCAGACTCCGGTGGCGTTGCCGCCGACCGTGGCAGTTTTGTAAATCGGCAACACAGAGTTGATACCCCCATTATTGGATTCAGCGAACCCATTATCACCGGAGCCATAAATTTGCTGTGTATTTAACAGGCTATTAATAGCTGTTGCAGAGGCCGGCTGTTGTGTCTTTAGTTGGTCAATAAAAGGATAGATACTGGTAAAGTGAGAGTTACTGCGGTAGTTGGCGCTGGTTAATGAGGAATAGATAGGGCCCAATCCAAGCGCTATATTATCTGCGCCGTCGGCATTAGTATCGTAGAGGTCATAGAGAATAGATTGCACCGAATCTTCACTAAACCACCCCGAGCCGGAGGTAGGGTTGCTCTCTATATTCATCGACCATCCCGAGCCCTGCCGAGGCCCTGAACTATCCCGATAAAACGGATCATCAGTGATGATTGCCGATAGCGCATTGCCCCAGCCTTCACTAAAGGCAACCCGCAGATCTAGGCGATCACCACTGCTGTGATCGCCACCTAATGACTCTGAGCGGGATAGCTGATCCTCGATATAATGTCCCCATTCATGAATCACAATATGGCGATCGAATTCATCGGCATCAGAATTCTGTTTGCCCAATACATAAATCTTTCCACCTTCACTGTAAAACGATGTTCCTATATCGCCATCCTCAAGCTTCCCCTGAGCGACACTGTTATTTTTGCTCCAGTGAATTTCCAAGGGTGGAAATGCCATGCTGGGATTGCTTGCCGCCACCTTTTGCATGCTCTGATAAATGGTATCAAGTATAGCGAAAGGTGCGGCTGCTCTGGTGGCTGAGTAACTATTACCATCCCAGCCCGAAGCCATATGGAAGTTTCTCACTGTGCTTTGGTCTGCGTTCTGGGTAGAGCTGTTAAACAGATCGCCCTGAGTTACATAAAGGGCATTGCTATTGGTGTTATCGGTTACCTTTACATCCCATGTGGCGCCAGTGGTTTGCAGCATTTTTGTTGAAATTCTCAGGCGTAAGTTGATATTGGGATCAACCTTCAATAAATACTGTCCATCGGCATCTGTCACAACAGTTGTTAATAGTGAATCTGATTCATCAATAGCCTCCACTACAATTCCGCGGGAGGCAGAGGCCGTAATATTGCTATAGTCAAGCCCATTAGTGCTAGTGTTGAAAGGCACTAGGTCAAAAGTAACCTTTCCGGTGATATCCACAGCTCCACCAGAGACATTGGCTATGCTGATCGTCACGGTATCTGAGGTACTTTTGCCAAGATTATCTGTCGCGCTAAGTTTAAACGTAAGAGCCCCATTTACAGCTGAACTGGGCATAATAAAGGATGCATTAGCTGTATTGGCGTTATTTAGGCTAACAGTATCGCCAGAGCTCTGAGTCCAGCTATAACTGACGATGGTACCGTCACTATCAGTTGCGGTTCCGTTAAGGTTTACCGTAGCCGAGGATGCCGCTGTTTGATCGGCGCCGGCGTCGACAGTCGGAGGTAAATTGGCGGCTGGTGGTTGACTGCCACTGCCACCGCCACCGCTACAGGCAGAGAGGAGCAGTGCCGCCAAGATAAGAATAGGTGCTATTCTGACTTTCAATCCGTTTATCCTAAGCTATTTTCCTTTATT
>JANXGQ010000052.1 GCA_024959305.1 Porticoccaceae bacterium | reverse complement strand
TTGTTGCAGGCACTGGTCAATACTGAGGACGCTGCAATCAATGCTGAGATCTGCGTACTGCTGATATAAAGGCCTGCGTTCAGCAAATAGATCCTCAAAGCTTTGATCGTCGCGGCGGGCTATGCCGCGACTGTCAAAATCAGTGACTCGCTGCGTTAGTTGCTGGAGACCTAGATCGAGAAAAATCACCGAGGCATTGGCTTTTAGGTGAGCCATTCCAGCCGCCGAGTAGACTGCACTTCCCCCGGTGGCTGTCACCTTCTCGGTGCTATCCAAATCCAGCAATACCTGCTGTTCATAATGGCGCAGGGTCAGGTAATCAGAGTCGCTGATTATCTGCTGCAGGGTTTTGCCGTGGATTACCTGAATAATAATATCGGTATCTACAAAATCCACACCCAGTTGTTTTGCCAATAACAGCCCAACAGTACTCTTACCTGCTCCGGGCATACCGATTAGGACTATGTTTTTTGCTGTCAATTTAATGGCTCACCTTGCTAATATCTTGTAAGTTCAATTTTGACTATTATGGCGTATATTAACGAAAATAATGTTCTAGTCTGAGATTTTAACGCCGCATGACGGCATAACACCTAGCTGTGCAAAGGTCTCAGTCTGTATAATCATCGGTCTATTGTCCATATGAATCAGAATATGTCCCATTTTCAGAGAATTGGAGTGCTTGGAAGCCTAGATGTTAAAGAGGTCAAGGAGTCCATGCACAGGTTGGAGTTGTTTCTGCGCTCTCAGGGGTGCGAGGTTATCTATGAGCAGCAGGCGGCGCAGCTAGTTGATTGGCCTGTTGATAAGGCGTTGCCCATAGATGATTTTTTAACGGCAATCGATCTGGCCATTGTGGTTGGCGGTGACGGCAGTATACTCAGCGCCTGCCGAAAAATGGCCTGCAGCAAGGTGCCACTGTTAGGTATTAACCGCGGCAGTTTGGGCTTTTTGGCCGATATATCTCCGGATGAAATAGAAGATCGAGTCAAACCCGTATTAGCTGGTGAATATGAGCAGAGCAAGCGTTTTATGCTCAGTACAAGCATTTCCAGAAACGCTGCTGAAATAGCTTCGGGAGCTGCCTTAAACGATGTAGTGCTACATCCTGGTATGTCAGTGCGCATGATGGAGTTTGAGCTCTATGTGGACGGTGAGTTTGTCTACAGTCAGCGCTCTGATGGTTTGATCGTTGCCACCCCAACCGGTTCCACGGCCTATGCATTGTCTGCCGGCGGACCTCTATTATTTCCTGAGCTCGACGCCATAGTGGTGGTGCCATTAAACCCTCACACCCTAAGTAACCGACCTATAGCACTTCACGGCGATGCAAAAATAGAGATTAGGGTAAGTTCGAGGCATAAGCTGCAGCCGTTAATTACCTGTGATGGGCATGACGATTTTAGTACTGAGCCCGGTGATATTATTACGATTCAAAAGCATAAACATGATATTTCGTTGATTCACCCTAAAGACCATAATTTTTACAGTGTTTGTCGGTCTAAGCTGGGCTGGGGTAGTCGATTGGGCGTGAAGAAGGATTAAGTTATCAAATTGGCAGAATCAGATAGGGATTATTTGAAAATATGACGACATTAAATCAAAATAAATGGTGGCTTGCAGCTAAGAGCAGTCCTGTGGTGTCCCTGCTAATGTTTGGCTGTGCGGTTGGGGCCATTGTGGTCGAATTGAGCTATCCTCCGCCAAATTATCTTTTTTATAATGGGCTGCAGCAGGGCCAATATCTGAGGTTGATAACGCCGATATTTTTACATTTCGGCATACTGCATCTGGTATTTAACTGCCTCTGGTTGAGTCTATTGGGGTCGCGCATTGAGAGGGAAGAAGGCTCAGTTCACCTACTGTTACTAGTCGCTGTGAGTGCCGCGGGTTCCAATATGGCGCAGTTTAACTGGTCTGGGTCTATGTATTTTGGCGGTATGTCTGGAGTGATTTATGCGCTATTGGGCTACTTGTGGATTAAACATAAAATGGCTCCCCAGTCTTACCCGCCACTGCCCAACGGTTTGATGGGTTTTATGGTCGGTTGGTTGTTACTCTGTATGACGGGGATTCTGGAGGTGGCACTGGGAATTGGTGTGGCCAATGCCGCCCATCTGAGCGGATTGGTGATTGGGTTATCAATAGGGTTGGCATTTGCTTTGATGGGGGTCGCCCAAAAGCAATGAGCTTGCCAACACAGATTATTTGAGAGTTATTAAGCCGGCGGCTTAATAGGAGAAAAACAGGGATGTTTTTCCATTGCCCGCAGGGCAATGCGAGGGTCCTAAAACTAAGGAATTTCACAAATTGTGCAGGTTTTAGGGGCCGACGAAAAAAATGGCGCTGAAGCGCCTATTTGATCACTAGGTTAATAGTATGGATTTACAACAACTGCTGGACAGTATTACGCCACAGGTTTACAAGCAATTACAGAGGGCGGTAGAGATCGGCAAATGGCTTGATGGGCGCCCTTTAACAGATGAGCAGAAGTCTCTTTGTATACAGGCGATTATTGCCTATGATCAGCGTTATCCCGAGCATCAACGCACTGGCTACGTTCCGCCCAAAAGCACTGAATGTGAAACTCCCGCCGCCGAACAGCCTTTGAAGTGGGAGCATTGATGTCGACCTCAGTTTCCGGTCACCTGTCGAAAATGCAGGTGCAGTTGGCAGAACAGGTGCAGTATTTATTGCCACTAGATGATCAGCGCCTGCCTCTCAACCAGTTATTGGGCAAGCCTGTAAGGCTGGAGTATTTGGGTGATATCCACTGTATTCACTGTGGGCGGCGCTCTAAAAAGAGCTTTAGTCAGGGCTACTGTTACCCCTGTTTTAGAAAATTACCCCAGTGCGATACCTGCATTATGAGCCCTGAAAAATGTCATTACCATCAGGGCACCTGCCGCGATCCCGCGTGGGGAGAACAGTACTGTTTTGCCGATCATTTTGTGTATT
This sequence comes from Porticoccaceae bacterium, assembly GCA_024959305.1. GTDB lineage: Bacteria > Pseudomonadota > Gammaproteobacteria > Pseudomonadales > Porticoccaceae > HTCC2207. Next base: position 718 of record JANXGQ010000052.1, on the reverse strand, counting down.
TGGCCAATAGCTCTGGGGTCAAGGTGGGCATTACCAGAGGATCTCAGGTGCCAACGCGCTGGATTGATCAGGGGGCCACTCAGGCGCTGCCTATTTTTCGCGTGCAGTCGCGCTACCAAGCGGGTTTGATTGAAGACTGCCTGCGCGAGCATATAGCAGATAGAACCCATTGGCAGAAAATGTTGAAAGGTAACTCTGAGCCTGTGGATTTAGCGCAGATCCGCGATACGTTGCTGGCCCAGTCAGAATCCGGGCTCAGTATGCTCGAGCAGGAATTTGGTCTGCAGGCGCTACAGCGTCTTTACCATGAAACAACCGTGGAAATTAACTTTCCGGTATTGGAATTCCCTGAAAAAGTTAAGAGTTTTAATCTAGATAAACAGCCGGTAGTTGAGGGGCTGTTGCAGGGCATCAAAGGCCAGTATTTAATCTTGGATACTGGGGTTATTAATATTCGAAAATACACTGCCTACAATGTGCAGTTTTCAGCTTGATAGAGGGATAGCAGCAGTGAAAGATGTGACGCCACAGACCGTATATCTTAAAGATTACAGAGTTCCAGATTTTTTAATTGATAACACCGATCTGGTATTTGATCTGAGAGAGGAGCACTGTAGGGTAACCAGCTCACTGCGCATTCGCCGCAATCCAGACAGTGCAACGCAGTTGGCTCCTCTAGTTCTAGATGGTGGCTGCGCGGTTGATCTGCAGTGGGTTG
>JANXGQ010000042.1 GCA_024959305.1 Porticoccaceae bacterium | reverse complement strand
TGATAGCCATAATCACAAAGCCACCTATACTTCGATATTGGGGATGGATAAGGCGCGCTCTGAGACGCAGCAGTTGTACAATCAGAGCATTGAAGCCCTTGCCCCATTTGCGGATAGAGCTGAGCCATTGCGCGAGCTTGCCAAATTTATAGTCCAGCGCTCTTATTAGTAGTGGCAAACTATTAACCTCTTACTCTGGGTATTGGTATACTGCCCGCTCACAGGATCTAGTTTTTAGTAACTGCGGAATTACATGCCGATCACTTTTAAAGAAATTCCCCGTAACCGACCCCATACGCCATTGCTTAATCAGGTGGATAAGCCCGCTCAATTGCGCGAGCTCAGCGGCGATGAACTATTGCAGCTAGCTGATGAGTTGCGGGCTTTTATGCTGTTTTCTGTGGGTGTGAGCGGCGGGCATTTTGGCGCCGGGCTGGGCGTGGTGGAACTGACCATTGCGCTGCACCGAGTGTTTGATACGCCCTATGATCGGCTGGTTTGGGATGTGGGTCATCAAACCTACCCGCATAAGATACTCACTGGTCGCCGTGACCGGATGCAGAGTATGCGTCACCAAGACGGGTTATCCGGTTTCCCGAAGCGCTCGGAGAGTGAATACGATACCTTTGGAGTCGGGCATTCCAGCACGTCGATCAGCGCTGCGCTGGGTATGGCTATGGCCGCGTCGCAATTGGGCGAGGAGCGCAAGACGGTGGCGGTGATAGGGGATGGCGCCATGACTGCCGGTATGGCCTTTGAGGCCATTAATCACGCCTCCCATGTGGATAAAAACCTGCTTGTGGTGCTGAATGATAACCAGATGTCAATTTCCAGAAATGTGGGCGGCCTGTCTACCTATTTTTCTAAACTCTGGGCCAGTAAATTTTATAATCAGCTGCGTGAGAGCGGCAAAAAGGCGCTGAGCTCTATGCCTCAAGCGGCAAATTTTGTGAAGCAGACCGAAGAGTATATGAAGGGCATGGTGTCTCCAGCCACTATCTTTGAGGAGCTGGGCTTTAATTATATAGGCCCTATAGACGGGCACGACCTGCCGCTGCTGATCCAGACTCTGAGCAGCCTAAAAGATATCAATGGGCCGGTGCTGCTACATACGATTACACATAAAGGCAAGGGCTTTGCACCGGCTGAAAACGATCCGGTGGGTTACCATGCATTGACTAAGATTGAACCTGAACCCGATCCACAAATTGCTACTGAAAGCACTGCTAAACGACCCAACAAACCTAAATACCAGCAGGTGTTTGGCGATTGGCTGTGCGATATGGCCGTCAAGGATCCGCTGTTGGTGGGTATTACCCCAGCTATGTGCGAGGGCTCTGGCATGGTTGAGTTTGCCGAGCGCTTTGCCGAGCGCTTTGAAGATGTGGCGATTGCCGAGCAACATGCAGTAACACTGGCGGCGGGCATGGCCTGCGAGGGCTTAAAGCCGGTGGTGGCTATTTACTCGACATTTTTACAGCGCGGCTACGATCAGTTGATCCACGATGTGGCGCTGCAAAATTTAGATGTGCTGTTCGCTCTGGACCGCGCGGGGCTGGTGGGCGAAGATGGGGCTACCCATGCCGGCGCCTACGATCTTAGCTATTTGCGCTGTATTCCCAATATGCTGATTATGACGCCGTCGAATGAAAACGAGACCCGCCAGTTACTGTATACCGGCTACAGTTACCATGGCCCTGCGGCGGTTAGGTATCCGCGGGGAACTGGCCCAGGTGCGGTTATAGCCAAGGCTATGACGGCATTGCCCATTGGAAAAGGTATGGTGCGCCGCGCGGGTAAGCAGGTGGCTATCTTGAATTTTGGCACCTTGTTTGAATCGGCAATACAGGTTGGCGAACAGCTGGATGCCACTGTGGCCGATATGCGCTTTGTAAAGCCTATAGATAAAGATCTGATTCGCCAGTTAGCGGCCAAGCATCAGCTATTAGTCACTGTGGAAGAGGGTGCTGTTGCCGGTGGCGCCGGCTCTGCGGTCAGCGAATTTCTTGCCGAGGAGGCTATTGTGATGCCGCTGTTGCAACTGGGTCTGCCCGACCAGTTTGTGAATCACGGCAGCCATCAGCAACAGCTGAGTAGCGTCGGTCTGGATAGCGAGCAGATATTGAGCCGTATTAAGCGGCGTTTGGATCAGATTTAATTCACTCAATCCTATAAATACTAGAGGGAATTAGTTAGATGAAACTTTACGATTATAAACAGGCCCCCAATCCACGTCGCGTGCGTATGTTTATGGCCGAAAAGGGCATAGAGGTTGAAACTGTTCAGATTGATTTAATGCAGGGTGAACAGTTTTCAGAGAACTTCAGGAAAATTAACCCGCTGTGTGAAGTCCCCTTGCTACAACTGGATGATGGCCGTTGTATTAGTCAGGTTAATGCGATCTGTCTCTATCTGGAGGGGATATACCCAGATAAACCATTATTTGGCCGCAACCCTCTGGAGCGAGCGTTGGTGGAATCCCACAATCATCAGATACAACTTAATGGCATTCTGGCCGTCGCCGAGGCCTTTAGAAATTCTTCCCCCAAGTTTAAAAATCGCGCTATCACTAGCCCTCATAACTATGCACAGATTCCCGAGCTAGCGGAGCGCGGTCTGGTGCAGCTGGATAATCTATTTGCAGATCTAGAGGCGCATTTTGCCAATAGCCAATATATGGTCGGTGATTATTTTTCGGTGGCGGATATCACTGCCTTTGTCACCATTAAATTTGCCAAGTGGGTGGAAAAAACTATCCCCGAAAACTGCGCCAACCTACAGCGCTGGTGCGATCAGATTAGTGACCGCCCCAGCGCCAAAGCTTGAGCTGGCTAAGGATTAATTGCCTGTGGTGACCGTAAACCCATTGGGCGCGGCGTTAACAGCCTGACCATCGCTAAAGGTTACTGTCTGAGTTTGGCCTGTATAGTTGTAAACCACATAGGTCATCTGCCCCTGCTTATTAAAGGCCACTGCCGCTGGATGATCGGCAGTTAGACTGCC
>JANXGQ010000074.1 GCA_024959305.1 Porticoccaceae bacterium | reverse complement strand
CGCAGCAAATTAGTGGCAGCTGGCGACGTCAATATTGAGATTAACGGCGAAAAAACTATCACTGTTGCGGCTGGTGACAAGCTGTTGCAAACCCTATCCAATGCCGGCCTGTTCCTGCCCTCTGCCTGTGGTGGCGGCGGCAGTTGCGCACAGTGTAAATGTATTATTTCCGATGGTGGCGGTTCCATGTTAGCTACCGAGGAAGCTCATTTCACGCGCAGAGAAGCCGCAGAGGGTTGGCGTCTTTCCTGTCAGACGCCAGTTAAACAGGATATGAAGGTTGAGGTTCCAGAAGAGGTGTTTGGCGTCAAGCGCTGGGAGTGCACCGTAGAATCCAACCCCAATGTAGCAACCTTTATTAAAGAGCTTACGTTGCGCCTGCCAGAGGGTGAGAATGTGGACTTTAAAGCCGGTGGCTATGTGCAGCTCGAATGTCCGCCACATTTGGTTAACTACGCCGATTTCGATATTGAAGATCAATACCGTGGTGATTGGGAGCGATTTGGGTTTTTTGACTATCAATCAAAGGTTGATGAAAGCATAGTCAGAGCCTATTCCATGGCCAACTACCCAGAAGAGAAGGGGCTTGTTAAGTTTAATATACGTATTGCTACCCCGCCCCCCGGCAGCAAAGATATTCCACCGGGACAGATGTCTTCCTATGTGTTTGGCTTAAAACCCGGCGATAAGATTTCCGTTTACGGGCCCTTTGGTGAATTTTTTGCCAAGGACACCGATGCTGAAATGGTGTTTATTGGCGGTGGTGCCGGCATGGCGCCCATGAGATCGCATATTTTCGATCAACTAAAACGTCTTAACTCCAAGCGCAAAATAAGCTTTTGGTACGGGGCCAGATCACTTCGCGAGTGTTTTTATGCTGAAGAATACGATGGATTGGCTGCTGAAAATGACAATTTTGACTGGCATCTGGCGCTGTCAGATCCTCAGCCTGAAGATGATTGGGGTGGTCTGACAGGATTTATTCACAATGTTCTTTACGAGCAGTATCTCAAGTCCCATGAGGCGCCTGAAGACTGCGAATACTATATGTGTGGGCCGCCAATGATGAATGCAGCAGTGGTCAAGATGCTTGTCGACCTAGGTGTAGAACAGGAGAATATTTTCCTTGATGACTTTGGCGGATAGGCCTGTTCGATCTCCCCAGCAAAGGCCATTGAGCATGGCTTCGATATTGCGCTGGGGCGCTTGTTTCTGCGCCTTGTTCGCTCTTGCAAGCTGTGGTTCTAAGCCTGAAATCATTGAGATATCAGGCAGTAAAATGGGCACGACTTACCATATTACAGTGGTTGCCGATCAACTGCCGCCCGATGATTTGGCGCAGCGTATCGAGCAACAGCTGGGCAAGGTCGACAATTCAATGTCGACCTACAAAGAGCATTCAGAATTAAGCCAGTTCAATCGCATGCAGGTTGGCCAACAGTTGCAAATCTCCGAAGAATTTGCCGAAGTGCTGCGTATTAGTCGCGATGTTTGGGAGCGCAGCAACGGTGCCTTTGATCCCACGGTTGGGCCACTGGTCAATCTCTGGGGCTTTGGGCCACAGGCAACTGAAGATTCCATTCCCTCGGCTGAAGCCGTGGCATCCGCGCTCAAAAATAGCGGTTTTCAGCATGTAATATTAAACGGACTTATGCTCAGTAAAGAGCAACCTGTGCAGCTGGATCTCTCGGCGATTGCCAAGGGATACGCGGTTGATCTGGTGGCCAATTTATTAGAGATGCTGGCGCTGCCAGATTATCTGGTCGAAGTGGGCGGAGAGATCCGCGTCAGTGGTTTAAATCCACAGGGCGAAGCATGGCGAGTAGCTGTAGAGCAACCACAGTTATTGTCCTCTGTTGATAGAGTTATCAATCTGTCCGATAGTGCTATTGCCACCTCGGGTGACTACAGGAATTACTTCGAGCGGGACGGTGTTAGATATTCACATACTATAGATCCCAAGACTGGTATGCCGATTGTGCATCATTTGGCATCTACCACCGTTCTGGCAAGCACCTGTGCCGAGGCCGATGCTTGGGCCACTGCTTTTTTAGTTCTCGGGGCTCGTCAAAGCCTAGAGTTGGCCGAGCGCTTGGATCTGGCGCTATATGTGCTGGTCAGAGAAGGGGATGAATTTAAAGCCTTAAACAGCAGTAAGTTTATGCCTTACTTAAACCAAACTACAGACTACAGAAGCGCTCAAGAGGGTTAGGTCGATGACAGAGATTTTTTTGGCAGTCATAGCTTTCGGTGTTTTGATCGCGATGATGGCGGTGGGAGTTTTAATGGGACGCAAGCCCATTTCCGGCTCCTGTGGCGGCGTTGGTGCGGCTCTTGGTGAAGATGATTATACCTGTGAACTATGTGGCGGTGACCCCGCCAAATGCGATGAAGTAACAGCAGAACAACAATCGGGAGTACTTTATAACGAGGCTTCTCCCGAGCAGACTAGAGATTAACTATGGCAGATTTTTCCTACGACCTAGTGGTGATTGGCAGTGGCCCTGCCGGTGAAGGCGCGGCAATAAATGCGGTAAAGCAGGGTTGGCGCGTTGCTGTGATTGACGATCGAGCTGAGCCCGGCGGCAGCTGTACTCATCTCGGCACAATCCCTTCTAAAGCATTGCGCCACTCGGTGCGGCGCATGGTGCAATACAATACCATGCCGATGTTTCGCAGCGTGGGTGATCCGCGCTGGTTCTCATTTCCAGAAGTGATGAGGGCGGCTGAAGATGTTATTACCAAACAGGTAGAGGGGCGCACTAAAGGTTATGCACGCAACCGCGTGAAGATGCATATTGGCCGTGCAAAATTCCTCAATCCCCACGAGATATCAGTCACCAGTCACGACGGCAAGTCGATTGTAGTCAAGGGCGCACATTTTTTAATTGCCACAGGGTCCAGTCCCTATCGGCCAGATGATATAGATTTTAATCATCCACTTATCTTCGATAGTGACAGCATTCTTAGCATGGATCATTCACCCCTCAATATTATTATTTATGGCGCCGGTGTGATTGGCTGTGAGTACGCCTCTATTTTCTCGGGCTTAGATGCACGGGTAGATCTGGTTAATACCAGAGAATGGTTGATGAGTTTTCTCGATGATGAAATTTCTGATGCGCTTAGCTATCACCTTAGAGATCTAAGCGTTAGTGTGCGTCACAATGAGGAATATGAGCGAGTTGAGACTAGCGATAACGGGGTGTCTCTGGTTCTAAAATCTGGAAAGCGCATCCATGGTGACGCTCTGCTGTGGTCCAATGGTCGCACTGGCAATACCAAAGACCTAGGGCTGGAAAATATTGGCCTTGAAGCCGATCAGCGCGGTCAATTGAAAGTCAGCGGCGACTATCAAACTGCGGTGCCACATATCTATGCCGCGGGCGATGTTATCGGCTGGCCGGCACTGGCTGGCGCCGCCTACGATCAGGGACGCTTTGCCGCCTCGCATATGTGCGATAGGCCAGATCAATATAGGGTTGAAGATGTGGCTACCGGCATCTGGACCATTCCAGAGATTAGCTATGTGGGTAAAACTGAAAGCGAATTGACCGAGCAAAAAATTCCCTATGAAATTGGCCGCGCCTATTTTAAAGATATAGCGCGGGCGCATATTTCTGGTGAAGAAGTGGGGATGTTAAAGATTCTCTTCCATCAGCAAACGCTGGAAATTTTGGGTATTCATTGTTTTGGCGCCGAGGCCGCAGAAATTATTCATATTGGACAGGCCATTATGAATCAGGAAGGGGAGGCCAATAGCATTAAGTATTTCTTGCGCACCACCTTTAACTACCCAACCATGGCTGAAGCCTACCGTATCGCGGCAATGAATGG
>JANXGQ010000044.1 GCA_024959305.1 Porticoccaceae bacterium | reverse complement strand
TATCAAATGTTAGGGTTACCAAGTCATGCTCGCCAGTACCTGGCCAACCGCCAAACAATGAGGCCCAAGCAAAATCGACATAGGTATCTGTAGAGGCATCGCCATCCAGATCAGAAGTATCAGCTGCCGGCGTACCATCGGCATCAATTGGCGAATTGGTTAACACGTCCGTCACATCAGCTAAGGTTAGCACACTGCTATCATAGTGAATGCGCAAACCCAATCCTGTGGAAGGAGCAGAAGCGTTGTAGGAAATAACCACAGTCTCCTGCGCGCCATCTGCCGACTTGGTGCTTTCAGATACATATACATGCTGGGTGTTAGCCTGAACTTCAGGAATAGACACAACTGACTCTATAGAATCAGAATCAGAGCCAGAATCAGATACAGTATCAACCGCGGAGTACTCCGTGGTATCTTCCAAACTATAGGTAGCCCCACTATCATCTGCAGTCGCCGTGTAGATAACCTGTGCCGCACCGCTATTCTCATCAATAGCCGCCACGTCGCCAGAGGTGATAACAGGCGCAATCTCATCTAGATCGTTAACCGCCAGCGTGACTGCCTGCTGACTGGCATTGCCTGCCGTATCGGTGGCAACCACTGTAAAGTTGTATTGATCCTGCGCTTCGTGATCCGGATCTGATGCCAAGGTAACTGCGCCGCTATTCTCATCAATGCTTAATGCTGCATCACTATCTGCAGCCAAGCTATAGGTAGCTCCACTATCATCCGAGCTCGCGATATAGACAACCTGATCTGCGCCACTATTCTCATTGACATCGGCGGTTGTAGAAGAGGTAATAACCGGTGCAATCTCATCAAGGTTATTAACCGTCAGTGTGACTGCCTGCTCGCTAACATTGTCTACCACATCGGTAGCAATCACCGTAAAGCTGTATTGGCTCTGAGTCTCGTAATCAGGGTTTGAGGATAGGGTCACTGCACCGCTTACAGCATCAATACTCAGCGCAGCATCGCTGCCAGCTGACAAGCCATAACTAACAACCGTCTGATCTTCAGAGGTCGCCGTATAGATTACCTGTCCGCCGCCCACATTTTCATCAATACTCGCCATGTTTGCCGAAGTAAATACAGGTGCTTCCTGATCTATATCCACCACCGACAGAACCACTGCTTGCTGCGAATCATTACCCGCAGCATCAGTCGCAATCACAGCAAAATTGTACTCAGGCTGGTCAGCGAAAACTGGATTAATGCTCAAGGTTACCTGACCGCTTACAGAATCAATATTAAATACGGCATCACTATCTTCAGACAGGCTATAACTGACGCCATCGCTGATATCTGCACTATCATCCACGAAAGCTACATAAACAACTTGGTCTGCGCCGGTATTTTCCATTACAGAAGCCGTTGCCAACGAAGTAAATGTAGGCGCTATCTCATCGAGATCGCTAACCGACAGAGTCACCGCCTGCTCGCCGGCATTACCTGCCGCATCGATGGCTACCACTGTAAAGCTGTACTGGTCTTGCGTTTCTTGATCCGGATCAGCGGCTAAAATCACTTCCCCAGTCTCAGCATTGATACTCAACGCCGCATCGCTACCCGCAGCCAAACTGTAACTAACGCCGTCACTCACATCCGCACTATCGTCTGAAGTCGCGGTGTAGATAACCTGTTCTGCACCAGTATTTTCATCAATGGTAGTAGCTGTATCCCCAGAGGTAATGCTGGGCGCAACCTCATCGAGATCGTTAACCGTCAATGTTACTTCCTGCTCGCCGGCATTATCTGCCGCATCTGTGGCCACCACTGTAAAGCTGTACTGGTCCTGCGCCTCTTGATCCGGATTTGCAACCAAGGTTACTTCGCCAGTGGCAGCATCAATAGTTAAAGCTGCATCGCTATCGGCAGCTAAACTGTAGGTTATACCTCCATCGCTAACATCTGCACTATCATCTGAGGTGGCGGTATAGATAATCTGGCCCGCTCCACTATTTTCATTCATCAAGGCACTATCACCTGAAGTAATAGTCGGTGCCGTATCATCCACATCAGTGACTGACAAAGTGACTGCCTGCTGAGAAGTATTACCCGCTGGATCTGTGGCTATAACCGTAAAGCTGTACTGATCCTGCGCTTCTTGGTCTGGGTCTGATACCAAAGTAACCGCGCCAGTTGTTGCATCAACACTTAAGGCAGTATCACTATCCCCAGCTAGACTGTAAGTCACAGCCCCGCTACTGGCGTCGGCACTATCCTCTGAGGTCGCGGTATAGATCAACTGCCCGGCACCGCTGTTCTCATCAATGGCGGCAGCCGTATCACCCGAAGTAATAGTCGGAGGAGCTTCATCTAGGTTGTTCACGGCCACTCTTATCTCTTGGCCATCACTGACATTACCCGCAACGTCTGTAGCAACTACCGCAAAGCTATATTCAGATTGAGTCTCATAATCGGGATCTGTAGACAAAGTTACCTCACCGGTAACTGCATCTATACTGAGCGCATGGTCGCTATCGGCGGATAGGCTGTAGGTGATACCACCAGAACTAACATCCGCACTATCGTCGGAGGTCGCCGTGTAGATCACCTGCGCCTGACCAATATTTTCATCTACATCACCACTGACAGGCGAGTCAATTTGAGGTGCAGTGTCATCCAAGTTTGTGATATTGAGCACAACTGCCTGTGAATTAGTATTTCCGGCAATATCTGTAGCTACCACGGTAAAGTTATAAGCAGATTTAGCCTCAAAATCTGGGCTCACTGCTAGACTTACCTCGCCAGTTGAGGCATCTATACTCAATTCGGAATCACTATCGTCAGTTAACTCAAACTTCCACAGATCATCATCACTAACTGATGCTGTATAGACCAAGGTAGACTCAGCCACATTTTCTGCAACTAATGCCTCATCTGAAGAAGTAAATGTCGGTAATGTGGTATCAACTACAAACACCAATGATGAAGCATAGCCTGTATTGCCGGCAATATCAGTAATATTGGCAGACACAAAGAAATTGCCCGCAGTCAAACCAGATAAATCGTAGTCTACATAGCCGCGATCAATATCATCTTGACTCAATGCAAAGGTGGCAACCGAAGCACCTGTATTAAATACCTCTACCCTATCGCCAACAATGGCTGCCGCACCCTCGGTGGAACTGGCATCGATGCTAATTCTCACCGTTGGATTAGTATCAGCAGTTAAATTATCTGAATCTGAAATACCCAAATCGGACTGCGGGGCCACATTTGTCTGCGGCGCATTGGGTGCAATGCGGTCAATAGCATCCGCCTGAGCCTGCACTACCTCGGCAATATCTTCAGCTTCCTGCATAGTGGCAACAGCACCTTGCAGGGCTGTCAGTTGCTCGACTTCTACTAGGCTGGCACCAGTCTCATCCTGTAGAACCTGCTCAACCACATCGGAAGTCAACTCTAGAACTTCAGCGGACTCAGCAGAGGCGGTCACAATCTCGGCCAAGTTACTTAGGGCAACCGATTCCGCATCACTGTCGGTCTCAGCCTCATCTGAAGCCGCAGAAGCCACTGCTAGCACTGTGGCAATCTGGACAGCAACAATTCTATTATCAAGAGCATTGTCTGAAACATCGGATAATGGATCATAACTAGATAGCTCCTCACCTTCGGCTAGGGTAATACTCAATGCAGAAAGCACTGTAGACTCTGCTTCCTCCAACGTAATCTCAGCCTCTGAATTACTTGAAATTTCCTCCACCAAGGTGGTGAAGGGGTTTAACACCGAGTAACCTGCGGGCGCCGTTAATTCAAGCTCATTGGCGGCACCAGAGTCAGTATTAACACCACCTTTGACTATTATTTGGGAATTGGCATGATCGCCCTCCAGAAGTATCTGGCCTTGCTCATCGGAACTTACATTTTCAAGCAGCTCATCGGGATCGGCTATACCATCCTTATTAGCATCCAAGTAAACCTGGGCGCCACGAATATAACCATCAGATACTACAAATTGACTAAAGCCATCAGTAACCTGATTGCCAACTAAATCTTCAACTACAGCTCCACCCGAAGTAGAGGGCACATAACTGATTTGTAAAGCGCCGGCAGCCAGAGTTTCCGTGACCGCTAGCACAACCGATGATCCATCGATTGAAACCCCATTAACCGTTAGATCGGTGGATCCCAGTTTTACACTAAAATCTGCCGCGGAAGGCGTCGCCTCACCTAATGTCTCATTATAGTGAACCTTGATAACCTGATTGGTGGTATCCACTTCCACTGAATCCACCTGTGGCGCACTTTGATCCAATACAAAATTTAACTGGCCATGGTCGGAAGTTCCAGCAGTATTGGATTGGCGCACCGCCACTGAGTAGGAGTCAGGGGTTGTCAACTCAAAGGAAGCACCAATGCCAGCGGTCCAACTAGCACCGCCATCAACACTGTACTCCCAAGTTGCGCCAGCTTTTAGATCGCCAACAGCAATTTCGCCGTCGCTAGTAATGCCATCGCTGTCGAACAACCCTGAATCATTGACCAAACTTATACTTGGCGCCAGCGGTACTGTCTCTGTAACAGCTAGAGTAACCACCTGCTGGCTTGCATTGCCGGCATCATCAGTAGCAATCACAGTGAAGGCATAACTGGTCTGAACCTGATAATCAGGGTCAGCTGCCAATGTCACCTCGCCCGTGCTGGCATCGATGTTTAGCGCCGCATCGCTATCTCCAGATAGGCTATAGCTAACACCATCACTTAGATCAGCACTATCAACTGAGGTTGCAGTATAAACAACCTGCCCTGCACCACTGTTTTCAACTACGCTAGCGCTATCGCCCGAGGTAATACTGGGCGCAACTTCATCGAGATTATTAACCGATAACGCAATCACCTGATCGCTAGAATTGCCTGCCGTATCCGTGGCAACCACGGTAAAGCTGTACTCGGATTGCGCTTCAAAATCTGGATTGGCATTCAGCGTTACTTCACCGCTGTTAGCATCAATACTAAAGGCGCCAGCACTGTCGTCAGATAAGCTATAACTTAAAGGTTCGCTAGTAACATCATCGACATTATCATTGGCCGTCACGGTGTAAACCACCTGTGCCACACCACTGTTTTCATCAATAGCTGTAGCCGTGTCTACAGAGGTGATAGTAGGTGCCAATTCATCGAGATTATCAACTGCAACCGTTACCGCACGCTGACTACTATTGCCCGACGTATCTGTAGCAATCACCGTAAAGCTATAGGCACCCTGAACCTCATGATCGGGGTTTGAGGAAAGAGCCACTGCACCGCTTACAGCATCAATGCTCAATGCAGGATCGGAATCACCAGACAAGCTATAGCTCACCACTGACTGATCATTGGCCGAGGCCGTGTAAATAACTTGCTCAACACCAATATTTTCATCCACTGCCGATGTCGTATCTGAAACAAATACTGGATTCTCAGCATCTACATCTACCACAGATAGAGTAACTGCTTGCTCAGTGCTATTACCCGCAACGTCTGTGGCAATCACTGTAAGGACATACTCCGGCTGGACAGCAAACTGCGGATTGGAAACCAACGTCACCTGACCAGTTTCAGAGTCGATCGTCAGCGCCGCATCACTATCTCCAGAAAGACTGAAAGAAACACCATCACTGACATCGCCATCATCTTCTGCACGCGCCACATAGACAACCTGCCCCGCACCTGTATTTTCGATGACCGAAGCGGTAGTCAACGAAGTAAATGTAGGAGCAACCTCATCCACATTGTTAACCGATAAAGTCACTGCCTGTTCACTGGCATTGCCAGCAGTATCTGTAGCAACCACGGTGAAGCTGTAGTCGGATTGCACATCATAGTCAGGATCGGTGGGTAGAGTTACCTCACCGCTGTTGGCATCAATACTTAATGCCGCATCACTGCCCGCCGCCAAGCTAAAGTTAACACCGCCGCTAACATCGGCACTGTCATCCGCTACCGCCGCGTATACCACCTGATCGGCACCACTATTTTCATCAATAGCAGTTGCTGTATCTCCCGAGGTAATAACAGGTGCTGTATCATCAATATTATTAATATCTAGGGTAACAGTCTCACCTACACTAGCATTGCCCGCCGCATCCGTAGCAATAACCGTAAAGCTATACTGAGACTTAGTTTCAAAATCAGGATTACTAGATAGGGTAACCGCACCTGAAGCTGCATCTATGCTCAAGCCAGAATCGCTATCGCCAGACAGACTAAAGGTTATTGGTCCATCGCTAACATCGGCGCTATCATCTGCGGTCGCCGTATAAATCACCTGTGCTGCGCCGCTATTTTCATCAATCGCATTCGCTGTAGCGCCAGAAGTAACCGTAGGCGCCATATCATCGAGATCGGTTATCGACAGAGTTACCGCCTGATCAACAGCATAGCCTGCCGCATCCGTAGCCACTACTGTAAAGCTGTACTGATCCTGCGCTTCCTGATCTGGATTCGCCGCCAAGGTGACTTCACCCGAAACAGCATCAATACTGAGTGACGGATCACTACCTACAGCTAGACTAAAGGTTACACCATCACTGATATCGCCACTATCGTCCGCAGTCGCTGTATAAACGACTTTGCCAGCTCCACTATTCTCATCTACAGAAACCGCCGCTGCAGATGTGATAGTAGGATCAGTCTCATCAATATTGCTAACGCTCACATCGACATTTTTAACACTAGCATTGCCTGCCGCATCCGTGGCAATAAGGGTAAAGTTAAATTCAGGCGCAGTCTCATAATCCGGATCTGTAGCCAGAGTCACCTCACCAGTTGTGGCATCTATAGTTAAATCCGCGTTGTCATTATTTAAGAGGCCAAAGGTAACACCGTCACTAATATCACCGCTATCGTCCGCAACAGCAGTATAGATAACTTGCCCAGCACCGCTTCCTTCAACAACAGTCGCATTGCTTGAAGATATAATTGCAGGTGGCACATCATCGACATTATTTACTGAGAGCGTTACTTCCTGCTCACCGGCATTACCAGCGGGGTCAGTAGCCACAACAGTAAAACTGTACTCAGATTGCGTCTCATAATCTGGATCTGTAGACAGCATAACCTCACCGGTTGCAGCATCAATACTTAGCGCGGGATCGCTGGGTTCGCCACTTGCTTCTGTAGCCAACGCATAGGCTGAGGCATCAAAAGTGAAGCCCACCGCACTACTACTTGAAGAGAAACCTATATTAGTTGCCCCCGTAGCATCTGAGGCCACATCAAATTCTAGAGTCAATAAATCCTGTGGCAATGCCGCACCAGGCCAATTGCCAAACAACGACGCCCAAGCCAATGTAATATAGCTATCAGTACTGGCATCATTATCAAAATTAGCACTGTCAGCCTCAGCTGAGAGATCGGCTACATTGACAATTAAATCCGTAGCCAATGCATCTACAACATCAGTCAAACTCAATGTCTGACTGTCAAAATGCACACGCAAACCAAGCCCAGTTACCGTGCTATCGTCAGCGCTATAGCTAACTGTTACAGAGGCCTTTCCATCTTCAGACAAAGTGCTCTGAGACACATAAACCATCTGAGAGTCGGCATTAAGTTGAGGCTGAGGGTTATTGACAATCTGAGATCCAGAGAGGCTATAGACAACATCGCCACTGGCAACATCAGCGCTATCATCAGAAGTCGCCGTATAAACAACTTGATCAGCACCAATTTGTTCATCAACTGACACCGTCGCTGACGAAGTAATTGTCGGCGCAGTATCATCGAGATCAGTAACAGACAGCGTAACCGCCTGACCGACACTTTGGTTGCCCGCCGCATCAGTTGCTACTACGGTAAAGCTATATTGATCCTGAGCTTCATGGTCGGGATCAACGGTTAAACTAACCTCACCTGTAGCCTCATCAATAGTAAGCGCCGCATCACTGCCAGCCGCTAGACTGTAACTAATACCATCACTAATATCTCCACTATCATCTGCAACTGCAGTGTAAACAACCTGACCAGCACCACTGTTTTCATCAATAGCGCCCGCCGTATCACCTGAAGTAACAACAGGCGCCACTTCGTCGAGGTTATTAACCGCTACAGTCACAGCTTGCTGATCGCTCACATTGCCCGCAGCATCAGTAGCCGTAATATTAAAGCTATAGGCAGGCAATACTTCATAATCAGGAGAAACACTGAGCGTAACTTCACCCGTCGCCGCATCAATACTTAATTGTGAATTAGACGATTCTCCCTCTTCACTGATCGCTACACTGTGAGATTGACCCTCAAAGGTATAGCCAGCTGCATTACTGCTAACTGAGAAATTAAATGGCGAAGAGCCAGTTGCATCTGCCGCTATATCAAAAGTCAGGGTTGCAAGATCCGCAGATCCAGAACCGGGCCAATTTCCAAACAATGAAGCCCAAGCAAAATCTATATATTTATCAGTTGCCGCATCGCCATCTAAATTATCAACATCGTCGCTTGGCGCAGCATCAGCATCAATTTGATCTTGAGCTAGCAAATCGCTGACACCAGACAAAGATAATGCACTACTATCAAAATGAATACGCAATCCCAAACCAGTCAGCGTACTATCATCTGATTGGTAACTGATAACTACAGTTTCCTGAGTACCATCCTCCGACTTAACACTGGAAGACACATAGACTCTCTGTAGATTTGTTGCATCACCCAATACAGGAATAGATACATCTGACACCACAGGACCAGCATCATTATCAGCTTCAGCTGGAGGATACTGGGTGGTATCTTCCAAGCTATAGGTCACACCGCCACTTATATCGGCAGAATCATCCGCTACAGCGGTATATATCACCTGATCGGCGGCACTATTTTCATCCACAGATGCAGTAGATGCCGAAGTAACTACGGGCGCTGTATCATCTATATTGGTAATTGACAGAGTCACTGCCTGCCCGGAAGCGTTGTTAGCGGCATCTGTAGCTATCACAGTAAAGTCGTATTCAGACTGAGTCTCATAATCAGGATCTGTAGACAAAGCGACTTCACCAGTCACTGTATCTATGCTAAGTGCAGGATCACTATCAGCAGATAGGGTGTAGGAGATACCACCAGAGCTGACATCCGCACTATCATCCGATGTCGCCGTGTAGACAACCTGTGCTGCACCACTATTCTCAACTACTGATGCACTATTACCTGAGGTAATGGTCGGCGCTGTATCGTCGAGATCAACGACCGACAGAGTCACTGCCTGCTGGCTCGCATTACCCGCCGTATCGGTGGCTACCACCGTAAAGCTGTATTCAGACTGGGCCTCATGATCTGGATCTGCGGCTAGAGTGACCGCGCCAGTTGCAGCATCGATACCCAGGGCAGCATCACTGTCTACTGATAGGCTGTAGCTAACGCCACCGCTGATATCGGCACTATCATCTGCAGTCGCCGTATAAACGATCTGCGCTTCACCACTATTTTCATTGATGGTAACAGCAGCGGATGAGGTAATTACAGGTGCAACTTCATCGATATCATTGACACTTAGTGTCACTGGTCGCTCTGCAGAATTGCCTGCACCATCGGTAGCAATCACTGTAAAATTGAACTCAGACTGGACCTCATGGTTAGGATCCGACGCCAAAGTGACCGCTCCGGTTGCCGCGTCAATACTTAATTCAGCATCGCTATCTGCTGCAAGAGCGTAAGAGACAACGCCCTCGCTGACATCTGCACTATCATCAGAGGTAGCTGTGTAGATAACCTGTTCTGCACCCGCATTCTCATCCACAGAGACAGTATCACCAGAGGTAATAACGGGAGCTGTGTCATCAAGATCTGTAACCGATAATGTGACCACCTGGCTCGCATTACCCGCCGTATCGGTGGCTACCACCGTAAAGCTGTATTCAGACTGAGTCTCATAATCAGGATCTGTAGACAAAGTGACTTCACCAGTCACTGCATTAATGCTCAGCGCAGCATCACTGCCGGCAGCCAGACTAAAGGTAACATCGCTACTGACATCTACACTACCTTCAACTGCTGCAGTGTAAACAACCTGCCCTGCTCCGCTGTTCTCTTCCACAGTCCCGCTATCACTAGAGGTAATAGTGGGAGCATCATCCCCCTCGGATTTTTTGAAGTAAGCAACGGCTCCGATCAGACCGGCCGTACCCAAGGCAATAGTGGTCATGGATATACCAGATCCAGCAACACCGCTGGACGCAGCAGCATCTTGGTCAGCTAAAGCTTCCGAAATTAAGGATTCTTCGGCAGCCTCGTTCACCAATTCCTCAACTGACTCTACAGATGACCCATCCTCTGCAACGGCTTCCGGCTCTATCTGCTCGTCCGCAACAGCCTCTTCCTCAACCTTATTCTTTGGCTCTTTGCGCTTCTTGGCTTCATTTTTGCCGTCTAATGGCTTTTGATTGGAATCGTTATCGGGAAGCGCTAGATCGAGCTGCTCAACACTATTCTGATTCTCAAGACTAGCAAGCTCTGAGCTGCTATCTTTATTGACCAACTGCTCAGAACCTGGCTGCCGCGCATTGTGCTCCAGCTCTACAGCCGCTTGACCTTCCTGAACTTCATTCTGGCTAGAATCTTCCGTTGTCGTTTTCATAAAATCCACCATTTAACTTAAATTTTAATATTTATCTTTCACCCATTGACTCGCCCAATGTCTTAACAATTGGCTTGAGCAAGTAACTTAGCACCGTGTTTTCACCGGTTTTAACTTCCACTGTGGCAGTCATGCCAGGCAGTATTTCCAAATTAGCTTCGGGCCGACCACTAAACTGCCGCCCCTGAGTCCTCACATGGACCTTATAAAAGGGAGGCTCCCCCTGCTGCTTGTTATCTTCTAATGTGTCAGCACTGATATAGGACAACACACCACTCAAATCGCCATAGATGGTGTAATCGTAGGCCTCTATCTTCACCGATACATCAAGCCCGACCTTGAGAAACCCGATATCCTGAGGTGCAACTTTGGCCTCGATAAGGAGGTCATCTTCAAGTGGCACGATTTCTAAAACATCCTCACCGGGTCGAACAACACCGCCTACAGTGGTCAAGCGAATGCTCTTGATAATACCATTGACCGGAGCGGTCAGGGTAGTCCGCTCAAGTTGCTTTTCGCGTTGCACCAGAGCCTGAGAAACACGCTCAAATTCTTCTTCTGTTTCGTTGTATTCAGTTTGAGTATTTTGGAAATAGTCATTGCTGATTTTGCCAATTTTGGCAACAAGCTCCGCCTCTTGGCGCTGCAGCCGAAGAATTTCTGTTTTACTGACATCACCTTTTTCAAGCAATGGTTCATTCATTGATATTTCTTCTTGAACCAATGCCAAAATGGCCCCCATATTTGCAATTTCTTCTGTTTTTGCAGACTGCCTGCGGTCAAACAGTAATTTTTGACTTTTCACAAAGTGCGGAAACTCTTCTGCCAATTCGGAAAAGCTGGGTGCCGACCCGAACAACTCAGCAATCAACCTTGACATTGCCGCCGACAGAGCGGCAACTTGCGCCTTGGCTTCTAAATAGTCAGCCTCGGCATTCACTCTTTCAAATTGGGCGACAACCTGACCTTTGGCGACTTTATCTCCCACAGACACAGGCAAACGCTCTAATACACCGCCATCTTTTGACTGAATCAACTGCACACTAGAACTGGGAATAACCACGCCCGGCGCTCTAGTAATCTGATCAATTTCTGAAAAGTAGGCCCAGGAGAAAAAAGACAGCATGGCAATAAACGCCGTCCACAACACCAACCTTGAACGACGCAGCTCATTATTTAAACTGCGTCTTTCCAAATCGGACGATCGGGCTGAGCCGAAAAACCAAAGAACACTCATTTGCCAGCCCTCTTCTTTGCCTGCTCTGACAGATAGTCGAGCACTTCCTGTTTAGGACCGTCCAAAGTCACCTTGCCAGAGTCCATCACCACAATTCGATTGACATGCTTAAGCACGCCAGCCTTATGGGTAGCCAGAACAATCACCGAGTCAGCCGGCAACTCCTCAAAAAGATGCTGCATCACAAACTCTTCTAACCGAGAATCCATAGAGGCCGTTGGCTCGTCAAGCAACAATATTTTTGGACGTGCCAACAACAGCCTAGTAAGACCTACCAATTGCCGCTGTCCGCCAGAAAGCCCTTTTCCGCCCTCTGAAATATTAATTTCAAGGCCGCTCGGATGATTCTGAATAGCTTGATCCAGACCGGTTAATGCAGCGGCTTTAAGAATTTGACTATCGCTAAGCACCGGCAAACCCAGCACCAGATTTTCTCGCAACGTACCATTGAATAAGCGAACCTCTTGCGGCAAGTAGCCGATCTGCTCGCGAACAAATTCACTGGCAAGTAGTGACATATCCATATCATCAAGAAATGCACCGCCCTGCTGGGGTCGATACAGGCCTGACAAAATTTTGATTAACGTAGATTTTCCCGAACCCACGGCGCCGAGGACCGCAACTCTGTCCCCCGGCTTAAAAGCGAGCTTTTCAATGGATATGCTGGGAGCATTTTCCTCGTAGGCAAACGCCACTTTGGTCAGCTTTACCTCACCCTTACAGGAGTCGGGCACAACCAATCTCTGATGCTCTCTCTCACTGGGTAGGGCCATAATCCCATCCAACACTTCAAGGGCTATCTTGGCATGTTTCCACTGCACTATCAGACTAGGCATTTGCGCCAGAGGCGTTAGAGCGCGTCCAGATATAATTGAACAGGCGATCAATCCACCCATGGTAAGATCGCCATTGGCTATCGAATAAGCGCCTGTAGCAATAATGCCCACATAGCTCAACTGCTGAATCGACTGGGTGGAGCTAGTAGAAAATGCCGTCAACAATTTGGACTTTAATTCGGTAGAGGTAATGATCCGGGTAAGCTCTCGCCAGCGATCTTCCAACTTCCACTCTGCAGAGGCCGCTTTCACCGACTCAATGCCGTCAATGGCCTCAATAAGCAAACCATTTTTCTTGTTGGACTCCTCCATATTCTCAGCGGTAAAGCGCTCGATGGGGCCCCTCATCATAAGCCCTATCAACAGCCCAACTGGAATCATAATCAGCGGCACATAGGCAACTGGTCCAGCGATAAAATAAATCACCAGAATAAAAAATAACGCGAACGGAGCATCAGCAAGAATAAACAAAGTAGACGAGGTCATAAAATTGCGCACAGACTCAAAGTGCCTAATCTGCGCTGCAAAGGTACCCACTGTTTTCGGTCTGCAATCGGAGCGAATAGCCAATGCCTTGGAAAAAAACACCCCAGACAACTCCTGATCAATCACCTTGCTGGCCCTGTCGACCATATGCGACCTTACTAACTTCATAATAAGCTCGAAGAATATCGCCAGCAATACACCTATGGTCAGTACCCAGAGGGTGCTAAACCCTTTGGTAGGCACCACACGATCGTATACCTGCATGGTGTATAGCGCAGACATTAGCCCAAAAATACTCAGCACAAAGGTTGCAAAAACAGCCTCAAAGAATATGCGACGGCGCTTTTGAGTCGCATGGATAAACCACTGCTTTGCTGAAAAAGTTGCCAGTTCGGCCTGAAGGCTTTGATCTTGATGCACCAAAAAGCGCACCAGCACACCGTCGGCAACCTCTTCCTCTGATATAGAGCCCACAGACCAATCTGCCGACTCTGAAATAAATCCACCGTTCTGCATGCCTCGCAGCAACTTCACTACCGCGCCATCGGATGACACCCAGAGCACAGGAAAATCCAACTTAGTTAACCCGCCTGCATCTAGATAGACCACAGGTCCTTGGGGAAATCGAGAGCCCCAAAGGGATACTGCCTGATCCACAACAGACACATCGTCGAGAGACACACCGCTCTCGGTCTCATGCTGATAGGAAAATCTATGTGCGGGCACAGCAACGCCCTGCAGGGAAGCAAGGCGTGATAACAACGAAGCAAGCTCTTCCCGTCCACCTTCTTCAATATCATGTTCAGTTGATTCTAATTGCGAATCGTCCATTATCTCTTCTACTCCCTAGACCTCTAACAAACTTGAATTAATTTCATTAAGTAAAACCCGCAGTCGATACAAAGAGGTCAACTGCAGCACCTCAAAATCAACTAGGGTATTTTTTGCCTGCGTCGCCTCCCGTTGAGCATTGAGAACATCCAACCAGGATTTCTTGCCAACCGCATACTGGCGCAAATAGGAATCCACCACTGAGGTAGTAGCCACAACAAGGCTTTTCGAAGGCCCTAACTGAAGGGATGCAAAGCTATACTCGTTCCAAGCCGTTTTAACCTGCCTGCGCACATCTCTCTTCTCGGCCTCCAAGGTATTCAGCGCCGCTCTTTTTCGAGCCTTGGCTGCTGAAATTGATGAAGCAACAGACAGACCTGCACCGGGTTGAAACTCGACAGATACGAAAACCTCTTCGCTCTTTATTTGCCCAGGCAGCAAATCACCATATCTCTTCTCATACCCTAGAGATACCTGAGGAAACAATGCCGACCTAGCCGATTTCACGCTTGCATCGAGCCCCTCCGCCTCGTGGGAGAGCCTCTCGAGCCGCGGCGAAACAGCCAGCCCTTGCGCTACCGCCTTTTCAATATCTATATTCAAAGATTGCGGCGCCTGACCTATCTGTACCGCCGCCACAGGATTACTTATTAGCAACTCGAGAGACGAGCGGCTTATACTGCGCTTGCTAGATGCCTGAATCTGTCCAGACTTGGCATACTGCAATCTCGCCAACGCCAGCATTGTATCCACATCCGGGCTGGTGGAAGCCGTAGCTCGTCGCTGAATAATTTCGTACAAGCGCTGATGCTCATCAACATTCTGGCTGGCGATCAACAACTTCTGTTGCGATTGATAGAACTCGAAGAATACATTGATAGTCTCGATCATTACTGTTTGCCGAGACTCAGAGATGGCTGCAAACGCGCCATCCCGACGGGCGGATGCCAAGGCTACATCAGCGCTTAAACGGCCTCCAACCCAAATTGGCATACTCACCGAGGTTGACTTTT
The DNA here is from genome assembly GCA_024959305.1 of Porticoccaceae bacterium. Classification (GTDB taxonomy): domain Bacteria; phylum Pseudomonadota; class Gammaproteobacteria; order Pseudomonadales; family Porticoccaceae; genus HTCC2207. The sequence continues at coordinate 3,098 of JANXGQ010000044.1, read as the reverse complement.
GATTACTATTATTGTCCGACGAATCCAATAAATTTGCCCCGACGGTTGGAAAGCGACTCCACTTTGAGGCGCCCAGATCGCTCTCTGCAGCATTAAACTGTCCCTGAGCACTCAGTATTAGTGGGTGCGCATCTAGAGCCAGAGTCAATGCTTTCTCAATAGACAGAGAACTTTCAGGCAGTCCTGTACTCTCAACATCAACATCAACATCAACATCAACATCAGAGTTAGCCTGACACGAGAAGCAGAGCGCCAAAACAAGCAAGCGTTTTATAAGAGCCGAAGAACCCACTTTTATCCCACAGTTTAATTTTACAATTGTTATTCGTGCTATTTGGCAAGCAAATATTGTTGTGGCATTTAATTACCATATCCGCTTGAAAAACGAGATATATCAAAGCTTAGACAAGACTGCTGGCCTGCTAGTACACGATAAACTTTAGTAAGTTAGCCCAGCAAAGTCAACGCGATAAAAACCCAAACGCTTTCAAGGTGAGACAAGCTTTTTATTGCCTATACAACGCACTGACAACACTTTAGATTAATCGCGAGAAAATGTACAGAACTGGCGAATATCCGCTTTTACCTTCCACAAAAAGAAATGGCTACACCGCAGTCCGCATCAAACAGATGCATTGGCAGTGTAGCCATTATCAAGTATCAGGGATTGATTAGCTCAACTGGAGCCCTGTTCCTGCAAAATCATAGCGACAGTCTGTTGAAATCTTAGTCGCATTCATTTGACTCCCTGCAGAGAGACCTTCATCGAAAGCCCGGCACATGACCGAGACCTCCGATGAATCTCCGATGAGATTTACTTGCTGAACTTCCGCCGCAACATTTGTAACTGCTGCTGTGGACCTTTTACTGTTACGCAAGTAACTCATCTTGTTATCTCTCATTATTTCAGCTTCTAAGCTATCGCTAACTTACGGCATATTCGCTTGGATATAGCCTTCAATATCCGCAGCAGTAGTGCGAGTTGCATCTGGCGATACTGCACCGCCAATCAACATATCACCACTCAGACCGAACAGGTAGCGCAGTAGCATTAGACCATCTGTCAATGCGTCAACAACGCCATTGCCATCGATATCAGCAATGCTGTATGCCTCACCAATTGCCAGCTCAACCTCAGCAGGAGTTAGAGGTGAATCAGGTGCAATCGCACCGTCGGTCAACATACCGCCACTCAATCCAAACGTATGGCGCAGTAACAACAGACCATCAGTCAATGCATCAGCTGTACCATTGTTATCGAAGTCCCAAGTGGCACTTACGAATGGTAGGTCATAGCTCTCACCAACGAAGCTATAGCCAGCGGCATTACTGCTTGACGAGAAGCCAATGGTTGTAGACTCAACATCCTCTGCAGACTCAGCTACAGTGAAGTCGATCGCCATCAGAGTCTCTGGCAATACGCCAGGCCAGTTGCCGAACAATGAAGCCCATGCAGATGTGACGTACTTATCAGTCGACGCATCGCCATCCAAGTCTTCGTCATCATTGAACGGACCTGCTGTGGCTATATTGTCAGTCGACAGAACATCCGCAAACTGCTCGAAGGTTAACAGCGAACTATTGTAGTGTACGCGCAAACCTAGACCGGTCAGCGAGCTATCACCATCTTCAACATCATAGCCAACTGCAATGGTTACAGACTTACCAGCTGAAGCTGAAGGATCACCAGTTACAGACACAGTCTGTGCAGGCAATGCACCCAAGCTAGGATCAAGTGGATCTTGATCTGCTGAATCCTCTACACCATCGTTATCATCATCAGAATCAGCATTGTTACCAACACCATCTCCATCTGTATCTAGATACTCGGTTGGATCCATTGGGAACGCATCTACGTCATTGTTATAACCATCAACATCGGAGTCCGGACCGGCACATCCATTGTATGGAGTTACTTCAACAACAACAGCAGCATCAACAACACTCAACGTGCGGTTAGTGTACTCACCAGTGGTTAAGCCACAGGCTCCAGGTACAGCTTCCTGACCAGCCCAAGCACCCAAGGTGAACTTGTACTCATAGTCGCCAGCCTCAAGAGCCAATGTCGTAGTGAATACGCCATCACCATCTTCATCAGACAGCGCGTTACAGTCACCACACCAGCCGTTGAACGTACCATTAACGGTTGGTGCACCAGCAGTCAAGTCAACGCCCGTCATATCAACATCGAAAGTAACATCGAAGGTAGTCGGAGCTGGTGGAGGCTCTGGAGCCGTTGGCGCAGCAACAGAAGCCGCATCAACTAGCTTAAAGCGCCAGTAACCAGGACCGAAGTTAATATCCAACGTCATACTGTCAGCAGTTAACTCAGTTACTTCGTAGACAATCAAGGTAGCAGCATCTGCTGAGCTAGCCAGTTCACCACCATTGAACACCTTAGGCAGACCTACATGAGCGCCAGCACCAGTCACTGTCAATGTACCAGCAGCAGCATCGTAGCTGTAAGTGGCAGCATTGTAGCCGTCGTGCGGTGCAACAGGTGCGCCACAACCTTCGGCTTCTACACCCTGCCATGCTTCAAGCCAAGTCACATCGCCCATTATATTGGCGAAGCTACCATCAGCACCGAAGCTAAACACATCATCAAACAAGCAGTATCTAGTGTTTACATCATCTGCATTGTTTGACCACCAGCCGATGTCACCCTGAGCAGGACCAACACCTAAGGCACCAGCTTCTGGTGCTAGACGCCAGTCACCCACTACATCGAGGGCATCACCAGTATCACCAGTATCACCAGTATCACCAGTATCTACTGAGGCAGGTACTAGCACAAAGCGCCAGTAGCCAGGACCGAAGTTGATATCCAACGTCATGCGGTCAGCAGTCAACTCAGTTACCTCATAGGTAATTGTGTCATCAACTGCAACACCAGTCTCACCACCATTAACAACCTTGGCAAGACCTACATGAGCGCCTTGACCAACAACTGTTAGAGTGGCCGCGCCAGCATCATAGCTGTAAGTCGCAGCAGCAGAACCGTCGTGCGGGGCAACTGGTGCTCCACAACCTTCGGCTGCACCCTGCCAACCTTCAAGCCAAGTGTCTCCGCCCATTGCGTTAGCGAAGCTGCCATC
>JANXGQ010000058.1 GCA_024959305.1 Porticoccaceae bacterium | reverse complement strand
GTCATGCCGTAGTTGCCTTCATGGCAGGCATACTCATAAATCTTGTCCGGTGATTTGTCAAAGATGATCTCGCGAGTATATGAGGCAGTGTACGATCCCGGATCGTGAGAGGTAAATTGATACTGCATGGCATTCGGGCCAATTCGAGATAATCGTTCAATGTTTACCTTTTTCACTGTATCCGGCCCGAACCCGCTGGGTTCAGAGTAATTAGTTGTCTCAATAACAAGACTGTCGCCCTCCCACCATCCGCGGGAATCGCCAAGCCAAAGTTTTATGTTTTCCGGGGCGTGCGGTTTCTCCACGATGGGGACAATGCGCACGTCGTGTGCCATTTCCTGGACGATGGCAACAGTTTTTTTGGACTGCACAATGTGCCAGTAGCTGTTGTATCCAGAAGAGAGGCGCGGTGCGCCAAAGGATAGGCAGCGTTCACCCAGTGGACGATCGGTCCAGCTGTCGGCTGGGTGAAGACGACGACGTTCCGCCTGCTCCCTAGCAGCTGCGGTAGCCTGCTCAGTGCGAGACGGGTACTGACCGTTGGGTGGATCAATAATCTGAGAGGTTCTACGGTGGATGGTACGACTCGCCATCCATTGGGAATCATAGTTTCCTGTGGAGGGGTCATAGGAATTAATCTCGCCGCTGAAAGCCGCCTGCAGGACACCTTCACCGAAAAGGGCATCTGCCCCAGCCGCTTCAATTTCAGCAATACGCTGGTTAAGGAATTCGACATCTTCATCGGTCAGAAATTTCTTATCGCCAAACAATTCTGGGCGTTCCACCGGTGTAATGGTGTTGTTTTCCCAGACACCTTGAAAGTCAGGATGGCCATCAACGGTTCGTGGTAGTTCCCAGTTTCCATCCGATTGTGCTAGTGCATGCCCGGTAATTAATACCAAGGCTAGCGGCAAAAATGTTTTCAGTATTGTTTTCATGATGAGTTCCTGTTTGAACAATGTCATGAGTGTAAACGGTTTTCAGTTTGGCATTTGTTACTAATTATAACGGCAATCTGCCAGTAGAATCCCCTAGTGAATCAATGGGTATATTTATCTTGTCCAACAGACTCAGGTGTAAATTGGTCAGTGGTGTGTTTTCTGGGTATTGCATGTGATACCCCCCTTTGCCTACGGCACTACCAGCTAAAAGAATTGGTAGGCCGCGAGAATAGTGCGAGTTACTGTCCGCCATGCCTGCACCATATATGATGGTTGAATTATCCAACAATGAATCGTTACCATCCGACGTCGAACGCATGCGCTCGAGAAACTCGGCAAAGATGGTAACGTGGTACTGATTAATCTTTAGTAGTTTCTCCAGTCGCACTGGATCGCGGGCGTGATGAGAAATAGGGTGGTGAGCATCAGGCACGCCAATTTCGGCATAGGTGCGGCCGGTGATCTCTCGGCCCATCATGAAGGTTACTACCCGGGTCATGTCAGTTTCGAATGCGAGTGCCATCATGTCAAACATTAGTCTGGCATGCTCGCCGAAAGTGTCGGGGATGCCAGCGGGCTGATCAATAACAGGCAATTCACGGCCACTCTGGACTTCAGCCATCTGGATGCGGCGCTCTACATCGCGCACAGCTTCCAAGTACTGGTTCAGCTTAGTTTGGTCCCCTGTTCCCAGCTGCTTTGATAGCGCTTGGGCTCGCTCGGAGACTGAATCTAGCAGGCTAGCATCTTTGCTAAGACGAGCTTTTCGTAGTTCTGGATCGGTAGTGCCAGTGTCACCAAAAAGTCGCTCAAAGACTGATCGGGGGTTATTTTCCATAGGCAATGGTGTTGTCTCGTTTGCCCAGGAAATAGTGTTGGTATAGGCACAGCTGAAGCCTTCGTCACAAGAACCAGCGAAATCGCGACCATCAATAGCTAACTCTAGGGTGGCCAGCTGAGTCTCACGGCCAAGTATTTTGCCGGCAATTTGGTCCATTGAGATACTAGCCCGTAGATTAGAGCCATTGTCTCGCTGAGAGGCAACGCCGGTCAGGAAACGCGTCGACGCGCGGGCATGGGGGCCTTCTCCATCAACGCCATGCAGCCCCGTGAGTACGCGAATACTGTCGCGAAATGGCTCCATTGGCTGAAGGATAGACGGAAACTGAAAACCGCTGCCGACAGTAGAGGGTGTCCAATGATCCATGCGCATACCGTTTGGCACATACACTATGCCGAGACGTTTGGTGGGAGTTGGTGGGCTCGCCAGTGCTGGTATCATGGAATCGAGCATAGGCAGCGCTAGTGTGGCGCCGAGGCCACGCAGCACGGTGCGGCGTGGTATTGCTTTCCTGGTAATAATCATGATTCTGATCTCCGTTTACGGAACGGGGCACTTTGTACGATACCGACGATGATAGACGACCAGCTGTGATTCTCCAATGCTGCATTGCGAACTATTGACCGAATTGTTGGCTTGTCAAAGTACTCCGGTGGCCGACCCATAGCATAGGCAAGCAGCTTCTCTGTCACTGTGCCGATGAATTCGTCACTCCGCTCCAATAATAGCCCACGCAGGCCCTGCAGCCCATAGAATTGGGAGCCATTGGGTAGCTGACCTGAAGCATCGATGGGCAAACCAGCTTCTCCTGTGATGCGCCAACGGCCAATTGCATCGTAGTTCTCGAGAGCTAATCCTAGCGGGTCCATAGGTGCGTGGCAGCCTGAGCAAGCCGGATCAGCTCGGTGTTGAAGCATTCGATCGCGTATGTTGGCCGGCTGACCATCAGAGCCACTCTCTGGCAAATCCGCCACATCAGGTGGAGGAGCAGGCGGTGGTGTGCCCAATATATTGGTCAATACCCATTTCCCTCTTAGCACGGGTGAGGTGCGATTGGCATAAGAAGTAGCGGTTAAAAGGCTTCCCTGTCCCAGGATGCCGCCGCGCTGTTCAGCGATTTCGCCATCCAGATAGATACGGCGGAAATGGCTGCCGTATACATTGGGGACACCATAGTGCTTTGCCAGTCTTTCATTCATATATGTATAACCGTTACCTAGCAGATCTAGCACGCTACGATTCTCACGGATCAGGCTTTCGAAAAATAGCTCGCTTTCCTGGCGAAAGGCATCACGTAGATTTTCATCGAACTCGGGAAATTCAACTGCGTCTGGCACTAGGCTTGGCAGGTTTCTCAGGTACAGCCACTGGCTGGCAAAATTCTGGACCAAGGCTTTTGAGCGAGGGTCCGCCAGCATGCGTCTGGTTTGTTGTTCTAGAATCTGAGGATTCTGCAAAGTACCGGTTGACGCCGCATTTAGTAATTCGGCGTCGGGAATGCTACTCCACAAAAAGAAGGAAAGGCGTGAAGCTAGTTCTATACCGGTCAGCTCGTAATCCGAGCCTGGTTCAACGTTCGCTGGATCACGTTCTATACGAAACAGGAAATCTGGAGAGATCAATAATCTTTCGAGTGCGAGCTGAATCCCGCTATCGAAATTGCCATCGGATAGACCTGCTTGGTAAAAAACCATTAGCATGTTCACCTCGGCTTCATCTACTGGGCGCCGGTAGGCACGCTGAGCTAGAGATGCCAGTATGTCGTAGGCACATGCTTCTTGAGCTCTTACTGAATCAATCGAAGGCTGGCAAATGAAAACAGCTCGACGGCTTGGTGTGTCCATTGCGCGTGTGCTCTCGTAAGGCCCAGTAAGCTCGATCTGTTCTACTGCTGCGTCACCATCACGCATTTCGTTGACCGCCGCTGCGAATACGCTCTGAGGAGGTTGAAGCACGCCTTCCGGTTCAGTGAATTTACGAACGAAAGAGACACCCACCACGTGAGGCCCCGCCGTGGCCGAGAATCGTACGCGAAGATTCGAATCGGCGAATAGCATATATTCTTCCCATTCCGAGTCCCCGAACTGGTTGCCGGCATAACTAGCAGGAGCCTGTAAAACATCCGGTTCCTCGCCACCGAAATTAAACGTTTGCACTAACTTTCCGTCAAGTCGTACCTCGAGCTCATGTTGCGAGCCGAGGCCGCGCACATAATTCACGTAGTTGCGGTGCAGCGTGATTGTGAGATCATAATTGCCATCGGCTGGAAAGTAGTGCTGGGCGGCTATGCCGCCTCTGGAACCAAATGGTAAATCTTCGCTCATGCGATCGGTCTGGCTGAGAAGTATGGGCGTATTATAACTTTCTGCAATAGGTCCCAGAGGCGCCTCACCTACCGCTAGCCGAGCGGTCTTGCGAGCTGCTGACAGGTAGCTTTCCATTAAAGCTGGCGATACATTCAGTACATTCGTCATATTGTCGAAACCATATGCATCGATGTCGTCCGCCGGCAATAGCCCCTCAATATTAACCTCAAGGGAAAGCAGGTCACGCACTGCATTGGCATACTCTGACCGGTTCAGCCGATGAAAAGTATCTGTGCGCCCTGGGTTCGGACTAGCAGCAGCCAGGCTATCTATTTCGGTTTCTAGCCAGTCGACTAGGGAGGCATAGGTTTTGCTGTCAGGACGAGGCATGCCTGCAGGAGGCATTCTCCCGGAACGAAGTTGAGCTAACAGACGTTCCGGTGTGTCGCCATGCTCTATTATCTGAGTAAAATCGGTTGTTTGGAACGAAAGATTCCCCGACTGAAGCGTGTCGTTATGGCATGCGATACAGTATTGCTGCACAGTCGCCTGCAGGAGTTCTCCACTCTGTTGTAAAGACTGAGAGTGTATCGGGTTGGATAAGGAGAGTAGAGGCAAGGAAACGAGCAACAGCCTTATGCATTGACCGAAGTGTTGCAGGAATAGCAATGCCATATGCCAAGTCCTTATTGGGTTTTTAAATTGCTCTAATTTAAATATCGGCTTCATTCGCGTCGCAGCAAGTAAATCGAGGGTGCCATGACCCTTATTTTGTGTCAAATAGACTGTCAAACAGTAAAAGAATAGCTTAGCATTTAAAGCTATGGACCAGAATCGCATTCTCATAATTTTTCTGCGGCTATCCTTGATAGCGGTTTATTGCTTGCCAGTTGCAGCCCTCGCCCAGGCTACCCCCGCTATCATCGATGCGCTCAAGACGGGTGACATAACAGCTGCTCGTACATTGGTGATGTTGGGAACTGATGTTAACTCACCACAGGGTGATGGAGCCACTGCACTACACTGGGCTGTGCACAGAGATGACCAAGAGGGGGCTCGCCTGCTGATCGACTCCGGCGCCAATGTGAATGCTGCCAATGAGTTGGGTGCAACACCTCTCTGGTTGGGGGCCATCAACGGTAGCAGCGATATGCTTGAGCAACTCCTAGAAGCGGGTGCCAACCCAAATGTCGCTCTGAGCATGGGGGAAACACCGCTTATGGCTGCAGCTCGGTCTGGTAATCCCGGGCCAGTCAGGCTGCTTTTGGAAGCTGGCGCTGACGTAAATACTGCAGAAGACGAAAAGGGACAAGACGCCTTGATGTGGGCGGTGGCTCAGCAACATGCTGATGTAGTAAAAGTATTGATCAGCTATGGAGCTGATCTACATGCTCGTTCAAAAGTTTGGTATCAACTCGAAAATACCGCGGGTAATACCAACCCGACAGGTAATTATCGCATGGCGCATGGGGGATCGACACCGCTCATTTTTGTCGCGCGCAATGGTGACATAGAGACAGCGCGGGTGTTAATCGAAGCCGGTTCCGATGTAAAGGACACTGAAGCATCCGGTGCCAGTGCACTGGTTATTGCAGCTCATAGCGGCCACGGGCCACTGGCTGAATTCTTGCTGAATCAGGGAGCCGATCCCAACACAGCAGAGGCAGGTTATACAGCGCTGCATGCGGCTGTACTGCGTAGTCAGATCGACTTAGTTAAAGCACTATTGCGTCACGGTGCTGATATCAATGCTGTTATTGAACATGGTACACCAGGCAGGCGCTTTAGCGCAGATTACAGCATTCGTCATCAATTGATAGGCAGCAACGCACT
>JANXGQ010000069.1 GCA_024959305.1 Porticoccaceae bacterium | reverse complement strand
ACAATGGGGCCGCTAAATTGCTTTCGGCCACCAAAATTTTGCAGAATCGGATCTAAAACTTTTATACGATGGGGGTATTCATCGCAGAGATCTGGTGTGGGCTTCATAGGGGCTTAGCTTCTTTGGGATTTGGCTTTTTTTGCGCGCGTACGATAATTGTGCAATAGGGGCTCAGTATAGCCATTGGGTTGCTCAATACCTTTGAAAATAAGATCACAGGCCGCCTGAAAGGCTAGGCTGTTATCAAAGTCGGGACTCATATTGGTATAAGCCGGATCTGCCGCATTCTGACCATCTACCACCCTGGCCATACGCTTGAGGGTCTCTAACAGCTGCTGTTTGGTGCAGACCTTATGATGAAGCCAGTTAGCTATATGCTGGCTGGAAATGCGCAGTGTGGCCCGATCTTCCATAAGCCCAACATTATAGATATCGGGAACCTTTGAGCAGCCGATACCCTGATCCACCCAGCGCACTACATAACCGAGAATACCCTGAACATTGTTATCCAATTCCTGCTGGATCTCAGTGGCGGTCAATTTGCGCTCACCCAGTAATGGAATCTTGAGAATATCGTCGACATCGGCTTTGCTGCGCACCATCAACTGCTTTTGCAAACTTAGTACATCGACCTGATGATAATGTAGCGCATGCAGTGTAGATGCGGTTGGCGAAGGAACCCATGCAGTATTGGCGCCGGCTTGGGGATGGGCAATTTTGGATTTCATCATATCTGCCATATTGTCGGGTACTGGCCACATACCTTTGCCTATCTGCGCCTTACCCCGTAGACCACAGGCTAAACCAATATCTACATTGTGATTCTCATAGGCAATAATCCAAGGCATGGCTTTCAGTTCAGACTTGAGCGCAAAGGCTCCGGCCTCCATGCTGCTGTGTATTTCGTCGCCGGTTCGATCCAAGAAACCTGTGTTAATAAATACCACTCGCTCCTTGGCGGCGCGGATGCACTCTTTTAAGTTAACCGAGGTGCGACGCTCCTCATCCATAATGCCCACTTTGATGGTATGGCGCTCAATTCCAAGCGCGTCCTCTATACGGTCAAAAAGCGCATTGGTAAACGCCACTTCGTCTGGGCCGTGCATTTTTGGTTTAACAATATAGATGCTGCCCGCCCGCGAATTGCGCAATGCATTTTTTTTGTTGAGGTCATGCAGGGCAATCAATGAAGTTATCATCCCATCCATAATGCCTTCGGGAACTTCTCGCCCCTCAGCGTAGGTAATCGCGGGATTGGTCATTAAATGACCCACATTGCGAACAAACATTAAACTTCGTCCATGCAGGGTTAAGGTGGAGCCATCAGCCGCTGTAAAGTCTCTGTCTCGATGCATTTTTCGAACAAAGCTCGAGCCTCCGCGTTGCACGGTTTCTTGAAGATCCCCGGTTATCAATCCGAGCCAATTTCGGTATGCAAAGGTCTTATCATCTGCATCCACAGCCGCGACGGAATCTTCACAATCCATAATAGTGGTAAGGGCTGCCTCAAGAACTATATCTTTCACACCCGCCGGGTCAGTAGAGCCAATTTGATGATTGCTATCTACTTGAATTTCTACGTGTAAATTATTGTTTTTTAACAGAATAGACTCGGGATTAACTGGATCGCCCTGATAGCCAATAAACTGCTCTGGCTGTTGCAAGCTTGCGCAAACTCCATTGCTAAGGGTTACAGCTAGCTGATGGTTCTGTACTGAATAGGCTGTAACCTCTGCATAGGAGCCCTGAGTGAGCGCCGCCGCGGCATCGAGAAACTCTCGACCATAATCGATCACCTTTTGTCCTCTCACTGGATTGTAGGACCCTGACTTTTCAGCGCCGCCCTGCTCCGAGATAACATCGGTGCCGTAGAGAGCATCATATAGGCTACCCCAGCGGGCATTGACCGCGTTTAGCGCAAATCTGGCATTGCTAATAGGAACCACCAGCTGGGGCCCCGCTTGCAGCGCAACCTCATCATCAACGCTGTGAGGATTTATTTCAAAATCATCACCCTGTGCAGATAGGTAGCCTATTTCTGTGAGAAATTCCTTGTATTTGGCATAACTAAAACCTGACTGATTGTTGCGATGCCAGTGATCAATTTTAAGCTGTAAACTATCGCGCTTTTCAAGGAGTTCAATGTTTTTGGGTGCAAATTTATAAATTATGTCGGCGAATTGATTCCAGAAAAAATAGGGAGTTATACCCGTACCCGGGCAGATATCTTCATTGACGAGCCTGTAAAGGGGCTCGGCAATACTAAGGCCCGACCGTTGAATATGGTTAACCATTTCTGAGCTGCTCCATGCAATTCTATTCATTTATGGAGTCTATTGATTTTAGGGTCATTTTCCAAATCTATGGATTGTATTTCTGCTATTCATAAATATTATAAACACCCTATTATAAATACCCTGTACCAATTATTGAGTACCCTGCACTAAGAGCCTTTGGCAATAAAGTCTTCGGAGACAGTTTTAATAAGCTGACGCATCCATTTGTGATCTGGATCATGTTGCAATAGAGGACTCCAAACCATTTGTAAGCGCATTCGCGGGATTTCAAACGGCGGCTCAAGGATCACCACTCGGCCACTCTCAGACACTGACTGGGCCGCTAAAGTGGGCAATGTGATAATCAAATCATCTTGCTGGGCGAGTAATATGGCAGCCTGGTAGTGGCGTGTAAACACTGCGATATTGCGCTTTTCTCCCAACTTATTTAGCGCCTCGTCAACCCAGCCAAGGCGCTGAACATCACTGGGCGTCATGCCGACCCCTACCCCCATCCCAGTTTTACTAACCCACACGTGATTCTCGGACAGGTAACTCTGTAAATTCCAATTATCCCTTACTGGGTTATTAGCACTGACAACACAGGAAAAACTATCCTCCCACAGATGAATCTGATGAAACGACTGGGGCAGTATTGCAAATCGATTGATGACTAGATCTACCTTTCCTCTTTCAACGTCGTGGAAATTAACATCGCTTGGTGTCATTACGTCGATACAGATATTTGGCGCCAATTTACGGATGCGCTGCAGGAGCGCTGGCAGCAGAGTACACTCGATGTAATCACTGGCCATAATCCGAAAAATACGATCAGAGGTAAGTGGCTCGAACTCGCTTTTGGGCAGTACGACTTCTTCGGCGGCTATCAAAACATTGCGCACCAGAGGCTGTAGCTCCAAAGCCCTTTCCGTCGGTACCATGCCATCGCTAGTGCGAACCAGAATGGGATCTTTAAACAGATCTCTCAGGCGTCGAAGGCTATTGGACATTGCTGGCTGACTGATGCCTAGCTCCTCTGCAGCACGAGTGACATTGATATCGCGGAGAAGCACATCGAGGTAAACCAGCAAATTGAGATCAACTCTTGATATATTCATATTAAAAATACACAAAATTACACATATAAATTAGATAAATACAGCTATCACGTCTACAATTTAATTGTAGTCAAGATTTTACAACTTTGTGGGATCAGGGAAGGATAGGCGCAATAAAATATGAGGAGTAAGATGTGAAAGAGGATGGCATGACTAGTTACACGGATGATAAAGCCGCAACGGCAACCCTATCGCAGTCCCGTTCGACATCATGGGATGCAATTAACCCAGAGTATGTCGCCAGAATGCGCGCTCAAAACCGATTTCAGAGCGGTTTGGATATTGCTCGTTATACAGCGGCAATTATGCGTAGAGATATGGCAGAGTACGATGCCGATTCATCTCAGTACACGCAGTCATTAGGCTGTTGGCACGGTTTTATTGGGCAGCAGAAGATGATAGCCGTCAAAAAGCACCACGGCACTACCAGTAAACGATATCTATACTTGTCTGGCTGGATGATCGCAGCGTTGCGCTCTGAGTTTGGCCCCCTTCCGGACCAGTCCATGCATGAAAAAACCTCAGTGCCGGCGTTAATTGAAGAGCTTTATACATTTTTGCGTCAAGCGGATGCAAAGGCGCTCGGCGAATTGTTTAGAGATTTGGACAGTGCTCGGGAAGCCGGCGATACCGAGGCTGCAGAAAAAGTCCAGAAGGCTATTGATAACTTTGAGACTCATGTGGTGCCTATTGTCGCCGATATAGATGCCGGATTTGGCAACGAGGAGGCCACTTATTTACTCGCCAAACGTATGATTGAAGCTGGCGCCTGCTGTATCCAGATCGAAAATCAAGTCTCAGATGCCAAGCAGTGCGGCCACCAGGATGGCAAAGTGACTGTGCCCCATGAAGATTTCCTAGCCAAGATAAATGCAGTGCGCTATGCGTTTTTAGAGCTGGGTGTTGACGATGGGGTCATCGTAGCTCGAACGGATAGCTTAGGTGCTGGTTTGACCCAAAAAATACCGGTCTCCCAAAATCCCGGCGATCTGGCATCTCAGTACAATGCTTTCCTAGAGACAACGGCGGTTGATTCCGTTGAGGATATTGCAGAGGGTGAAACTGCAATTAGGTTAAACGGCGATCTGGTCAAGCCAACGCGGTTGCCCAACGGGTTCTATAAGTTTAAGTCGGGTACAGGCGAAAGTCGCTGTGTGCTCGACTGTATTACCAGCTTGCAGAATGGTGCAGATCTGCTGTGGATTGAAACCGAACAGCCCCATGTGGGACAGATTGGCGCTATGGTGGAGGAAATACGCAAGGTTATCCCCAATGCGAAGCTGGTCTACAACAACTCGCCCTCATTTAACTGGACAGTCAGTTTCCGTCAGCAGATCTATGATACATGGGGGCAGGAAGGCAAAGATGTCTCTGCCTACGATCGCGCCAATCTAATGAGCGAAGCATATGATCAATCTGATCTGGCCATCGCCGCGGATGATAAAATTCGCAGTTTTCAGGCCGACGCATCGCGGGAAGCGGGCATTTTCCACCATCTGATTACTCTGCCCACCTATCATACGACTGCCCTCTCCATAGATAATCTGGCTAAGGGCTATTTTGGTGATGATGGCATGTTGGCCTATGTCGCCGGCGTCCAGCGCAACGAAATACGTCAGGGAATAGCCTGCGTAAAACACCAGGCCATGGCCGGATCAAATATGGGCGATGACCACAAAGAATACTTCTCCGGCGATCAGGCGCTCAAAGCTTCTGGAAAAGATAACACAATGAACCAGTTCACGTAGACCCCTAGTAAACCAGCAGTACCCCTCATAGGGCGGAATTAATCTCCACTTTTTTTACCCACTATTTTGTCAAAGATCAGGGAAGATTAATTTACTAAAATCAGTATAATTGCCGCCTACGTAAATGTTTTTATAATCTACCTTCGAGTCAAATATCTTGAATACAGAATTTCTCGGCAAAACCATCTCTGGCCCATTTACAGTGCCTTCCGGCATTGTTACCACGGCAACCTCAATTATTCAGGCCATATTTGACGAAATGCCTCAGGTCGGTGTTATTACCACCAAAAGTGTGGGTCTTGAACCGCGAGTCGGCAACCGTGAGCCAGTCTACAGTCAGTACGCTCCCGGATGCTTTGTCAATGCCGTGGGGCTGACTAATCCCGGCGCCCAAAAAGCCGCGCAATTAATGGCCGAGCTAGTGGTGCCAGAGGATCGCTTTTTATTGACATCAATATTTGGCGGCAGTGTCGAAGAGTTTGTTCAGGTAGCGAAGATTATGGCGCCGGTGTCGGATGGTCTGGAATTAAATCTATCCTGTCCCCACGCCTCGGGCTACGGTATGGCAATGGGTCAGGATCCGGCGCTAGTGCGTAAAATAACCGCCGCTGTCAAAGCTGTTGTAGATATCCCTGTGATTCCAAAACTGACCCCCAATACTTCCAATATTGGGGAGATTGCACTGGCCGCTGTAGAAGGTGGAGCCGATGCCCTGTGCGCGATCAATACCCTAGGTCCCGGATACACTGCCGCTCATGGGCATCCAGTGCTTAGCAATGGTGCTGGCGGTATGTCCGGCAAAGGGGTGCTGCCCATAGCGCTTAAATGTATTCGAGAGATCCGCGCTGTTTGCGATATCCCGGTTATAGGTTGCGGCGGTATCAGTAGCGCAGCGGATGTGCGACAAGCAATAGATGCAGGCGCCAGCATTGTAGGTATTGGGTCCGCTCTTACCGGCATGACAAGCGATGAAATGGGTAGCTACTTTAACCAATTGGAATCGGATATTTGCTTTGACTCCAATAAGGCAGAAGCGCATATACGTTACGATATAGATATGGACTTTGAGCCTGTGGTGCTAGTTGAGAACCAACGCATTTGCGAAGATATTTGTGTTTTGACCTTTGACCGCAAGATCAATATTCAGGCTGGGGAATTTATTTTTCTATGGGTGCCCGGTCTGGGCGAGAAGCCATTTTCAGCGCTCTCGGACGATCCATTCTCACTGGCCGTTATCGACGTGGGACTATTTACCCATGCATTGATGGATCTTGAGGTAGGTACTGAGGTTTACGTGCGAGGTCCCCATGGTATTGCTGCTCAGCCTCCCGAGGGCGCCAAAATTATGGCAGTCGCCGGAGGTACGGGGTTGGCAGCGGTCTACCAGCTGGCAAGAGACTTTGGCAATGCACAAATATTTACCGGCGCGCGCAGTGCCAATCGCCATTATTATTTGGAAGAGTGTAAAAAGATAGCTGAGGTGCATATAGCCACTGATGATGGCAGTCTCGGCTTTAAGGGTTTTGTCACCGAGATGTTGCGAGCCCAGCTACAAAAAATGTCGCAAGCTGAACTCGACAATCTGGTTTTTTACAACTGCGGACCGGCGTCCATGGTTTATGCCGCCGCTGCGGTGCAACGGGAATTCTGCGGCGACCACCAGATTCACAGTGCTATTGATTATCTTACCAAGTGCGGAGTGGGTATCTGTGGCGCCTGTGCGACGCCTGACGGCAAGCGTATCTGTGTCGATGGTCCCTTTATACAAGGGGCCCCTATTCGACCTTAATACAATTTCCTCAAACTAGTAAAAGGTCTTACCTGCAGCTGCCATCTCGCGCAGCTTATCCGTGGGTCTGTACAGTTCACTTAACGCCACATACTGATCGGCGCGATCACAGATAGACTGCAGACCCTCTTCGTCCATCCAGCGGCAGATACCGCCGCGAAATGGCGGGAATCCCACACCGTAGATCAGCGCCATATCCGCCTCTGCTGGTGAAGCTACAATACCTTCCTCGAGACAGCGCACCATCTCCATGGCCATCGCCAGCATTAGACGATCAATAACTTCCTGCTGATCCAACTCGCGGCATGGACCAAACAGATCTTGCAGTATTTTCACTGCGTCGGGGTCGCTCATTTTTGTGGGCTTGCCCTTTTCATTTAATTCGTATTTGTAATAGCCTTTGGCATTTTTCTGGCCCAGCCGACCGGCCTTAAAAATAGCCTCAGAGGGCCAGATATCCGCAGTTTTTACAAAGCGCTCCGGCAAACCCTCCATCATTACCCCATGGCAGTGATTGACAGTATCTATGCCCACCACATCCATAAGATAGGCCGGCCCCATAGGCATGCCCCACTGCTCCGCTAGGCTATCGATTTGCTGAAAATCTGCACCCTGTTCAACCAGCATTTCCAGACCAAAACACAGGGCAAACAGAACGCGGTTAACTAAAAATCCCGGACAGTCATTGACCACAATCGGCTTTTTACCCAATCCGAGCGCATAGCCACAGACTGCTGCAATGGTGCTATCTGAGGTATTTTCTCCACGTATCACCTCCACCAGTTTCATGCTGTGCACTGGATTAAAGAAATGCATGCCGCAGAAGTTCTCTGGGCGCTGTAAAGGCTCGGCCAATCGATTGATAGAGATAGTTGAGGTGTTGGAGGCAATATATGTCGAAGGGGTGAGTTGGTTTTCTAATGCGGATAAGACCTGTTTTTTAATTCCTTCGTGCTCAACCACGGCCTCCACAACCATATCGCAATCGGCAATGGCGCCATCATCTAGGGTGGGAGTAATCTGCGCGCGCATTTGCAGTGCTTGCTGTTCAGTCAATTTACCGCGACCGACCGATTTATTAAGCAGCTTATCAGCTTCCCGAAGACCCAGATCCAGCGCCGATTGGTCGATATCTTTCATGGTCACTGAATAGCCTTGGATAGCGTTTTGATAGGCTATGCCACCTCCCATAATACCGGCACCAATCACTCCAGCTTTGCTCAGCTCTGGCAGTTTTTGATCCAGTGCCAATGCGTAGCCCTTGGCTTTCTTAGCTATATGCTGATCACCCAAAAATAAACCGATCAAAGCCCGTGACTCAGGTGTCTGGGAGAGTTTATAAAAAGCTAAAGATTCCTGCTCAATAGCTTGCTCACGGGGCAATTGAGAGCTTTCAGTCATTAACTCAATTACCGTTAAAGGCGCTGGATAATGGTTGCCGACTTTACTGATAACCGCGTCCCGAACAGCCTCTGCCACAGCCTCTATTGTATCCGCTGGCTGTGGTAGCGGAGAGAGTTTTTGCTGTCTCCGCTGTTTAAAGTCGCTCTGTCCCTCAGCCATTTTCTGTAAAAATTGCAGTGCCTCTGAGCGCAAATTCTCAGGTTCTACCACCAGATCCACCGCATTCACAGTCTGTGCAGACTTGGCGCTGTATTGTCGTGCCGAAGTAATCCACTGTAGCGCAGTGGCAAAATCGGTCAGTCGAGGTAAGCGTACGGTTCCGCCCCAGCCGGGCAGAATTCCCAACCCAGTTTCAGGGAGCCCAACCTTGGCATTATTGGAGATCACACGGGCATCGCAGGCCAGGCAGATCTCAAATCCGCCCCCCAAGGCAAAACCGTTAATGGCAACCACTGAAGGAAAAGGGAAATCTTCGAGCTTTGACATCAGCCCGTTGATACGAACAGCATCGTCGAGAAACTGTTGTCCCATAGCGGCAAACATCGCCTTAAATTCAGTTATATCGGCGCCCACAATAAAGGCCGCCTTGCCGCTGGTAAGCAGTAATCCCTGAATATTGGTAGCAGAAGATAGAATATCCAATGCTTCACTGAGTTCACCTAGGGTTTCCCGATCGAACTTATTAATCGATCCATTGCAATTGTTAAAGTTCAGTTCAACAAAATCTTGCTCAAGCCTGTTAAGACTTAATTTATTTCCGGTATACATAGCTTTATCTTCCCTAATATTAGTTTCTACTATGGCTTATAGTTTAGCTCTCAAAGCCACTGAGTCTATAATTAATTCTGACCCACGGTTTCTAAATACAGGTTGAGATTAAGCGCAACTGTTTGAGTTGACTCTAACATCGGCTTGTCAGTTGTAAAGAAAGTTACTTTTGATAGTGATTTCAGATTGACGGAAACCGGCTTGGTCAGTATTATGCGCCATCTCATTAGAGACCGCTTGGTGAGACATTCGGGGATTAGCGCAGTCTGGTAGCGCGCCTGCTTTGGGAGCAGGATGTCGGGGGTTCAAATCCCTCATCCCCGACCACTTTCCGGCTGTAGAGCTAAACAAAATTGCTTTAACTCTGAATGCGCCCGTAGCTCAGCTGGATAGAGCAACGGCCTTCTAAGCCGTGGGTCGCAGGTTCGAATCCTGCCGGGCGCACCACTTTACACCGCAAAGCGTAAAGATGGGCGAACTGGGTGCAGTGACGGTCTTTTACTCTTGTAATGGTGGACGTAGCTCAGTTGGTAGAGCCCCGGATTGTGATTCCGGTGGTCGCGGGTTCAATCCCCGTCGTCCACCCCATTATTTCCCTTTATAAATCAATGACTTAACTTTATTTTTTGCTTAAAAACAGCATTTGGTGCGGGTTAGGTGCGGGTAATGTAATACCTATACCCTACTATTTAGAGCAATAAACACCCCTTCTTTTTAGCCATTTTCACGGCATCGTGAAACAGCAGGATGGCCTTCACAAAGTATGTGACCGAGAATTTCGAGCATGCGACACCGCCTAACGGCGAAAAGACAAGTTAAGGGGCCCATAACTAAGTTGGTTTGAGCAGTCGACTCATAATCGATTGGTCGTAGGTTCAAGTCCTACTGGGCCCACCATTTTAAGCACTGAAAATCGACCATATTGGTCAATCGATTTTTTCTTTACCAATAGGTTTTAAACCCCCAGAAAAGTATTGATACCTAATTAAATTGATCTATGTGTTTGATGCGATTTCCCCAGCTCTTTTTAAGTTGAGCTTCATTTATAGTTTGTATGATTTTTGTTACTTTCTCATAGCTCAATACTTGCTCAGACTTAGATTTTACGAAGCGAGAAGCTTGTCTTCCATAAGTTACATTTAATGGCATCTCTGTTTTAAAAACACAATTACCAACAAAAACAATAAGTGAATGCATTTGATTTTCTCTGAGGCTTAGCAACCTCATTAATGTCATTAAATGCTTGTAGTTTTGCCTTAAAGGATTAGTAAAACTGAACTTCTTCTTATAAATGACTTGGGTCCATATTTTTTGACCTTTTGAACCAAAAATCCATCCTGTCATATTTTTTGTCTCTACAGCGAAAAC
>JANXGQ010000060.1 GCA_024959305.1 Porticoccaceae bacterium | reverse complement strand
TTGGCGACACTGACCTTTGATATTGCTGAGGGTGCAACAGGTTCTACGCCGATTAACTTCTCTGCCAGTAGTAAAGCGGCAGGGTATGACTTTGTGGGTCAATCTCAGGATTTGGTGCTTTCTGCGGACACTGGTCCTGTGCCACCTACATTGGTTGTTGATAGTCAGGCGGGCACAGTTACTCTTGATGCGCCAGCTAATAGAGAGGCGCAGTCGGCTTATAGCTTTACTGTTGAAGCCACAGATGCTGAGGGTGCAACCACTGGCTTGCAATCTGTAACCGCCTTGGTAGTTGATTATTTGGTGTCCTCGGACTCAGCAATTTACGCCGGAACAGAGGGGGCGGATATATTTGCCTTAGCTGATGGTTCAGCGCAGGTAACCTCAGGTGCTGGTGCCGATGTATTTGTTCTGCAAGGTTTTGGAGATGGCTCTCACAACATTGTAGACTTTGAATCCGGCGTGGATTCCATTGATGCCTCTGCAGCATTGATGGCGCTGGGTTACACAGATCTATCTGAAGACAGCTCAGTGGCGGATTCGGTTCTGAATCATATGGCAGATGTGAGTGCGGAAATCCTTGATCTAGTTAATACGGATAACAGCAATAGCAGTTTGGATAATCTGTTTGGCAGTTACTTTGATGATTCTAGCAACACCTTGACTCTTTTTGTGGATATGGATGCTAGGGCAAACAGTGTAGATACAGGTGCCTTTCAGATTAAGGTGGGAGAGGGATCGACAGTTGAAGAGAATGATCTGTCTTCTACGCTATCTGCCTTTATCGCCTAAATTTATAAACTTATCCTGTAAGGGGCTCTTAAAAAGAGATTAAAATCCTTTTAAGAGCCTCAAGATCAGGCCTCTTAGTATTGTGATCACTATCTAAGGTTTGATTATCCAGCCTCTGATTGGTATTAGCAGAGCGATTAATAGTTCAAATCCCTTGTTATGACGGTTTTCCAGTCTCGATTGCTGCACGCTTACGGGCTTTTTTTTCAACTCTGCGGCGTTCTGTATCCTGCTGGGCAGCGCTGCCAATATGTGATTCCCCTCGAGCCTTAGCCAGTTTTACCTGTTTTCGGCGCTGGGCAAAGCGCTGTTTTTGTTGGTCGGTCGCCTTGCCATAGCAGTGTAAACAAGAAATGCCCTCCCCATAACTATCAAGAGTTTTATCCTGCTCGGTGATCGGCATACGACAGGCATGACATTGATCATAGTTGCCCGCCTTTAAGTCCTGATCAACGGTCACTCGGTTATCAAAAACAAAGCACTCTCCCTGCCACAGGGACTGGTTCTCGGGGATTTCCTCCAGATATTTAAGAATACCTCCCTGCAAATGGTAGACATCCTCAAAGCCCTGTTCCTTAAGGTAGGCGGTGGATTTTTCGCAACGAATACCGCCGGTGCAAAACATTGCAACCTTTTTATTTTTATCCGCATCCAGATTTTTCTTGGACCAATTTGGGAATTCACGAAAGCTAGTTGTCTGCGGGTCGATAGCATTTTTAAAGGTACCGATTTGTACCTCATAGTTATTGCGAGTATCCACCACAACCACGTCTGGATCTGAGATTAGCTGGTTCCAATCCTCAGGTTTAACATAGGTACCCACGGTTTTTTTCGGATCTATTCCCTCTACGCCCATGGTGACAATTTCTTTCTTAAGTTTAACTTTGGTGCGGTAGAAAGGAATTTTGTTATCGTAAGATTCTTTGCTATCGATATTTTCCAAGCCCGGCTGTTGGTCTAGCCATGCCAGTAAATTATCCACACCTTCTCTAGTGCTCGAGACAGTGCCATTAATGCCCTCGGCGGCCAGCAACAGGGTTCCAAACACCTGGTTTTGGGTCATTACTTCCAGCAGTGGGGCACGCAGTGTTTCGAAATTGGGAAGTGCCACAAATTTATATAGGGCACAGGTGATATATTGGGCGGACATAACAGACCCCTAGAGTTTTGTTCGGCTATACCGGAGCGTAAATCCGGCGCGTACTAGATAATAGTTGTGTTATTGTAACAAAATACTAAAACAAAAAATATTTATGTAAATATGACTGTTGGGATCAAAAAAACCACTTATGCGGTGTTATTTCTGCTGCTAACAGGCTTATTACATAAGCTGTTTCCAATACCTCAGCAAACAGCTACTTATGAGATTTCTCGCCATCAATATCAAGATAAGCTATACGGCTTCTGGTTGGGTCAGAATATAGGCAATTGGACTGGTCTTATTACCGAGATGGATAAGGTGGGTACTGAGGCGACCCTGCCTTTTTACACCGACGATGATTGGGGGCAGCCGGATTTAAAGGCTATGTGGGGTGAATATGTGCCCCATGCCGATCGCATTGACTTCTATTTTCAGCGGCAGGGAACACCTTGGGGAGCTGATGATGATACAGATATTGAATACATGTACCTATATCTGCATCACAGCTTACAGACCGGCAAGCTCAGTGCTGAGCAGATTCGAGAGGGATGGTTAAAGCATATCTACTCTGAAACTGATGCGCCGCTGTATAAGAAATTTGCCAATTCCAAGCCTCAGATCGAAAACTTTTTGTGGGAATCCAATCAAACAGCCAGAGAGCTAATGGAGCAGGGTATGTTGCCGCCGCATACCAGTGAGCCTGCCAATAACTCAAAATATATGATGATCGATGCCCAGCTCACCACGGAGATATTTGGCTTGTTGGCGCCGGGTCGGCCAGATATCGCCCTAGATATAGCTCGACTGCCGATCGGGACAACCGCCAAATACGATGCTCAATGGATTGCCGAATTCTACGTGGTGATGCATTGTTTGACATCTGTAGTGGACAGTAATATAAGTCTTAAGGAGCAGACCCAATGGTTGGCAGATCAAGCCAGTCAACGCCTGCCAAAGGGTTCTACAGCGGCGGCGGTATATCGATTTGTTGCAGACCATTATCAAAATAATCCACATAAAAATAACTGGGAACTCACCAGAGATGCAATCTATCAGCGCTATCAGCTGGACGCGCAGGACGGCTACGAATATCGCCAGCCCTTTGATGCGGTCATTAACTTTGCCGCCAGTTTGGTCAGTCTCTTCTATGGTGAGGGAGATATAGTGCGAACCCTTCAAATAGGCACTCTAGCGGGCTGGGATTCGGACAATCCAACGGCAACCTGGGGTGGTCTATTGGGGTTTATGCTGGGTAAGCAGGGTGTGGAGCAGGCCTTTGGGCAGTCCAACTTATCCGACACTTACTGGATTCACAGAACCAGAAGAAACTTTCCCGACCAAACTGAGAATCAGGCGGGTGAAAATAGTCTAACTGGAATAGCCAAAATGGCGGTTGAAGTGGTGGATACGGTGGTTATTGAGCAGATGCATGGCGCTGTTGATGCACAGTCAAACAGATGGATTATTCCTGCAAAATAGCGGATTAGATAATGACCTTCTTATAGATTTACCTTTAATAATATTTAAATAAACCTATAAATAACAATAATTAAAACATCTTTTCTAAACTAATTTATACTAAATATCATGGTCAGCAAAACCGACTGGTCACAATTTTTGGTTTACTAATCTAGTGGCTTGGAATTACCCTCGCGAAGCCCAAAATGGTGTTTCAGTCGTGCTATATTTAGTCATGCTATATTTAGTCATGCTATATTTAGGCATGTAGTGATTACAAGGGAAAGTGGCGATCAAAAGGGAAAAGGCAGATGACAGCATACAAAGTGCCGCAGAGAGAATTACTATTTATTCTCAATAATCTAGTGAACTATCAAGAACACTGCAAAATGCCCGGTTTCGAAGATGCCAGCGCCGATATGGTCGAGGCTATCTTGCCAGAGGCGGCAAAGTTTTTTGAACAGGTGGTTGCTCCCACAAACTGGCTGGCAAATACGCAGCCGGCCTACTTAGAGAATGGTAAGGTTATTACCTCCCCTGCGCTAGACGGGGTCTATCAGCAGATTGTAGATGCCGGTTGGTGCTCGCTCAGTGGTGCCGAAAAGTACGGTGGCGCCGGTTTCCCCGGGGTTATCGATGTAGTGGTGCAAGAGATGTTGCAGTCCGCCAATATGGGCTTTAGCCTGCTCCCCATGTTGACCCGCGGGGTGATTCACGCATTAGATCTATATGGTTCAGATCAGCAGAAGGATACCTATCTGACCAACCTTATTTCCGGTGTTTGGTCCGGCACTATGAACCTTACTGAGTCTCAGGCGGGCAGTGACTTATCAGCGGTGAAAGCAAAGGCGGTCCCCAATGGCGATCATTATTTAATCAGTGGGCAGAAAATATACATCACCTGGGGTGATCACGAACAGTCGCAGAATGTTATTCACCTAGTGCTGGCTCGATTGCCGGATGCACCCGCAGGTAACCAGGGCATTTCACTATTCTTAGTCCCCAAATATTTAGTTAACAGCGACGGCAGTCTCGGTCAGCGCAACGATGTACAGGCGGTGGGTGTTGAGCACAAGTTAGGTATTCACAGCAGCCCCACCTGCACCATGGCGTTTGGCGACCATGGTGGTGCCACAGGTTACTTGATGGGTCCGGAAAATCGCGGGCTGATGTGTATGTTTAGCATGATGAACAACGCGCGACTTGCGGTGGGCCATCAGGCGGTTGCCATTGGCGAGCGCGCCTACCAGCAAGCGGTCGCCTATGCGTCGGAGAGAGTGCAGGGCAAAGTCGATGGAATTGACAGTCGAGCGCCGATTATTAACCACCCAGATGTTAAGCGTATGCTACTGCAAATGCGCTCTCTAACCGAAGCTGGGCGCGCTATGTCGCTATTTACCATTGCCGCGGAAGATCGTGCACTTCACCACAGCGACTCGGAGATTCAGGCGCAAAATGCCCAATTAGTAGAGATTATGACACCGCTGGTGAAAGGCTGGTGTACTGAGGTGGCCATGGAATCGACCTCTCTAGGCGTTCAGGTTCATGGAGGCATGGGATTTATTGAGGAAACTGGCGCTGCTCAGCATATGCGAGATGCACGTATCCTGCCTATTTATGAGGGCACTAATGGCATTCAGGCACTAGATTTTATTGGCCGCAAATGTCTTCGTGATGGCGCTGTTAGCTTGCGGGCCCTGCTTTCCCAAATGAAGGAGACTGCTGCTAAAGCCTCCTCGAAATCACCGCGGATAACAAAACTATTGGCCCCCTTAGAGCGGGCGATTATGCAATGTCAGGATGCATTGGACTATGTTCTAAAAAATTCGGAAAAATCTCAAGCTGCTGCCTACAATTACATGATGTTATTCGCTAACTCCGTCGCTTACTGGTTGTTGGTAAGGTTGGCAATAGCAGCGGATAAGCATATTGAGCAGGGGTCTAAAGATCGTTTTTGCCAGCAGAAAATAGCCACGGCAGGTTTTTTTGCATCACAAATATTGGCGCGCAACCAGGCCTATTTGGAAGCTGTCAAATTTGGTTCAGCTTATGTTGAAGACTTTAATTGCGAAGATTTTATAACTGACTAGTTAGCCGAAGGGGGGCTATCTCATAACGATGTGCCGTTTACAAAATGATACAACTATGATTTTTTGAGCTACTACAACTACGAACAAGGAGAAGTTAAGTGAAAGTGAACAAACAATTTAGTCATTGAGAATAGGCGTTAACCAGCGAGACAGCGCCGCTCTGGTTATGCCTTTTCTAATCGCCAGAGATTCCACCTGATCTGTATCAATCTTCCCGGTATTAAAATACTTGGCTTCCGGATGCCCAAAATACCAGCCGCTCACCGCAGCGGCCGGTGTCATAGCAAAGCTCTCGGTCAACTCCAGGCCTATATTTTCCTCTGCGTTAAGCAGATCGAACAGGCCGGCTTTCTCGGTATGATCTGGACAGGCGGGATAGCCGGGGGCAGGGCGTATACCGCGGTATTTTTCCTTAATCAGCGCCTCGTTGTCCAAAGCTTCATCGGCTGCATAGCCCCAATACTCGCGGCGTACGCGCTGATGTAAATGTTCGGCAAAGGCCTCTGCTAGTCGATCGGCTAGCGATTTTACCATAATCGCATTGTAATCATCATTGGCCGCCTCGTACTCCGCGGCCAATTCATTTGCACCTATGCCGGTAGTCACTGCAAAAGCGCCCATATAGTCCTTGATGCCGCTGTCTTTGGGGGCAATAAAATCGGCCAAAGAGCGCAATTCCTCACTGGCACCGGGTTTCTGAATCTGCTGACGAATATGGTGCAATGTCGCCACAGGTTGCGAACTATCCGCCGTATCATAGACCTCAATATCATCATGATTAACGCTATTGGCTGGCCACAGCCCAAATACTGCGCGCGCTGTTAAGCGCTTATTGGCGACTATATCTTTAAGCAGAGCCTGCGCATCCTCGAACAGGGTTTTAGCCGCCTCGCCAACCACCTTATCATCGAAAATTTTCGGGTACTTGCCCGCCAGATCCCAAGTAATAAAAAACGGTGTCCAGTCAATATAGGGCAGTAGAGTCTCAAGGGGATAATCATCCAGAACAGTCACCCCCAGTTTATTGGGGATATCTGGTTGATAGTCGCGCCAGTTAAGCTGCGGTTTTTGGTTTACTGCATCTTTATAGGCAAACAATGTGCCCCTAGAGGTTCTATTGGCGGTGCGCAATCTAACCGCCTTATAGTCGCGCTGAATTTCAGCCACAAAAGCGTTGCGATTTTTATCGCTAATCAGCTTGCTCGCCACTGCCACAGCCCTAGAGGCATCGGATACATAGATAGCCTGATTGCCGCTGTAGGCCGGGGCTATTTTCACCGCGGTATGGGCTTTCGATGTAGTGGCGCCGCCAATCAATAAGGGTACATTAAAACCCTGACGCTGCATCTCTTTGCCCAGATGCACCATCTCATCCAGCGATGGGGTGATCAAACCGGAGAGGCCGATAATATCCACCTGCAATTCTCTCGCAGTTTGCAGAATTTTTTCAGCGGGCACCATCACCCCCAAGTCAATCACCTCATAGTTATTGCACTGCAACACCACCCCGACAATATTCTTGCCAATATCGTGCACATCGCCCTTCACCGTAGCCAGCAATATCTTGCCATTGCTACTGCTGGCGGACTGGTCTTTTTCAGCCTCAATATAGGGCTGTAAATAGGCCACCGCCTGTTTCATAACCCGCGCCGACTTAACCACCTGGGGAAGGAACATCTTGCCCGCGCCAAACAGGTCGCCGACAATATTCATACCGTCCATCAGCGCGCCTTCAATCACATGCAGAGGTCGTTCGGCCGCCTGACGCGCCTCTTCGGTATCCTCTACAATAAAACTGGTGATACCTTTTATCAGTGCATGTTCTAGCCGTCGGCTGACGTTTTCCTGACGCCAACTTAGGTCCTCGGTGCGCTTTTGGCTAGTACCATCACCGCGATAGTTATTGGCAATCGCCAGCAGATTTTCCGTGGCATCCTCGTTTCGATACAACACCACATCTTCAACCACGTCGCGCAGCTGTTGCGGTAACTCATCGTAGACTGCCAACTGTCCGGCATTAACAATACCCATGCTCAGTCCCTTGCCAATAGCATGGTACAAAAACACCGAGTGAATCGCCTCGCGAACCGGATTATTGCCTCTAAAGGAAAAGGACACATTAGAAATGCCGCCCGATACCAGCGCATGGGGTAGATGCTCTTTAATCCAGCTTGTGGCCTCGATAAAGTCCAGCCCGTAGCGGTTGTGTTCCTCAATGCCGGTGGCAACCGCGAACACATTGGGATCAAAAATAATATCCTCGGCGGGAAAGCCGATCTGCTTCACCAGCAAATCATAACTGCGCTGACAAATTTGCTGGCGCCGTTTGAGGTTATCGGCTTGGCCCTCTTCATCAAAGGCCATCACCACAATAGCGGCACCGTATTGCTTACACAGTTTGGCCTTGGCAACAAATTCGGCCTCGCCCTCTTTAAGGCTAATAGAGTTGACCACAGCCTTACCCTGAATACATTTCAGTCCGGCTTCGATTACTTCCCACTTAGAGGAATCCACCATAATGGGCACGCGGCAGATATCCGGCTCCGAGGCGATTAAATTAAGGAATGTCACCATCGCCGGCAGGGATTCCAGCATCCCCTCATCCATATTGATATCAATAATTTGCGCGCCGTTCTTAACCTGTTGCAGTGCTACCTCTAAGGCCGCAGGGTAATTTTCTTCAAGAATCAACCGCTTAAATGCTGCGGATCCGGTGACATTGCAGCGCTCACCCACATTCACAAACAGAGAATCCTGTTTAATATTAAATGGTTCCAGCCCCGACAGACGGCAGGCGGCCTCTATCTGTGGAATCTGTCGCGGTTGCACATCCGCCACCGCCTCGGCAATGGCGCGGATATGTTCTGGCGTAGTACCACAGCAACCGCCCACTATATTCAGTAACCCCGATTGGGCAAATTCCAAAATAGTAGCGGCCATAGCCTGTGGATCCAGATCGTAGCCGCCAAATTCATTGGGCAGTCCGGCATTGGGGTGGGCGCTAACCAATGTATCTGCCACATTGGAAATTTCCAGTAGGTGAGGGCGCAACTCCTTGGGGCCCAATGCGCAATTAAGACCAATACTCACTGGATTGCTGTGGCGGGCTGAATTCCAAAATGCTTCGGGCGTCTGCCCAGACAAGGTTCTACCACTGGCATCGGTAATAGTGCCGCTGATCATTATGGGTAGTTCTAGGTCAAGCTTTTCAAATACTGACTGAACCGCAAATAGGGCCGCTTTGGCATTCAGCGTATCAAAGATGGTTTCCACCATAATAATATCGCAACCGCCTTCAATTAACGCCTGCGTCGACTCGCAATAGGCTTCAACCAACTGCTCAAAGGTCACATTGCGTGCACCCGGATCATTGACATCTGGGGACAGCGAAGCGGTGCGACTGGTAGGACCCAAAATACCGGCAACAAATCTAGGTCTATCCTCTGTGGAAAATTCATCCGCAGCTCGACGCGCCAACTGTGCAGAGGCCAGATTAATATCGGCGGCCACCGACTGCATAGCGTAGTCAGCCTGAGAGATAGTAGTGGCATTAAAGGTATTGGTTTCAATAATATCAGCACCGGCCTGAAGATAGGCGCGGTGGATATCCAAAATAATCTCAGGCTGAGTTAGGCTCAGTAGATCATTGTTGCCTTTGATCTCAGAGTCCCAATCGGCAAAACGCTCACCGCGAAAATCTGCCTCCTCAAGGCTGTGCTGTTGGATCATAGTGCCCATAGCACCATCAATCAGCAGGATGCGCTGCTGAGCGGCGGTCAATAATAATTTGTGGCTCTCTATGGGGCCGTTTTTTCCGTGCATACTAATCTCTAGTGCCTTATATTTATTGCTTTATCAAAATATTTCGATGGATGCGTATGATACCAACATTTTTGAAAAAAGCGATCAAAAATAAAATTATGCTCAACCCGAACTATATCGTAAAATAACAAAGTCTTTTACTCATGAATTAGTTTGGAATTTCCTTATGGTCGTTAATGTCAATATCACCGAATCAGCCCAAGACTATCTCGCTGGGTTGCTAGAAAAGCAAAACTGCGAAGGTATTGGTATTCGTATGTTTATCACTGATCCGGGAACCCCCAAAGCTGAGACCTGTATTGCCTACAGCAGACCGGGCGAGCACAATGAAGAAGATACGATTGTTGAATATTCCCAGTTTAATGCCTACTTTGAACAGCGCAGTATTCCTTTTCTCGATGATGCCAAAGTGGATTTTTCCGAGGACAAATTTGGTGGCCAATTAACCATTCGCGCGCCCAATTCCCGAGTGCCCACTGTTACCGATGACAGCCCTGTAGAAGACAAAATAAACTATCTTCTACACAGCGAAATCAATCCGGGGCTGGCCGCCCATGGGGGTGCGGTATCCCTATCCTCAATGGAGGACGGTTTTGCAGTGCTAGAGTTTGGCGGCGGCTGTCAGGGTTGCTCAGCGGTCGACCTCACCTTAAAAGAGGGGGTGGAAAAAACCCTAATGGAAAAGATCCCCGAGCTAAAAGGGGTGCGCGATGTGACCGATCATACCGACACCAGTAATGCCTATATGTAGTCGGTTCTTTTAAACCAGACAAAACAAAAAACCCCGCAAAAGCGGGGTTTTTTTATGCAAGTAAGCAGTAGATCTAGCTAACTTCAACAATCTGCTCAGCAGCAATAGTTTTTCCCTGCTCAGCCGACTTCTGGAACGATTCAATCTGGTCAAAACTCATATAGCGGTAAATCTCATCGGCCATCGAATCGATCTTGCCGGCGTACTGCATATATTCCTCTGGCGTTGGCAAGCGGCCCAAGATACCGCCCACTGAAGCCAGTTCCGCCGAGGCCAAATAAACATTGGCGCCATCACCGAGGCGATTGGGGAAATTGCGCGTCGAGGTGGACAGCACAGTGGCTCCGGCCAGCACTCGGGCTTGGTTGCCCATACATAGCGAACAGCCGGGCATCTCGGTGCGCGCGCCCACTTTGCCGTAAATATTGTAATAGCCTTCTTCCATCAAAGTATGGGCATCCATTCTAGTGGGTGGGCAGATCCAGAATCTGGAGTCCACTGATCCCGCTTCATCCAACAGCTTGCCGGCGGCGCGGAAATGACCAATATTAGTCATACAGGAGCCGATAAAGACTTCATCTACCTTATCTCCAGCCACTTCAGATAACAGCTTGGCATCATCTGGATCATTGGGGCAGCAAACAATAGGTTCTTTAATATCCTCCAAATCGATTTCGATCACCGCCGCATATTCAGCATTAGTATCGGCAGACATCAAGGTTGGATTCTCCAGCCATTCTTCCATCTTGCGCACTCGGCGCTCTAGGGTGCGCACATCGCCATAGCCCTCGGCAATCATCCAGCGCAATAGAGTCACATTGGAGCGCAGGTACTCGGCCACTGAATCTTCACCCAGTTTAATCGTACAGCCAGCCGCAGAGCGCTCGGCGGAAGCATCGGATAGCTCAAAGGCCTGCTCTACGGTAAGGCTATCTATGCCTTCACCCTCAATCTCTAGAATGCGCCCTGAGAAGAAATTCTTTTTGCCTTTTTTCTCAACCGTCAATAAACCCTGTTTAATACCGTAGTAGGGGATAGCATGCACCAGATCGCGCAGCGTAATTCCCGGTTGCATCTCACCCTTAAAGCGCACCAGTACCGACTCCGGCATATCCAATGGCATCACCCCAGTTGCGGCGGCAAAAGCCACCAAACCAGAACCGCCGGGGAATGAAATACCCATCGGGAATCTAGTATGGGAATCGCCGCCAGTGCCCACAGTGTCGGGCAATAGCATACGGTTCAGCCAGCTATGGATAATACCGTCGCCCGGACGCAGGGATACGCCACCGCGATTCATAATAAAATCCGGCAGGCTATGCTGAGTATCTATATCTACGGGTTTCGGATAGGCAGCGGTATGACAGAATGACTGCATCACCAAGTCGGATGAAAATCCAAGACAGGCCAGATCCTTCAACTCATCGCGGGTCATTGGGCCAGTAGTATCCTGAGAGCCAACGGTGGTCATCTTGGGCTCGCAGTAGGTTCCGGGGCGCACACCGTCCACACCACAGGCCTTGCCCACCATCTTCTGTGCCAAGGTATAGCCAGCAGTTGATTGTTTTGGGGTCTCTGGTTTGCGGAATACATCGGAAGCGGGCAGTCCCAGATGCTCGCGAGCTCTCTGGGTCAGGCCGCGCCCGACAATAAGATTAATACGCCCATCGGCCTGAACTTCGTCGAGAATAACCTCTGATTTATGGGCAAATTCACAGATAATATCGCCGGATTCATTCAGTATCTGTCCATCGTAAGGGCGGATTTCGATAATATCGCCATAGTGAATATCATCCACAGGGGCTTCAAACACCAAGGCTCCCGCATCTTCCATCGTATTAAAGAAGATAGGTGCCACCTTATTGCCTATACAGATGCCTCCAGCGCGCTTATTGGGCACACCGGGCATATCTTTACCAAAGAACCACAGCACTGAATTGGTGGCAGACTTGCGTGAAGAGCCTGTACCTACCACATCGCCCACAAAGGCCACGGGAAGACCCTGAGACTTAATTTCTTCAACCTGCGCCATTGGACCTATAGCGCCGTGTTCTTCTGGGTTTAAGCCATCTCTAGTCATCTTGTACATGGCTTTTGCGTGCAGGGGAATATCCGGTCGTGACCAGGCATCCTGTGCCGGTGACAAATCATCCGTATTAGTTTCGCCAGTGGCTTTAAACACCACAGCCTTAATGCTCTCTGGAACCGCATCGCTGGCAGTAAACCACTCGGCATCGGCCCAAGACTGCAACACTGCTTGTGCGTCCGCATTGCCGGCATCGGCCTTTTCCGCAACATCGTGAAATGCATCGAATACCAAGGTGGTGGATTTAAGCTCTGTGGCCGCAAGGCCGTTTAGATCTGAATCATCCAGCAACTCAACTAGGGTAGCTACATTGTAGCCGCCGTGCATATTGCCCAATAATTTTACCGCCGCTCGACGATCTATTAACGGAGAGCTAGCTTCACCTTTAACAATAGCGCTCAAAAAACCGGCTTTTACATAGGCGGATTCATCGACTCCCGGTGGAATGCGATTGCAGATAAGATCGACAAGAAAATCCTCCTCGCCAGAAGGGGGGGTCTTTAATAGCTCCACCAATGCTGAAGTCCACTCAGGCGATAGTGGCTTGGGTGGAATACCTTGTAACTGACGTTCTTCAACATGGGCGCGATAGGCTTCTAGCACGTAATACCTCTTTAAAAACAATGAATTATAAGGCTTGCTTAAATAACAGCCTTAACTATATGAATTTGCATGGGCGAATTGTACGCCAGTTTGTAATTTTTTTACAGAAGTGGGGGCTGATCTTTGATATCACAACGGTTTATAATTGCGCTCAATAACTATTTATTGGCACTTGCTGGTTAGTCTATACTGCCGCCTTTCCGCCTTTCCGCCTTTCCGCCTTTCCGCCATTGGGGCTAGTAAGTTAAACAGAAGGTTAAACAAATTTTATGACAGTGCTTCAAGAGATCGAAAATTTTCTGCCCTGTAAAACCCCAGACAAATGGCTGGAGAATGCAGTTGAAAACCCCGAACTACTGCTAATTGACCATGCTAACTGTGAAAAAAAGGCAGCCAGCACCGCGTTAAATTTAATCTACCGCTATGTGGACAACTTTGACCTGCTAAACAAAATGTCGCGTTTAGCCCGTGAGGAGATGCGCCATTTTGAGCAGGTGATTGCCATAATGAAACACCGCAATATTGCCTATCAGCAGATTTCCGCCTCTCGTTACGCCACTCGGCTCAGAGGCTTAGTTCGCTCCGATGACCCGCACAGGTTGGCCGATATACTGATTGTAGGGGCCATTATTGAAGCTCGCTCCTGCGAGAGATTTGCGCGCTTAGCGCCCTATCTAGATGCTGGACTGGAGGCCTTCTATCTATCCCTACTAAAGTCAGAGGGGCGCCACTATAAAGACTATTTAGCGCTGGCCAGAAATGTCGCCAGCCAGCAGGAGATTGAGCAGCGTTTAGGTCTATTTCTAGAGACTGAGCAACAGCTTATTGAATCTGCGGATATAGAGTTTAGGTTTCACTCAGGGCCTATGGGTTAAAAAGCTAAGGCAATGGTCTCGGGTTAGGGTTAGGGAGAGCTTCAGGGTCAATTAAGAGCTTATAAAAAAGGCAGCCAAGGCTGCCTTTTTTATAAAGCTGTTTGCTTACTGTCGTTTATCTACAGGGACATAGTCACGAGTATCTGCGCCTGTGTAAAGCTGGCGTGGACGACCAATCCTATAGGGATTAGTAATCATCTCATTCCACTGTGAGATCCAGCCCACAGTTCGTCCAACAGCAAAGATTACCGTAAACATCTCAACCGGGATGCCCAGCGCCTTAAGAATAATGCCAGAATAGAAATCCACATTGGGGTAGAGTTTTCTGCTAACAAAATACTCATCTTCCAGCGCAATCTTCTCCAGCTTCTTAGCCAGTCTGAATAGGGGGTCATTTTCCAGCCCCAGCACCTCAAGCACCTCATTGCAGCTCTCGCGCATTACCGTTGCGCGCGGGTCGTAATTCTTATACACGCGATGTCCAAAGCCCATCAGACGGAACGGATCATTCTTATCCTTAGCTTTGGCAATATACTCCGCAATATTATCTTCGTGGCCGATCTCATTCAGCATCACCAGCACAGCTTCGTTGGCCCCGCCGTGGGCAGGTCCCCAAAGCGCGGCAATACCAGCGGCAATGCAGGAGAAGGGGTTAGCGCCAGAGGATCCAGCCAAGCGCACGGTCGAAGTAGAGGCATTTTGCTCATGGTCCGCATGCAGAATAAAAAGGCGATCCACGGCTTTGGCAACCGCCGGTTTGATCTTATAGCGCTCGCAAGGGGTTCCAAACATCATATGCAAAAAATTCTCTGAATAGGACAGAGAATTATCTGGGTACATATAGGGCTGGCCATTAAAGTGCTTATGGCACATAGCCGCAATAGTAGGTATTTTTGCGATCAAGCGGTGAGCGGATATAGTGCGATGCTGCTGGTTGGTAATATCCAGTGAGTCATGATAAAACGAAGACATGGCTCCCACCACACCACACATCATCGCCATAGGATGGGCATCATGGCGGAAGCCACTGATAAACTGCTCAATCGAGCGGTTCACCATGGTGTGGTATTTAATGGTAGTTTCGAATTCCGTTTTCTGCTGTGCATTGGGTAACTGTCCCTCGAGCAGCAAATAACAGGTCTCTAAATAATCAGATTTCTCAGCAAGCTGTTCGATAGGATAACCGCGGTGCAGCAGTACTCCCTTGGCGCCGTCGATATAGGTTATATCCGACTGGCAGGCTGCAGTAGCAGAAAAGCCTGGATCATAGGTAAAGTAGCCCTGACTGCCTAGGGAGCTAATATCTATAACGTCTTGGCCTCTGGTGCCCTTCAAAATAGGCAATTCAATAGGGGATTCACCGTCCACTGTGAGCGTTGCTTTGCGATTGGTCATTCTAGATCCTCGAGAAATACTGGTGTGGCAAGGTTTAAAACCGGGACAGCAACTATAATTGCTCAAACTAAATTGTCAACTTGGCAAGAC
Organism: Porticoccaceae bacterium; assembly: GCA_024959305.1. Lineage (GTDB taxonomy): Bacteria > Pseudomonadota > Gammaproteobacteria > Pseudomonadales > Porticoccaceae > HTCC2207. Next base: position 40,068 of record JANXGQ010000060.1, on the reverse strand, counting down.
CTTTAAACAGTATTTATTTTTGTTGTAATACAAAACAATCACAGTCTCGCCATATCCCTATTGCTAGCTGAATTCTTTTTCAGGGCCGACTAATTATCCGCTGCGTTCCAGTTCGCATTGAATTGGCGGGGCGAACTCACTATAATCCCTCGCCATCGCAAAGGTGCTATATGAAACCCTTTGACTGGTCTAAAGCATTAGGCCAAACCCATCGTCAATCTTTTCCGTTGATTCGGAGTCTCTTTTTAAGGGGATAATCTGTTGTGAATACTAAAAGACCTGTGAACTTGGATATTGGGACTATCAAACTTCCCGTAACCTCGTATGTTTCTATTTTGCACCGAATATCTGGCGTTATCTTATTCTTGGCAGTGGCTCTACTGCTCTGGGTATTCGAGGCCAGCTTAGAATCTCCGCAAAGCTTTCAATCACTAAAAGAATGCTTTGCAAGCCCCATTTGCCAAATTATTCTCTGGGGCAGCTTAGCGGCGCTTGCCTACCATGCTATCGCCGGCATCAGGCATCTAATGATGGACTTTGGTATTGGCGAAGACAGCTTTGAATCCGGTCGACGCAGTGCCTGGATAGTAGTGGTGGTGGCAATCATAGCCATCGCAATGATTACAGGATGGATCTTCCTATGGTAACAACAGTGACAAACTTAGGCCGCAGTGGCCTATCTGACTGGCTTATGCAGCGTCTATCTGCCGCTGTAATGACAGCCTATCTACTCTTTATCTTGGGTTACTTCTTTATCAACCCAAGCCCCAACTACGAGCAGTGGGTCAGTCTGCACAGCGCGCTTCCAATGCGCCTATTCAGTCTACTCACCATACTATCCATTGCAGCTCATGCTTGGATAGGTATCTGGTGTGTACTCACCGACTATGTCACGGTTCGTCTAATCGGCCCCAAAGCCACAGCGATCCGTCTATTCTTTCAACTGATCACGATAGCAATAACCCTGTTCTACACGATCTGGGCTATAGATATTCTCTGGGGAATTTAAGCAGATGGAAAATATTAGAACCATGAGTTTTGATGCGGTTATCGTCGGTGGCGGTGGCTCGGGAATGCGCGCAGCACTTCAGCTCGCCCAATCTGGCTACAAAACAGCGGTAATCACCAAGGTTTTCCCCACCAGATCCCACACGGTATCTGCGCAGGGCGGTATCACCTGTGCAATTGCCAGTGATGACCCAGATGATAAATGGCAATGGCATATGTACGACACAGTCAAAGGCTCTGACTACATAGGCGATCAGGAAGCCATTGAATATATGTGTAAAACCGGCCCAGAGGCAGTATTTGAGTTAGAGCATATGGGGCTGCCATTCTCCAGAACCGAAAAAGGGCGTATTTATCAGCGGCCTTTCGGCGGCCAATCCAAAGACTTTGGCAGGGGAGGGCAGGCGGCGCGAACCTGTGCCGCGGCGGATCGCACCGGACACGCACTACTGCACACCCTCTATCAGGGCAACCTCAAAAACGAAACCGTATTCCTAAACGAATGGTTCGCGGTTGACCTAGTCAAAAATGCTGATGGCGCCGTAGTCGGTGTTATCGCCATCAATATAGAAACTGGCGAAACAGTCTATGTAAAATCCAAGGCCACAGTATTCGCCACTGGCGGAGCGGGTCGTATCTACGCATCCACCACCAATGCCCATATCTGTACAGGTGACGGCATCGGCATGGCACTGCGCGCTGGATTTCCAGTTCAAGATATCGAAATGTGGCAATTCCACCCCACGGGCATTCACGGGGCTGGCGCCTTAGTCACTGAAGGCTGTCGCGGTGAGGGTGGCTATCTAATCAACAAAGATGGCGAGCGCTTTATGGAACGCTATGCGCCCAATGCCAAAGATTTGGCGGGCCGCGATGTCGTAGCGCGCTCTATAGTGCTAGAGATTCTCGAAGGGCGCGGCTGCGGTGAAGATGGCGACCACGTATTCCTCAAGCTCGATCACTTAGGGGAAGAAACGCTAAATGCCAAACTGCCCGGCATTCTAGAACTCTCGCGTATCTTTGCCCACGCCGATCCAGTGGTCGAGCCAATTCCCGTAGTTCCAACCTGTCACTACATGATGGGTGGTATCCCAACCAATGTCGATGGGCAGGCGCTGACCGTTGACAAACAGGGTAAAGACCAAGTTATTGAAGGCTTCTACGCCTGTGGAGAGGCGGCCTGTGTATCCGTACATGGCGCCAACCGACTAGGTGGCAACTCCCTCTTAGATCTAGTGGTTTTTGGACGTGCCTCCGGCATGTTTATTGAAAAACAACTGCGTGAAGGTATCGACTTAAAAGATGCCACAGAACAAGAGATAGAGCGCGCTATGGCGGGTCTAAATCGCCTCAATCAATCCGCGGGCGGTGAAAACGCCTCAGTCCTGCGTGCCGAACTGCAAACCATCATGCAAAACCACTTCGGAGTCTTCCGCCGTGGTGACTACATGAAAGAAGGCATTGAAAAGCTCAAAGCACTGCGTCCACGTATTAAAAATGTAGCACTGGCTGACAAAAGCAATGCCTTCAACACCGCACGTATCGAAGCCCTAGAACTGCAAAACCTACTCGAAGTCGCGGAGGCCACAGCCATCGCCGCCGAGGGGCGCACAGAAAGTCGCGGCGCCCATGCTCGCGAAGACTTCCAAGAGCGTGACGATGAAAACTGGTTATGTCACTCGGTCTATTTCCCCGAGAGCAAAAGCATTGGTAAGCGCGATGTAAACTTCACACCCCAAACTCGAGAGGCCTTTGAGCCGAAAGTGCGGACCTACTAGGAGAGGTTAATCAGTCCATGTTAGAAGTCAGTATTTATCGTTACAACCCAGAGGTTGACGCCGAGCCCTACATGCAAGATTTCACCCTGGACACTCAGGGCAAAGACATCATGGTGCTCGACGTTCTCGAAAAGCTCAAGGCCGAGGACCCAACGCTAACCTTTCGCAGATCCTGCCGCGAAGGGGTCTGTGGCTCCGACGGCGTCAATATTTCCGGCAAAAATGGTTTGGCCTGTATCACGCCACTATCAGCGGCGGTGAAAAACAACAAACTGGTTATCCGACCGCTTCCCGGCCTACCGGTGATTCGAGATCTGGTCATTGATATGAGCCAATTCTATGCTCAATATGAAAAAATTCAGCCCTATCTAATCAACAACACGCCCGCACCGGCCATCGAGCGCCTGCAATCCCCAGAGGAGCGCGCCAAGCTAGATGGGCTCTACGAATGTATACTCTGCGCCTGCTGTTCCACAGCTTGCCCTTCTTTCTGGTGGAATCCCGACAAATTTATTGGCCCTGCAGGACTGCTGCAAGCCTACAGATTCCTAGCCGACAGTCGCGACACGGCGACCGAAGAGCGGCTGGCAAAACTGGACGACCCATTTAGCGTCTTCCGCTGCCATGGCATTATGAACTGCGTGCAGGTCTGTCCAAAAGGCCTAAACCCCACCAAGGCAATTGGTCATATACGCAATATGCTGCTGACCAGTGCGACTTAGGTTCAAATAAAGGGAAAAATCCCGTAGCTATTAATAAAAAAGGGAACAAATCAAATCCGCTGACCCCGCTGACTAGACCCCGTTGACCCTGTCGATTGAAAGATTGGCGCCCAAGTTGCAGCGGTTATTGGCGGGTTGACGAATCAACCCATTCTGATAACTGCGCCTTCCTGATTCTCTGAAACGAAAACAGCCTCCATAGGCGGTTTAGCAATGCCTTAAATTCGGCGATATATTAAAGAGATTGCTGTCAAATTTAGCCCAAAAATTCACGCAATTTATAAAAAATCCGAGTTGGGGGTATTTTTTGCCTTTTGCATTACTAAATAATTAGTTTGTACTAGTTGTTTGGGTAATAAACGTCTAGAATGTGCGCCTTTATTTTCTTGGTATCGTAGTAACCTGAAGGGGATTTTTAGCAATGGCAGAGGGCTTATTGGAGCATTTTTTAAACTCCTCCCACTTTTCCGGTGGAAATGCCGCCTACATAGAAGAACTCTACGAGACCTACTTGCATGAGCCCAATGCTGTGCCGGAGGAGTGGAGTTGTTTTTTTGACTCGTTACCGCGCACCAATGGATCTGTTTCTCCCGACGTGTCTCACGCTACCATTATTCAGCATTTTGAGTTGCTGGGTCGGCGGCAGGCTCGTCCGACGCCGGCGCCGGGGTCAGGTGGCATACATTTCGAGCACGAGCGCAAACAGGTAAAAGTTGTTCAGCTTATCAGCTCCTACCGCTTCCGCGGCCATCAAAAAGCCAATCTTGATCCCCTGGGGATTATGCAGCGCGAGAATGTGTCAGATCTTGATCTGCACTTCCATGGGCTGACTGAAGCAGATTTGGATACCACCTTTCAGACTGGGCCCCTGTATATGGGCAAGGTCGAGGCGACCCTGAGAGAAATAATCGAGACGCTGGAGGAGAGTTATTGCCAGCATCTGGGTGCTGAATTTATGCATATCACCTCGTTCACTGAAAAACAGTGGTTGGCGCAGCGCTTTGAAAGTGTACGCTCTAAACCCACTTACGATGATGCGGCGCGAATAGATGTGCTGAGTCGATTGACCGCAGCAGAGGGGCTGGAAAAGCATCTGGACTCTAAGTACCCGGGTACCAAGCGCTTCGGACTTGAGGGGGGAGAGAGCCTGATCCCGCTGCTTGATTGTCTGATACGTCGCTCCGGTGAATATGGCTGTAAAGAAATTGTGATGGCCATGGCGCACCGAGGTAGGCTTAATGTATTGGTGAATGTGCTGGGCAAAAATCCGTCGGAATTGTTTGAAGAGTTTGAGGGCAAACGGCTGGTCAATACCTCCGGCGATGTAAAGTATCATCAGGGCTTTTCTTCCAATGTAATGACACCTGGGGGTGAAGTGCATCTGGCTCTTGGTTTTAATCCTTCACACCTAGAGATTTCGTGCCCAGTGGTTATTGGCTCCGGACGCGCTAGGCAGGATCGCCGAGATGATGCCAGCGGTCAGAAAGTAGTCCCTATATTGATCCACGGAGATGCCGCCTTCGCCGGTCAGGGCGTAGTGATGGAGACTTTCCAATTGTCTCAGACTCGCGCCTATAAAACCGGCGGTTCGATCCATGTTGTTATCAATAATCAGATTGGATTTACCACCAATCGCCAAGATGATGCCCGCTCTACCGAGTATTGCACTGATATTGCCAAGATGGTTCAGGCTCCGATATTGCATGTCAACGCAGACAACCCAGATGCGGTGATGTTTGCGGCCATGCTGGCTATGGATTACCGATACGAGTTTGGCAAAGACGTGGTGATAGATTTGGTTTGCTACCGGCGTCGTGGTCACAATGAAACCGATGAGCCCTCATCAACACAGCCGCTAATGTACGATGTGATTCGCAAGCATCCCACTGCGCGCACTCTCTATGCTAAGAAATTAGTTGCCGAAGGCGTGGTGGATCAGGGTCAGGCCGACAAGATGGCCAATGACTACCGCAGCAGTCTGGATCATGGAGACTGTGTGGTTCACAATCTGGTGCGCGAGCCGGATACTAACCTGTTTGTTAACTGGGAGCCCTATTTGGGGCATGATTGGCGCGCTCCGGCTAAGACAGGAATGAAGCTTAAGGCGCTGCAGTCAGTGGCCAGCCGCATCTGTAGCATTCCCGATGGTATTAAGGTGCAGCGTCAGGTGGCAAAAATTTATGATGACCGCCGCAAAATGGCCGGTGGTGCGTTGCCGCTTAACTGGGGTATGGCAGAATTGTTGGCCTATGGCACGCTGCTTGAGGAGGGCTATCCGATTCGCATTACTGGTCAAGATGTTGGTCGCGGGACTTTTTCGCATCGACATGCGGTGATTTTTAATCAGAAAAATGGCAAAACCTATCTGCCATTAAGATTTCTGTCTGAGGGCCAGCCTCGTTTTGATATTTACGATTCTGTTTTGTCTGAGGAGGCGGTATTAGCCTTTGAGTATGGCTATGCCACAACAGCACCTAAGGGTTTGATTATCTGGGAGGCGCAATTTGGTGATTTTGCCAATGGTGCCCAGGTGGTGATTGACCAATTTATTGCCAGTGGTGAACATAAGTGGGGTCGTTTATCCGGTTTGACTATGATGTTGCCCCACGGCTTTGAAGGACAGGGTCCAGAGCATTCGTCGGCTCGCCTTGAGAGATTTTTGCAGCTCTGCGCTGAACACAATATGCAAATTGTGATTCCCACTAGTCCAGCTCAGGTCTTTCATCTTCTGCGGCGCCAAGCGATTCGACCCATGCGTCGGCCGCTGGTCATTATGAGTCCTAAATGGATTCTGCGACACAAGTTGGCCACTTCGTCCCTTGAAGAGCTGGTCGGTGGAGAATTCCAAACGGTAATAGGGGATCAGGAAGTGGATCCAGCTTCCGTTAAGCGTGTAGTGTTGTGTTCTGGTAAGGTGTATTACCATTTGCTAGAGGAGCATCGTGCGCGAGGCATAGATAATATTGCCCTGGTGCGCATTGAGCAGCTATACCCTTTCCCAGATACGGAATTAGAAGAAATTTTGGGTTCTTATATCAATATGGAGAGCGTTGTTTGGTGTCAGGAAGAGCCTATTAATCAGGGCGCCTGGTATAGCAGCCAGCACCATATGAAGCGTGTGATACACAGATTTAAGCCAGATCTGCATCTTAGCTATGCGGGGCGTGAGAGCTCAGCAGCTCCAGCCAGCGGATATATGTCTGTTCATTTAGAAGAACAGAAGAAGTTTATTGATGAAGCTTTATCTTTTGACAATTAAAATATTAGGAATAGATGAATGGCCATTGAAATAAAGGCACCGACCTACCCGGAATCTGTGCAAGAGGGCACTCTTGCTACATGGCATAAAAATGTCGGCGATACGGTTTCCCGCGACGAGCTTATCGTTGATATTGAAACCGATAAAGTGGTGCTCGAAGTTGTTGCTGCAGCTAGCGGCACCTTGACCGAGGTGCTGAAGAATGAGGGTGATATTGTGCTCAGCAACGAGGTGATCGCACGCATAGAGGAAGGCGCTGTGGAAGCGCCAGCGACAGAGCCCCAGAAGCAAGAGGTTAGTGAGGCTGTTGAAGCCCTGGTTAACCCCGCGGCGAAAAAGCTTGCAGATGAGCGCGGTATAGACCTGTCTAAAATCACTGGCTCTGGCAAAGGTGGTCGCATTACTAAAGAGGATGTGGTGAATTACACGCCATCTTCGACTGCTGCTGCGCCCTCGGGTTCCCAGACTCCAGCTGTCGCAGAGATAGCGGAAGCTGGTGAGCGTGTGGAGCGCAGGGTGGCAATGACCAGGATGCGCAGTCGTATTGCCGAGCGCCTTCTCGAGGTTACCCAGTCAACAGCGTCTCTAACTACCTTTAATGAAGTGGATATGTCGGCGCTGATGGGATTGCGCAAACAATACCAAGATGAGTTTACCAAAACTCATAACGGGACTCGTCTTGGTTTTATGGGGCTCTTTGTAAAAGCTTCTGTAGAAGCACTGAAGCGATTCCCTCTGGCCAATGCGTCAATCGATGGCACCGATATAGTCTATCATGGTTATCAGGACATAGGAGTTGCGGTGTCTACTGAGCGAGGGCTTGTGGTGCCTGTGCTGCGCAATGCCGAGAATATGAGTATTGCCACTATTGAGAATACTATCGGCGACTATGCTGGAAAGGCTCGTGACGGCAAATTGACCATTGAAGAAATGACCGGCGGTACCTTTACTATCACCAATGGTGGGGTGTACGGGTCTTTGCTTTCGACACCGATTATCAATCCTCCGCAAACGGCAATATTGGGAATGCATAGTATTCAACAGCGCCCAGTGGCCATTGATGGTGAGGTGAAAATCCGTCCGATGATGAATTTGGCTCTATCCTATGACCACCGTTTGATCGATGGTAAGGATGCAGTTCAATTTCTGGTGACCATTAAGCAGTTGGTCGAGGATCCGGCGAAGATTTTGTTGGAAATTTAATATTTCAGTTATCTCAAATAGGTATTTAAATGTCTGAAAAATATGATGTAGTAGTAATTGGTAGTGGTCCTGCCGGTTATGTGGCGGCGATTCGTGCCGCCCAATTAGGCCTTAAAACTGCCTGTATTGAAAAGTGGAAGAATGATAAGGGCGATGGCGTTAATGGCGGTACCTGTTTAAATGTGGGCTGTATTCCCTCCAAAGCACTTTTGGATAGCTCCTACAAGTATCATGAAGCCAAGGAAGATTTAGCGGTTCATGGTATTAAAGCGGGCAGTGTAACCATTGATGTGGCTGCAATGCTGGAACGCAAAAACAAAATTATCAACCAGTTAACCGGCGGTATCGCGGGTCTTTTTAAAGCCAACGGCGTCACTGCATTGTATGGCTCTGGTAAATTGCTGGCGGGTAAAAAAGTCGAGCTTACCGACCATGATGGCGTGGTTACTACGCTTGATGCCGATAACGTTATTCTGGCTTCCGGTTCCTCACCGATTGCCATTCCAGTGGCTCCAGTGGATGGCGAGTTAATATTGGATTCAACGGGTGCTCTAGAGATAGGTTCAGTTCCCAAGCGTCTGGGTGTTATAGGCGCAGGTGTGATTGGTTTAGAGTTGGGTTCGGTGTGGAATCGAATGGGTTCCGAGGTTGTATTGCTCGAAGCTATGCAAGATTTTTTGGCGATTATGGATAAAGCCATCGCTAAAGAAACCAAAAAGATATTGACCAAGCAGGGCTTGGATATTCGCTTGGGCGCGCGCGTGACCGCTACCCAGATCAACGGCAAAAAGGTTGAAGTTACCTATCAGTCCAGCGATGGTTCCGAGCATAAAGAGACCTTTGATAAGTTGATTGTTTGTGTGGGACGCCGAGCCTATACCGATGGCTTATTGGCGGATGATAGCGGTGTTCAACTGGATGAGCGCGGCACAGTTTATGTCGACGAGCAGTGCGCCACTAACGCACCAGGTGTTTACGCTATTGGCGATATAGTACGGGGTCCTATGCTTGCTCATAAGGGTTCTGAAGAGGGCGTTATGGTGGCGGAAATTATTGCCGGCCACAAGGCGCAGATGAATTACGATATAGTGCCCAATGTTATCTATACCCACCCTGAGGTGGCCTCTGTCGGGCTGTCTGAAGAAGAGGTTAAAGCGGCGGGAGAGCCCTATAATGTAGGTGTTTTCCCTTTTGCTGCAAGCGGCAGAGCCATGGCAGCCAATGATACCGACGGCATGGTTAAAATAATCGCCCATGCCGATACTGACCGTATCTTGGGGTGCCATATTGTCGGCCCAAGCGCGGCTGATTTGGTTCAGCAAGTGGCGATTGCCATGGAGTTTGGTTCCAGTGCTGAAGATTTGGGAATGACTGTGTTTGGTCACCCCACTTTGTCCGAAGCGGTGCATGAGGCGGCGTTGGCTGTCAATGGTGGCGCTATCCATATTGCCAATCGCAAGCGGCGATAGCTCTAACTATTATTGAGCAATTTTTGTGCCTCGGGAAAATTTCCCGGGGCTCTAATCTATCTTATAAAGTAATGGGAATAAAATATGAACCTGCATGAATATCAGGGTAAGCAGCTCTTTGCCGAGTACGGCTTGCCAGTTTCCAAAGGTGTTGCCGCCGAGACTGTCCAAGAGGCTGTTGCAGCTGCCGACGTGATCGGTGGAGATCGCTGGGTGGTTAAGGCTCAGGTACATGCCGGTGGTCGCGGCAAGGCCGGTGGTGTGAAGTTGGTCAGTTCTAAAGCTGAGATTGAAGATTTTGCGCGCCAGTGGTTGGGCAAGAATTTGGTGACCTACCAAACCGATGCCAAAGGGCAGCCGGTTAGTCGCATTCTTGTCGAGACATGCACAGATATAGATCAAGAGCTTTACTTGGGCGCTGTGGTCGATCGCGCAACCAGACGTATTGTGTTTATGGCCTCTACTGAAGGCGGCGTGGAAATTGAAAAAGTAGCGGAAGAAACCCCGGAAAAAATCCTTAAAGCCATTGTTGATCCAGTGGCTGGAGCCCAGCCCTATCAGGGCCGTGAGCTGGCATTTAAGCTGGGGCTGAAAGGGGTTCAGATTAAGCAGTTTGTGAGTATTTTTCTGGGTTTGGCGAAATTATTTGAAGAGCGTGATCTGGCCCTGTTGGAGATTAATCCGCTGGTGATTACCGATCAGGGCAATCTGCACTGTCTGGACGCTAAAATCATTATAGATAGCAATGCTATGTACAGACAGCCGGCCTTAAAAGAAATGCATGATCCATCGCAGGAAGATGCCCGTGAAGCCCACGCTGCGGCATGGGATCTTAACTATGTGGCTCTGGATGGCAGTATAGGCTGTATGGTTAATGGTGCCGGTCTGGCGATGGGTACTATGGATATTGTTCAGTTGCACGGCGGTTCACCGGCTAACTTCCTCGATGTGGGCGGTGGCGCGACCAAAGAGCGGGTTGTGGAAGCTTTTAAAATTATTTTGTCCGATGAAAATGTCAAAGTGGTTCTGATTAATATCTTTGGCGGTATTGTGCGCTGTGACCTGATTGCCGATGGCGTTATTGGCGCGGTAGAAGAGGTCGGTGTGAGTATTCCGGTGGTGGTGCGTCTAGAGGGAAATAACGCCGAGTTAGGCACTCAAAAACTCGCCGATTCGGGTCTTTCAATTATTGCGGCAAGCAGTCTGACTGATGCGGCACAGCAAGCAGTTTCTGCAGCGGAGGCTAACTAATATGTCAATCTTAATTAACAGCGACACCAAAGTTATCTGTCAGGGCTTTACCGGTGGTCAGGGAACCTTCCATTCAGAGCAGGCTATAGATTACGGAACTAAAATGGTCGGTGGTGTTACCCCGGGCAAGGGCGGCACAGTACATCTGGGCCTGCCGGTATTTAATACGGTGACAGAAGCGGTGGCCAAAACCGGCGCTGAAGCTTCGGTTATCTATGTGCCAGCACCTTTTTGTAAGGATTCTATTCTAGAGGCGGCAAATGCGGGTATTCAGCTGATTGTCTGTATTACCGAAGGTATCCCGACCCTAGATATGCTTGAATGTAAAGTAAAATGTGATGAGTTGGGCGTGCGCCTTATCGGACCTAACTGTCCCGGTGTTATCACCCCAGGTGAATGTAAAATAGGCATTATGCCCGGCCATATACATTTGCCCGGCAAGGTGGGTATTGTTTCCCGTTCCGGCACTTTGACCTACGAGGCGGTCAAGCAGACCACAGATTATGGTTTTGGCCAATCTACCTGTGTAGGTATTGGTGGAGATCCTATTCCCGGGTCCAGCTTTATTGATATTCTCGAGATGTTTGAGAAGGATCCGGCCACTGAAGCCATAGTGATGATTGGTGAGATCGGCGGTACAGCTGAGGAAGAGGCAGCGGCTTATATTAAAGCTAATGTCAGCAAGCCAGTTGTCTCCTATATCGCCGGTGTAACTGCGCCCCCTGGCAAGCGCATGGGCCACGCCGGTGCAATTATTTCAGGTGGCAAGGGTACTGCGGATGAAAAGTTTGCAGCCCTGCAAGATGCCGGCGTTAAAACTGTGCGCAGCTTGGCTGATATAGGCAATGGTCTAAAAGAAGTGACTGGTTGGTAGAGTTAACTCTGACCAGATATAAAAAAAGCGGCTTTCGGGCCGTTTTTTTTGGCTGCTGATTCACGCTTAACTCGTCAATATACTATGGCCATATATGTTACTGGGTTTAGTTTTGATTGAGCTTGCTCAGAGCTTGGCTAACGGTCTCGGTTACTGCGCAACTAGCTAGGGCAGTGTAATCATAGTAGATGTGTTCTTTATGGGGTTATTTTGGCTTCCAAAAATACTCATTTAAATCAACCGTTTAGCCTATTCCAAAGGCAACACACTACCAAGGTGTTGCAACTACCATTTAGGAGACTGGTAGATTGCATATGTGTTACCCGTCACTCCTTAACATTCCATTGATGTTATTTGCCGCAAGAGCCTTCTGTTTTTGGTTCACATGCCGGTATCGATCCATCGATCTTGGGTCCATCCAATTGCCTAGCTCTTGCACCACTTTCGGATCCGATCCATTTTCCAGATGCCAACTGGCGAATGTGTGTCGCATGGTATGAAAAACCACCTCTTTAGGTAGTCCAGCTCTCTCAACAGCCTTGCGCCAAGTTTCATTTGTTACTGAACTCGCGGCAAAAGGCTTGCCATTGGACCGCTTGCTCCGGCTTTCCTGTATAAATACATACTTTATTCTGCCTTTTAGCTCCGGATATGCTTCTTCCATGTACAGCTTTTTAGCGTATTGTCGCCGCAATACCCGTTGCGCGTCACCACTGAGGGATATGATGTTGGGCTCCCCGTTCTTGGAGTCTTTCCCCTTGATCGTTAAGGTAGAAAGATTACTAGCGAGTTGCGTCCACTCCAACATCCTTACGTTGGTGTTGCGTAGCCCTGTGTTCGCCCCGAACTCGACCATATCTGCTCTCAGTTCATCCAAAAACAGCATCAGCTTTCGGACTTGTTTTGGCATTAAGAAAAGTTCGCGCTGTTTTTCTTTCATCATTTTCATCTTGGGAACTCGATCCATTACCTCCAGATCGTCGCGATTTTCATTGCCACTGAGGTATGAGCCTGAAATTCCCATGCTGCCAGAATATATTATTTTATCTTTAGCTGTAGCTTCAGTAATACCAGAAGGATTGGTATCTGAGTACTCTATAGAGGCGATCTGAAGTTTTGGAATTTTGAATATTCCGAAGTTATCAGACTCCCATGATATATAGGCTTCTGTTTGAGTTTTAATAACACCATGCAGAATATCACCGTTTTTTAAAACAACTTGATCACTAAAGGCTGAGTAACTTGTTACAAAGGAAAGGGATGTAATTAAAATAGAAAATGGTTTTCTAAGTTTCATGTTTGTTCTCTTTTTTAAAACCTATAAATAGTATCTAGCGGGGCGTATCAATTAAGATTTTATGTGGGATGTTCATAAAAAATCACAGAATCAAAATGAAAGCTAAGCACCTGCTTATTTTCACATAAAATCTATGATGGTTAAAATTTTAATGCCTTTGCTGATATGAAGTTTTGAAGCTGTTCTATTAGCTCTTCAACGCTACATGAAATATTGAGGTTTAGTAGTGATTCATTGTTATCAAAGGGTTCCATTTCGGCAAACTGATTGTCCAAAAGTTTCGAAGACATAAAATGATCAGATCGCTGAGCAAAGCGTTCCCTAATAAGCTGCGGGTCAGCATTTAATAAAACACCTAATCTATGAGTATAAGCGCTAAAAATAACTTCTCTGTGAGCTTTCTTTAATCCAGAGTACGCAAGAATACAATTTTTATGTTGTTGCCGATACTTCCTGAGTTGTTCGTATATACGGTTAATCCAAGGGATTCGCTGTGTATTTGTCAGGGGGATCCCCTGCGACATCTGTTGAATCGCCTGTTCACTGTGAAATGAATCAGCATCCAAATAAGTGAACTGGTGGCGTAGAGAGAATTCATTAGCTAATGTCGACTTGCCCGTTCCAGACACACCCATGACAACTATTAGCAAGGGGTCTACCTCTGCATTTGGTCTGTATACTTCTTCAGAAAGCGTCATCTTAGTATATTTAACTGATTCAATGGTTGTAACTCGGAGTATTGTATCCTAATATGGTTGCGCAACCAATTTTCCGTTAAACAATAATTTAAGAAGAAAAAAGCGGAAAAATTACAACAATAAGGTTTATTTTATGATTTCTGCTATTCAAAGGCTGGTTCTGTCAGTATTTCTTATTCTTTCAATAAACGTTCACGGCGAAAAATTATCCTATTTTGATGAGAGCCTGCCATCGGAAAAGCGCGTTGAGTTATTAATGAATGAAATGACTCTTGATGAAAAAATTGGCCAAATGTGCCAATTTGTTGGTGAAGCTTCGGATATCGACTTTGATAGCAAGGATACCAAGTCTAATTACACCCTAGCTTTAGGTGCTAGAGCAGGAATGATCAAAGAAGGCAAAATAGGCTCATTTTTAAAGGTTTCTGCCTATCAAGAGGCAAATATTTTACAAAGTCTAGCCGAGGAGTCACGACTAAAAATACCGCTCTTAATTGCCACTGATGCTATACATGGTCATGGTATGTACATGGGGCCTACCACGATCTATGCAACGCAAATTGGCCTAGCTGCATCATTTGAGCCTGAGTTGGCCGAATTAATGGCTGAATACACTGCAAGTGAAATGCGAGCTACAGGCTTTCACTGGGCCTACTCACCTAATGTTGAAGTAGTGCGTGATGCACGTTGGGGGCGAATTGGAGAAACCTTTGGTGAAGACCCCTATCTGGTAACCGAAATGGGTAATGCAATGGTTCGCGGTTATCAGGGAGAGAATTTCGATACACCAACTAATGTAATAGCGTCAGCCAAGCATTTTGTTGGTGGTGGTATTGCCTACAACGGGGTTAATGGAGCGCCTGCAGATGTTTCCGAGCGCACATTGCACGAAATATTTTTTCCACCTTTTGTGGGCTCAATTGAAAATGGCGTTTATACCATTATGCCCGCACACAATGAGATTAATGGAATTCCTGCCCATGCTCACCATGAATATTTAACTGATTTAATCCGAGGAGAATGGGGGTTTGATGGTTTTTATATAAGTGACTGGATGGATATCCAACGTCTAGAGAGTGCGCATAAAATTGTTGACTCTGAAAGAGAGGCTGACAAAGTGGCGGTATTGGCTGGTATGGATGTGCATATGCAGGGACCTGGTTTTTTCGAAAATGTTAAGTCTTTGGTGGAAAATGGTGAAATTCCCATCAGCCGTATCGATCATGCTGTTAGTAAGATTCTTTTCGCTAAATTTCAATTAGGCCTATTTGAAAATCGTTATACAAATAAGCAGTTTGTTGAAAATACATTGCTCAAAGATAGCCATCTTGAGCTGGCTCTAAAAACCGCGCAAAAGTCGATGGTTTTGCTTAAAAATAATGGTGTTTTGCCCCTAAAAAAAGATCTGGACCGTCTAGTGATTACTGGCCCCAATGCTGACCACCAAGCTCTGCTGGGCGAGTGGGCGCGTGTGCAGCCAGATAATAACGTAATTACTGTTTTGGAAGGCATAAGAGAACAATATCCTAAGGGAACTAAAATTGATTATGTACCTATTGCTCAGCATCATAAGATTACTAGATCTGAGTTATCTAAAGTCGCTAAAGCAGCTAAGCGAGCAGATGTAGTTATTGCTGTAATGGGTGAAAACTCACTTCGTTTTGATAAGAACAAAACCAGTGCTGAGAACGTAGACCGTCCAACTTTAAATCTGATTGGTAACCAGATTGAGTTACTGGAAAAAATTAAAGCTAGCGGTGCCAAATTGGTGGTGGTTTTAGTTAATGGAGGCCCTATAGCATCCGAATGGTTGACTGAAAATGCTGATGCAATTCTCGAGGCCTGGGAGCCCGGTATGTTCGGTGGTAAGGCCATTGCTGAAACTCTAGCTGGTAAAATCAACCCGGGCGGAAGGCTTCCAATTACAGTGCCCCGTTCGGTTGGACACCTACAAAGTTTTTACAATCATAAGCCTTCAGCTTTTCACCGTGGTGGATTTTATTTAAGTAGTCGCAAACCACTCTACTACTTTGGTTATGGTCTTTCTTACACCAGTTTTGAGTACAGCAATCTTAGCGTACCAGTGACCATGTCCACAGATGATAATCTTAGCTTTAGTATTGATATAACCAATACAGGCGATATGGATGGCGACGAAGTGGTATTAATTTATATAAATGACAAGGTTAGCTCGGTAACTACCCCGGTAAGAAAGCTGGTGGCTTTTAAACGGATTCACCTAAAGCGCGGTGAAAAGCAGACTTTGAACTTTACTATCGACAACAAAAATTTCGCATTACTAGATCGTTACATGAGGTCTGTGGTTGAGCCGGGTGAGTTTGAAATCATTATTGGCGATCGCGTAAAAGTCCAGACAATCAATGTTCAGCTATAATTTTTAAGCCAATTTTTTGCAGGACATTAATATGGATTTAAGTTTATTTTTGGTGACCTTAGCAGGAATTACACTCCTACTGTTTTTAATAATAGCTCTTCGTATTCCTGCATTTTTGGCGCTACTTATTTCCAGTTTAAGTGTAGGTCTTCTTTCAGGTTTACCCCCGACTCAAGTTATAGATTCAGTCAAAAATGGTATGGGTGGTACCCTAGGTTTTGTGGCTGTTGTAGTCGGCTTAGGGGCTATTCTTGGTCAAATTTTAGAGAGCTCAGGTGGCATTGAGCGTATAGCTGATAGATTGATCCGCACCTTTGGCCCAGAAAGAACGCAGTGGAGTCTTGGTATAACGGGCTTTATTGTTGCTATTCCGGTATTTTTTGATGTGGCTTTCATAATTCTTGCGCCACTACTATATGGCTTAGCCAAGCGCTCAGGACGCTCGTTGTTGTACTATGCCATTCCGCTACTGGCCGGATTGGCCATTACTCATAGTTTTATACCGCCCACACCGGGGCCTATTGCCGTTGCTAAGTTAGTTAATGCCGATCTTGGCTGGGTAATTCTATTTGGTGTTTTAACCGGAATACCGACTATGATTATTGCTGGACCTTTGTTTGGTCAGTTTATTGCCAACAAGATTTATATCCCTGTTCCTGAAACAAGCCTCAACAATAACATTCAGACCAATACGCAAACTCCGAGTTTTGCCTGGGTTTGTTTAATTATTTTATTGCCTTTAATGCTAATAATGCTGGCCACCATAGCTCCTTTTTTATTAGTTGAATCTAGCAATCTACTGAGTGCTATTAACTTTTTAGGTCACCCCTTTGTTGCACTAACAATTGCCACTATTTTTGCTCTGATAATGGCTCATTTCAAATGCAATATCAGCACCGAATCACTTTTAAAGATTGCCAATAAAGGACTGGAGCCAGCCGGGGTGGTAATTTTAATTACCGGTGCTGGAGGCGCATTCAAGCAGGTTTTAATTGATTCCGGCGTGGGTCAAATGTTGGCAACAGTATTTGTTGAGGCCCAGTTTTCCGTATTTATTTTAGGATTTTTAATTGCTGCTATTACTCGAGTAGCTCAGGGTTCTGCAACTGTAGCTATGATCACAGGCGCAGGCCTGATGGCACCTATTTTAGAGTTACAGCCAATGTCAGCGCCAAGTTTGGGTTTGTTGGTTATCGCTATTTCCTCTGGGGCAACTATACTTTCGCATGTTAATGATTCGGGTTTCTGGCTAGTCAGCCGGTACCTAGGTATGAGCGAGAAAAATACTTTGAAGAGCTGGACAGTCATGACTACTTTGATTTCAATAATTGGCTTATTCTGCTGCTTGTTGATATCTCTATTTTTATAATTTTGCCATCGTAATTTATGACGAAAAGAGAAACCTAGAGCATGAAGCGCCTTACTTTAAAAGATGTTGCCGCTATGGCTGAAGTTAGTCCCATAACTGTATCGCGGGTAGTTAATGGTGCTGACGGAGTAAGAGCTAATGTGCGTCAAAAAGTAGAGGCTGCCATTGCAGAGTTGGGCTATATTCCCAATCGTTCAGCAAGTGTATTGGCATCCTCAAAATCGAAGTTAATTGGGGTGTTAATTCCCTCGCTATCCAATGTGGTATTTAACGATGTTTTGCGGGGTATTTATGATATTGCGACGACTGCTAACTACCAGATTTTGTTGTTTAATACCCACTATTCTCCGCTTGAGGAAATGCGCGCTGTAAGAACCTTATTGGGGCAGTCGCCCGAGGGAATTATTATTACTGGTGGTGAGCAGACCGCGACTACAAGAACCATGCTGGAAGAAGCTAGAGTGCCTATAGTTCAAATAATGGGTAAAGTTGATAAACCTATTGATATCAATGTGGGCTTTTCACATTTTGATGCCGGAGGTGCTGTAGCCCAGTTATTACTGGATAAACGCTACCGCAAAATAGCATTTTTAGGGGCGAGAATGGATCGCAGAACCTGCCAGAGACTAGATGGATTTAAACAAAGGTTATCGGCAGTCAATTATCTAGATGATAGGCGTATTATCACTACGTCTGAGCCATCATCAGTGGCTATGGGAGTTTCACTATTTAGAGAATTAATGGAAGTTACAAAAGGGGACTGTGACGCTGTTTTTTGCTGTAATGATGATCTGGCGATAGGGGTCTTGCACGAGTGCAAAAAAATGAATATCAGTGTGCCTGAGGAAATGGGTGTCTGTGGTTTCAATGATATTGAGATGGCTGCCTTTACTGAACCTGCACTAACCACTGTGCGGGTTAATCGATACAGAATGGGGAGCAAGGCTATGGAACTTATCTTTGAAAAAACTCACCCGACAAGTGAAAACAAATCGACAACATCCGGTTATATCAATACAGGTTTTGAATTAGTTATGCGTAATTCGACAAGATAATCACGATTAAAAAATACTAACTTTTACCTATTAAAAAAATTATTCAGGTGCCACCATTGTCTTACATCAAAAACAGAATTTTTAAGTCATCAACTGTCGCCATTTTCTGCTCCTATATATTAATAATTTCATGCTCTGAAGTTCTGTCGCCAAAGACGGTAAATACCCGGGTTGCCGTAGCTGATGCAAATGCTAAATACTGTCCAGAAGGCTCAGGCAATACTCAATTAGACTTAAACAATATAAAGCTAAAGCGGGAAAAAAATATTCCGCTAATTTATCAGGGATACAACAATATTGAAGGTCCTGTATGGCACGATGGCGTACTTTATTATTCAAATATGGGATCGCATTTGCCCGATAAAAATGGTTTTGTCTTAAGTAATCAGGCTGCTATATGGCGATGGGTCATAGGTCAAGAACCTCAGTTATGGATGGATGACACAGAGGCAGGAACCAATGGGCTAGCACTGGACAGTCAGGGTAATCTTATAGCGGCTCGACAGCTTGATGGCTCCATAGTAACCATTGACTGGAAAACTAGGCAAATCACCTCTTTAGCTGATGGCTTCAATAACAAACGATTTAATTCGCCCAATGATTTGACTATTGCCCACGACGACAGGATTTTTTTCACAGACCCCAATTGGAATACGCCGTCAAATATTGATCTAGACAGCACACAAGGAGGCGGAAGTGCCGGCTCTTTGGAACCTGGGCAGCGTATTTATTCGATAGTTAACGGCAATGTTAAGGCTACAGCAGTCACTGAGCTTGTACCTGCCTTAAGAGATAAGCCTAATGGGATTATATTATCACTTGATCAGGAGCAACTCATTGTGGGCGGGCTGCGAGGTTTATGGGCTTTTGATTTGACTGCAGGTGATGTATCCAATCCACAACAAATTCTTGATTCACCCATTGATGGGTTGGGAAAAGATTGCAATGGTAATATATATATCACAACAACAACTCAGGTAGGTGAAAGAGCCGATGGTCAGGTGGTTCTGATTATTGACAAAGAATACCAAAAGATCGGACAGTTAAATGTAGAAGGCATTCATATTGTCACTAACATAGCCTTTGGCGGAGAAAATCGAAAAACTCTGTTTGTCACTGGGTTAACCGATCCTGATGATGGAGATATGCCACGATATTGTGGAGACAGTGTTTGCTTATCGGCTGGCATATATTCGGCCAAACTTAATGTGCCTGGATTTCCCTATTAATCATATTTGAGTGAAAGTTAAATAAAAAACCCCCAGCTTATCGAGCCTTTCGCTATAAATAACCTGTTCCAGAGAGATTTTCTTGGGGCCAGTCTGTTGTATATTGGTGGCTATATGGATTGTGTCAGGGTAGGTAGCGGGGGCCAGATAGTCACAGCTGATATTCGCCAGAATAGACCCCTTGTTGCTGTCAGTTAAGTCATTGAGCATGCCTAGCTGTGCAAATAAAGCCAAACGAGCATCTTCTAGGTAACGGATATAAGCAACATTATTGATATGCTGAAAGGCATCCATTTCACCCCATTTAACCACTATGGGTATGATATGGGTGTAGTCCTGTTGCAGTTGTTTGATGCTGGTCATAAGCGCTACCGCTTTTCTTGGTGCTATAGGGTCTAAGAGAGAATGGCACCCAACTTCATGGCAATACCCATATCGCCTTTGACTTTTAGCTTGCCGGTCATAAACGCAGAGGCGCCATTTAATTCGCCCGCGGCCATAGCCATAAAGTTTTCCAAGCTAATAGCCATAGTGCATTGGGCATCAGCATCATCAGTGCTAATCACATTGGGGCTTTGGGTGGCGTCTAGCATCACTATACCCTGATCGCCAAAATCGAATTTTATTGTGGCGTCGAGACCACAGTCTTCTCCTATCCTCTCTTGCAATCCAGTTACTACCTTATCTAAAGACATAATATCTCCATTTCCGAGAACTTGCCGACATCATCATCGAAAATACCGACAAATAGTTAAAAATACCGCAAAACTGCTATTTATTGAAATCTGTACATCAGCCCTCTGTCTCAGGCTTCCACGATGGCAGTAACACCCTGTCCGCCAGCAGCACAGATTGAAATTAAGCCGCGCCCGCCGCCATTTTCACGCAGGATTTTCGCCAGTGTGGCAATAATTCTTGCCCCAGTCGCCGCAAAGGGGTGCCCGGCGGCTATACTGGAGCCTTTAACGTTTAATTTACTGCGATCTATGCTTCCCAGCGGCGCTTCCAGGCCCAGTTTGTTTTTGCAGAAATCCGCGCTTTCCCAAGCTTCCAAGGTACAGAGCACCTGGGCTGCAAAGGCCTCGTGAATTTCATAGAAATCAAAATCTTGCAGGCTTAGACCGGCGCGTTTTAATAGTCTGGGCACAGCGTAGGCGGGAGCCATTAGCAATCCTTCACTATCCTCTCCCTGAGAGTAAAAATCCACAGATGCCGCTTCGCTAAGGGTCAGGTAGGCCTGCACTGGCAGATTGCGCTTATTGGCCCATTCCTCACTGGCCAGCAATACGGTTGCGGCACCATCGGTAAGGCTGGTTGAATTGGCGGCGGTTAGGGTTCCAGAGCCAGATTGGCGATCGAATGCGGGCTTGAGCGCAGCCAGTTTCTCCAGCGGTGTATTGCGCATAATGCCGTCTTTATCCACACCGTTGAACGGGCTTATAAGATCCTCAAAAAAGCCGCTATCGTAGGCGGCGATTAAGTTTTGATGGCTGTCAAAGGTCAGCTGATCCTGCGCTTCTCGACTAATATTCCATTGTTTTGCCATCAATTCACAATGTTGCCCCATAGATAAGCCAGTTCGAGGTTCTGCATTGGCGGGAATATCCGGAGCCATAAAGCTGGGCCGGAATTTTAAGAGGTTTTTTAAACGTTGTCCCAGAGTTTTGGCACGATTGAGTTCAAGAAGCATTTGGCGGTAGCCTTCATTGACAGCAATCGGCGCATCGCTAGCTGTATCTGTGCCCCCGGCAATGGCGGAGTCGATTTGCCCCAGTGCAATTTTGTTGGCAACCAGAATGGCCGCCTCGAGCCCAGTAGCACAGGCCTGTTGGATATCATAGGCGGGAGTTTCTAAGGACAGACCTGAGTTTAAGGCAGCTTCTCGAGTCAGGTTAAAGTCGCGGGAATGTTTTATCACCGCGCCAGCTACAACTTCGCCAATGTGCTCTCCCTCAAGTGAGAAGCGCTGCACCAGCCCCTTCATGGCCGCGGTAAGCATATCCATATTAGATGCCTGTCTATAGGCGGTATGGCCGCGCACAAAGGGAATTCTATTTCCGCCAATAATGGCTACTCTGCGTATATCACTCATTATTTTGCTTCCTGCTTATAAAGTTGAAAGTGCAATAGAGAACATTATGATAAATAAATTATCTAATGGATAGTTTTAGCTTAGACGTAAATATTAACTATTTCATTGGTAGAACTAGAATTTTTTTTTGGCATTTGGGTCAATCGGATTACGCTGAGATGTAGTAAAGTAACAGGCACGAGCCCGCAGATCAGTCTACACTTTAGATTGGGGTTTGTAATTGGCGAGATTAAATAGGAGTCTTTTTATGAGCGATAAATATCTTGAACTGGCCAACTCCAAGTTTGGCGGATCATTGTTATCAGCTCTTGGGTTACCAAAGCCTGTCGTCTTAATGCGCGAATCTGCCGACAGGCCTCATAGGTTGTCTGGAGATGTACTTTGCGGCTCTAGTACAGGTGCCGCATTTTCTGAAAATATCAACACCACTCTAGCGTCGACTGATATAAAATTGGTCTCTGCAGACAGTGCGGATAAGTGCAATCTTATCTTCGATGCCTCAGGGATTTGCAGTGCTGAGCAAACTGTTGAGCTCTACGATTTTTTTCATCAAAACCTTGCAAAATTAGGCCGCTGTGGCCGTGTTGTGGTCATTGGGCATAAGCCCAGTGCGCTACAGGATGCCGATCATGCCACCTTGCAGCGGGGGTTGGTGGGGTTTGTTAAATCTGTAGCCAAGGAGATCGGGCGCAAAGGGGCTACCGCCAATTTGCTCTATGTGGACCGCGGGGGAGATAGCGCTATTGCGGCGCCCCTGCGATTTTTGCTATCTGCGGGTTGCGCATTTACTAATGGCCAGCTGTTGACGGCCACAGCGCCGGTCACTGAGGTTGATTTACAGGCTGATTGGCAGCGCCCCCTAGAGGGCAAGCTGGTGGTGGTAACCGGTGCCGCCAGAGGCATTGGGCTTGCTATAAGTCAGGTGTTGGCCCGCGATGGGGCGAAGGTGATAGGTGTTGATGTAGCCCAGTCGCAGTCGCAGTTAAATGCGGCTATGGCCTCTGTGGATGGTGTAGCTCTAGCCCTGGATATTACTGCGCAGGATGCGCCTCAAACGCTGATCGATTGCTGTTTGCAGCACGCTGATAAGCTCCATGGAATCGTCCATAACGCAGGTATTACCAGAGATAAGATGCTGTCGAGAATGACTGAGCAGCAATGGCAGCTATTAATGCAAGTGAATCTTGGCAGTGTTCAGAAGATTAATAGAGCATTGTTGGCAACAGAGATGCTCGACAATGGCGGCAGAATTGTTGGTATTGCCTCGACCAGCGGTATCGCCGGCAATGTTGGCCAGACTAATTACGGATTTTCTAAATCCGCAGTGATTGGTATGGTTGAAAGCATGGCTCAACAATGTGCGGACAGAGGTATCACGGTCAACGCGGTTGCGCCGGGCTTTATTGAAACTCAGATGACGGCGGCGATTCCATTTGCAACCCGCCATATTGGCAGACGCCTATCCTCTTTGGGGCAGGGCGGCTTGCCTGTAGACGTGGCAGAGGTGATTGCCTTTTACCTCAGTCCACAGGCGGTTGGTGTAAATAGCAATATTCTTAGAGTCTGCGGCCAAAATCTGGTGGGAGCCTAAAGACTGCCTAGAGCCTTTAGGCGTTAACTCAATTTGCGGCATGCAGTTCTCGGTTGAGCTCGACCGCGGTTTTATTGGTTAGACATTCCACAGTGCCAGTGACCGAGTTGCGTCGGAATAGCAGGTCGCTATTGCCGGCCAGATCCCGCGCCTTCATTTTTCCTGTGGGCTGTTTGTTTTCATCCAGCAGAGTGACGATGGTGCCGGCGGTGATATATAGGCCGGCCTCCAGAGTGCAGCGATCTCCCAGTGGTATGCCCACACCTGCGTTGGCTCCCAGCAGGCATTTTTCGCCCAGCGAGATAACCATATTGCCGCCCCCCGACAATGTACCCATAATTGACGCACCGCCACCTACATCGGTTCCGGCGCCACAGAATACCCCTGCGGAGACGCGGCCCTCGATCATATTTGGACCCTCGGTACCGGCATTAAAGTTGATAAACCCCTCATGCATTACGGTGGTTCCTTCCCCTACGTAAGCGCCCAGTCGAACTCTGGAGGTGTCGGCGATACGAACGCCAGAGGGCACCAGGTAATCTACCAGTTTGGGGAATTTATCAACGCAGTCAACGCTGAGAGTTCGTCCCGATACTCGGGCTTCGAGCATTCTCGCCGGCAGCTCTTCAATATCTATGGCGCCTTCACTGGTCCAGGCGACATTTTTTAATGTCCCAAAGATACCTGTGAGGTCGGTGCCATGGGGTTTTACCAGGCGATGACTCAATAGATGCAACTTGAGATAGCCCTCGGGCACAGAAGTAGGGGGGCTGTCTTGTTTTAAAATGGCCACTACCAGCGGGCGCTTGGCGTTTTGCAGAGTGCTGACCGCCGCGGCAAGATCACTGTAGCCATTTTGCTCAAGAGCTGATTGCAATGAGCTAAGCTGTTGTGCGCTGGGTTCGATATCGGAACTATGGTCAAAAGTGTCGCCAAAAATGCCGGTTACAATATCTGCCAAATCCTGTTCTGGGTGTAACACTGGGATTGGGTAAAATACTTCAAGCCACTCTCCGCGACTATTTTTTGTTCCAGCGCCAATGGCGAAGCTGTACAGTTTACTCATTTTTATGCTCTTTATTTTTTGGTTGTATCAGTTAAAGGTATCTGCGTTAAATCCGACGCTAATTATACCATCCACATCTAGCACAGGTCTCTTTATCAGGGTTGGATTTTCCTGAAGGAGGGAGGTTATATTCTCCGCATTGAGCCCCTGTTGCACCGCGTTATCGAGATTTCGCCAGCTGGTGCTGCGCTTATTTAAAACAGTTTCCCAGCCAATCTGCTCAATCCAAGTAGCTATTGTCTCAGTCCTAATGCCGTCGATACGCAGATCGTGAAATCTATATTCTCGCTGATTTTTTTCCAGCCATTTTTGTGCCTTTTTGACTGTGTCACAATTTTTAATGCCGTAGAGGATAATCATAATTTTTCGCGCTTTGCCGAGAATCGCCTAAGCATAGCAAAAGACTAGGCCTTTCTCGCTATAAATGGTTTTTTGCGGTTGGGGTAGCAGCTGCTGCAGAGTTCACAAACTCGCCCGTCACAGCCTCGCGCGGTGCAGAATTCGCGCCCGTAAAAGATAATCTGCAAATGTAGTCTGTTCCAGTATTGTCGCGGGAATAGCTTTTTAAGGTCGCGCTCTGTTTGAGTCACATTGTGGCCTTTGGTTAGACCCCAGCGCTGAGCCAATCGATGGATATGGGTGTCCACCGGAAACGCGGGGTGCCCAAAAGCTTGGGACATTACCACGCTGGCTGTTTTGTGTCCGACGCCGGGCAGTGCCTCTAGCATTTGCATATCCTCTGGTACTTCGCCACTATGCTTTTCCACTAAAATCTTGGAAAGATTGGAAATCGCTTTAGATTTCTGCGGTGCTAGGCCGCAGGGGCGAACGATTTGATAAATCCTCTCCAGCGCTACGTTTTGCATATCCATAGCCCTGCTGGCCAGTGCGAAGAGGGCTGGGGTCACCTGATTGACTCGTTTATCCGTACACTGTGCGCTTAATAGAACCGCTACCAGTAATTCAAAATTATTGCGGTGGTTTAAAGGTATAGGGGTCTCTGGGTAGAGGCTGTTTAAACGCTCTAAAATCAGCTTTGCACGCTCCTTCTTTAACATAGGTCGAAGCTCCGCATTACAGGTTCAACGTAAAGCGCTTGATTCGCTGCGCGGCCTCAACGCATTGATCAATATTTGCCACCAGAGCCAATCGAACACGATTGCGACCGGGATTGCCTCTGTCGGTTTCTCTGGATAGAAATTGGCCGGGAAGCAGGGTGATATTTTCATTGGCATACAGATCACGGGTGAATTGAATGTCATCTATTGGGGTCTGGGGCCACAGGTAAAAGCCAGCGGGAGGCAGGGAGAAGGGCAGCGTGCCCTCGAGTATTGCTGCAACGGCGGCAAATTTTTCCCGGTACAGCTGTCGATTTGTGATGACATGTGACTCGTCATCCCATGCAGCTATTGATGCGTTCTGCACCGGGAGCGACAGTGCACAACCATGATAGGTGCGGTAGTTTAAAAAGGATTTTAGGAGTTTGGGGTCACCGGCGACAAAGCCAGAGCGAAGCCCCGGTAAATTTGAGCGCTTGGATAGACTGTGAAAGACCAGGCAGCGTTGAAAATTATCTCGGCCCAGCTGTCGACAGGCATCTAATAATCCCAAGGGAGGCTGTTGTTCATCCAGATAGATCTCTGAATAGCACTCGTCGCTGGAGACAATGAAATCATATTGTTCGGCGAGCTCTAGCGCCTGTTTATAGTACTGCAAGGATAGGGTTGCACCGGTTGGATTGCCGGGTGAGCACAGCTGTAAAAGTTGGCAGCGTTTCCAGGTTTCCACTGAGACAGAGTCTAAATCGGGGATAAACCCCTCCTCGGCAGTGCAGTTGAGGTAATAGGTGTCTGCCCCGGCTAAAATCGCAGCGCCCTCGTAGATTTGGTAGAAGGGATTGGGGCATACCACCAGAGGTTTAGAGGCCGTTGAATGGTCGACCACTGTTTGCGTAAAAGCAAAAAGAGCCTCTCGCGTACCGGCCACAGGCAGAACGTGCAATTCTGGATCTAGAGCTGTGCTGCGGATATTAAATCGCTGTCCAATCCACTGCGCAATGGCCTCTCGAAGTTCTATGCAGCCCCGCGTCGAGGGATACTGAGCGAGACTGTCGATTGACCCGCATAGTGCCGCCTTTACAAAGTCGGGTGCTGGATGTTTGGGCTCGCCAACTGACAGCATGATAGGCTCGAGACTGGAAGGTGGTTTTATACCTGCCTTGAGTTGATTTAATTTCTCAAAGGGATAGGGATGCAGATTCTGCAAGTGCGGATTCATAATGCTACCTGATATTAATACTTGGAAAGGCGGATTCTTGCGCAGTATTTTGATTGCGAGAATCTAACTCTTTGCGGATAGTTTGTTGTATTTGAGTGCTCAACGATTCATTGGTTAATGGTTGATTGTTTTTATCCCTTAGATAGAAAGTGTCCTCAACCCGTTCGCCCAGAGTAGAGATTTTTGCATTGTATAAGATAAGTTCAAAACGAGAAAAAATACTGGCTATTTGTGCTAGCAAACCCGATCTATCCGGTGTGATAACTTGCAGAATTGTGGTGTTAGTCTCGCTGTCATTGCGCAGCGATACCAGTGTTTTCATAGTAAAGTTTTTAAGTCGTCTAGAAGTTCGGCGGGTTACATCCATATTGACTTTGGTTGGTTCTAAAATACCCTTTCTCAGTGAGGAGATGATATTTTCACAGAGTTTTTTGTCTGAACCTATGGGGCTATCGCGCTCATCTAATACGTAGAATACATCGAAAGTACGGTTGTCACTGGTGGTCTGTAATCTGGCATCTTGAATATTTAAGCCCAGTTTATCGAGGATGGCGGCGATGATTGGGAACAGATTATTGCTGTCGCTGGTATATACAAAAATTTGCGTGGCAACTGGCATCTCTACACCCACGTCGCGCAGCAGAATAACCGGCTGGCCAGCTGTGCTGGCAATAATCGATTGGGTAAAGGTCGCTATATCTTCAGCGCGTTCGCGCAGAAAGAATTGATCTGCTACATCACCCCAAACCTCGGTGGCCTGAAATTCGCTGATATGCGCTGCCCGCAGCAGAGCCAGCACGCTATCTCTGGCATTGCGAACCCAGGCCGATTTATCCACTGGCTCGGCAAGATCGTCTTGTAGCGCTTGCTTGGTTTCAAAGTACAGATTGCGCATTAGAGCGCCTTTCCAGTCTGTCCACAGCCTTGGATTGGTTGCATTGATATCTGCGACGGTAAGCACCCAAAGGTGGTCGAGGTGCATCTGATCGCCAACGTGACGAGCAAATTTATAAATCACGTCCGGATCCGATATATCTTCGCGCTGGGCGATGGTAGACATCAGTAGATGATTTTCTACCAGCCATTGCAGCAGGCTAATCTCCTGTTTTTGCAGCCCGTGACGCTCTCCAAAATTTGCTACGTCTACAGCGCCTAGAATAGAGTGATTGCCCCCGCGTCCCTTGGCTATATCATGATAGAGAGCAGCGATAATAATAAGCTCGGGTTTTGGCAAATTTTTGAAGATATGTGAGGACACTGGAAACTTGGCCGCTTCCTCCGGTCGCACCAAGCGGCGAATATTGGTAATCAGCTCGAGTGTGTGCACATCGACTGGATAGATATGGAATAGATCATGTTGTGTCTGTCCGACTATCTTGCCGAATTCAGGAAGATAGTTGCCGAGAATGCCATAGCGATTCATTAGCTTGAGCTGCCAAGAGAGCTTAAAAGGCGATTTAAGCAGGCGCATAAATAGCTCGCGATTGGCGGGATCGTTTCGGAAATCCTCGTCGATAAGTTTTCTGTGCAATCTAATTTGACGTATGGCTGAAGCGCGAATGCCTTTGATACTCTCGGTTTCGCCCATGATTACAAACAGTTCTAGCAGAGCGGAGGGGTGGTTGGCAAATGTGCTGTCGTCGACGGCATCCAGATAGTCGTCGCGAATTACAAAGCGACCATTGATCTGTTTGACCACTTTGGTTTTATTTTTGCGGTAGATCGCCTCATCGAGATATTGCAGAAGCACATCGGTCAATTCGCGAATGGATAAAACGGTCTGGTAATAGCGTTGCATAAACTTCTCAACCGCCAGTTTTCCATTGCTGTCAGAATAGCCGAGTAGGGATGCCAGTTTGCGCTGGTAATCAAACAGCAGCCGCTCCTCACCGCGGTCTGTTATATAGTGCAGTCCGTAACGCACTTTCCATAGAAACTCCTCATCCCGCCTCAGCGTCAAATACTCCTCTTCAGATAAAAAGCCCTTGTGTACTAGCTGTGATCGCCTATAGGCGTCAAAATGTCGCTTTGCAGTCCAGTTGATTAGCTGGATATCTCGCAGACCACCGGGAGCCTCTTTGATATTGGGCTCTAGATTGTATTCAGTATCATGGTGTTTGCGGTGGCGACTTTTTTGTTCCTCTATTTTCCCGCGATAGAATTTTGCAGAGGACCAGATTTTATTGGGCCCAGTTTTTTTCAGCATCTTCTCTCGAAGTTTTGTATCGCCACAGATTAAACGGGTTTCCATCAGGTTGGTGGCCACGGTGATATCGGCCTTCGCCTCGTCTACACATTGGGATAATGAGCGTACGCTGTGACCGATTTTAAGTTGAATATCCCACAGGAAGGTCAAAAAATTCTCAATGCGCTCACGATATTTCTGTGGCTGGTTGCGGCGCATTAAAATCAGCAGATCTATATCGGAATGGGGATGCAGCTCTCCGCGACCATAGCCCCCGACCGCAATTAGGCTGATATCCTCATCCCACTGGTATTGATGCCAGGCAAAGCCGAGAATTACATCTGCGAATTGGGCGGCTTCATTGACTAGCGCATGGGCTTCCTCGCCCTCTAAAAAACGGTTGTCAAAATGTTTTCTAGCGGCATTTAAGGCATTCCGGAACACGCTCAGCGGATCGCAGGATTGTAAATCCTCAATAAAACGTTTTTGATCAAAAAAGATAGGGGCTTGATTGTTGGGCTGAAGTATTTGAGTAGAACTGTGGTCTGGCATAAGTTAAATTCGTTCTCTATTAGAAATATAAAAAATCAAATAACACCTAGAACTTTTCGTCATGTCTAGCAGTGAAAACTTCAACGCCATCACTGGTAACTAGCATGCTGTGTTCCCATTGCGAAGACAGGCGTCCGTCCTTAGTTTCCACAGTCCAGCCGTCGCGCTTTAGTTTGGTGGCAAATTTCCCAGCATTGACCATGGGTTCGATGGTAAAGGTCATGCCCTCTTTAAGCTCGAGTCCGGTGCCTGGCTTGCCATAGTGTAGCACCTGAGGTTCCTCGTGGAATTCTGAACCAATGCCGTGACCACAGTAGTCTCTGACAACTGAATAGTAGTTGGCCTCAGCATGAGCTTGGATAACATGGCCTATATCTCCGAGGCGAGCGCCCGGCCTAACCATCTCGATCCCTTTATAAAGGCACTCCTGAGATACTTTTATCAGTCGCTGCGCATGCTCCGCTACTTTTCCGACGCTGTACATTTTGCTGGTATCACCGTACCAACCATCTTTGATAACCGTCACATCAATATTGATAATATCGCCATTTTTGAGAATCTTTTTCTCCGCGGGAATGCCGTGACAGACGACCTGATTGACCGAGGTGCAAATAGATTTTGGGAATCCCCGATACCCAAGACAGGCCGGAATCGCCTTCTGCACATTGACTATATGCTCATAACAGATGCGATCCAGCTCCTCTGTTGAGATGCCGGCCACTACATGCTCGCCAATCAACTCGAGCACCTCGGCGGCAAGACGGCCGGCTACACGCATTTTGGCAATTTGCTCTGCTGTTCGGAGTTTGACAGTCATGGTGATTTCCACGGTTACTTTGATGACTATTGTACCCAATCTCTGTCCTCTTGAGGGAGTCTCTGGGAAAAATTAGCGCGACTTGATTTGGCCTGAAATCTGTTACAGGGAGTTTTTCTGTTAAGAGCAGTGTAAAAAGGCGAAATCTAAGTGGTTTTTCTTTATATGAGTGAGTGGTTATGGTATAAAGCGCGCCGTTGTGGAGGTACCGCAGCGATTAAAACTTAACTAAGTACAACTTAACGACACACACGTATCGACACGATGGTCTGGGTGCCCGAATAAGGGTTGATCATTGGGATATGTGGAGGCCTAACCCCAAGAGGAAAAATTATGTCTAGAGTCAGCATGCGAGATATGTTGCAAGCCGGTGTCCATTTCGGTCACCAAACCCGTTTTTGGAATCCTAAAATGAGCCAGTATATCTTCGGCTCGCGAAATAAAGTTCATGTGATTAACCTTGAAAACACTGTGCCAGCTTTTAATGAGGCGTTGGAAGCTCTCCGCGTCGAGTCTGCCAAAGGCAATCAAGTTCTTTTTGTCGGCACCAAGCGTGCGGCCAACAAGATTATCAAAGAGCAAGCAGAACGCTGCGGTATGCCATTCGTCAGTCATCGTTGGCTGGGTGGGATGCTGACCAATTACAAGACCATTCGTGCTTCTATTCGACGTTATAGAGAGATTGAGGCCCAGCAGAAAGATGGCACCTTCGAGAAACTTACCAAGAAAGAAGTCCTAATGCGCACGCGCATGAAAGACAAGCTTGAGAATTCTATCGGTGGTATCAAAGATATGAACGGCCTGCCCGATATACTTTTTGTAGTGGATGTTGACCACGAGCGCATCGCTATCAATGAGGCCAATAAACTGGGGATCCGAGTGGTAGGTATTGTAGATACCAACAGCGACCCAGATGGTGTTGACTACGTTATTCCTGGAAATGATGATTCAATCCGTGCTATCAAGCTGTATGCAGCCTCTGTAGCGGATGCAGTCCTGGAAGGAAAGGCTCAGTCTGCGGCGGTAACCAGTAAAGACGAATTTGTTGAAGTTGCGGAAGATGCAGCGGCCGCAAAAGATGCGCCAGTTGCGAAAGACGCAAAAGAGGCGCCAGTTGCCGAAGATGCAGAAGTTGCGAAAGACGCAAAAGATACACCAGTTGCCGAAGAGGCTCCCTCTAAGGCGGCCCCTGAGGAAACTGCTGCCAAATAATCGGACTGCCGCTGAGGCCGATTAAGGTAACAAAATTAAGGGGGCCATCGCCCCCTTTTTTCTAATTGATTATTTAGAGAGGAATACAATGTCACAGGTTACAGCATCGTTGGTTAAAGAGCTGCGAGATCGGACTGGTTTGGGCATGATGGAGTGCAAAAAAGCACTGGCAGAGTCAGGTGCGGATATTGATAAAGCCATAGAAGACTTACGCAAGTCCAGCGGTATGAAGGCCGCAAAAAAAGCCGGTAGAACGGCAGCTGATGGTATAGTTGCCGTCAAATCAGAGGCTGGTTATGGACTGGTATTGGAAGTCAACAGTGAGACTGACTTTGTGGCCAGAGATGAGAATTTTCAGACATTTGTCGGTTCGGTTTTAGAGGCGGCCTACGCCTCTCGCGAAACTGATATCGCCAAGCTGATGGCCGGTGATTTAGAGTCTCACAGACAGGCGCTAGTACAGAAAATTGGCGAAAATATCGCGCCGCGCCGCGCTGGCAGTGTTGAGGCGCCAGTGGTTGGCGGCTATGTGCACAGCAATAGTCGCATTGCCGTATTGGTGGGGTTGAGTGGAGGTAGCGAAGAGCTTGCAAAAGATGTTGCGATGCACGTGGCTGCGGTTAACCCAGCAGTGGTAAACTCGGATGAAATGCCAGCAGATATTGTGGCTGCAGAGAAAGAAATCTTCGCAGCGCAGGCTCGAGAGAGTGGTAAACCTGAAGAAATTATTGAAAAAATGATTGTTGGGCGTGTGGCTAAATTTTTAAAAGAAAGTAGTCTAGTTGACCAGCCCTTTGTCAAGGATCCCGATATCACAGTTGGAAAGCTCGTAAAAGCCGCAGGTGCTGAAGTAGTATCATTTGTGCGCTACGAAGTGGGCGAGGGCATCGAGGTTGAAGAGGTTGATTTTGCCGCTGAAGTCGCGGCTCAAGTGCAGGGTGCCACTAGTTAGTCGAGCCTGAAAAATGCCTAAATGATAAGATAAAAGCATAAGAAGGCTCAATGACAGGAAAATTTCGACCAAAAGGATGAGAGCAAGGGGATTGTTGCTACAGTATTGTGCAACAGTCCCATAAGCGCATTTTTCTGGTCGACGCGGGGCGCATGGATGCACCCCCTTGGGTCATTTTAGACCCAAGCGAGCGCGCCATGAACCAGCAAATCCGCGTATTTGCGTTAGAGAATGGTGCAGCGACTCATTGAAAAAGTCAGGACGACTTTTTCAGAATCGACTGGTTAAGAGGTATAAGCATGGCGTCAACGGTTAAAGAGAAACAGTACAAGCGTATTCTTCTTAAACTCAGTGGTGAGGAGTTGATGGGCGATGAGGGCTTTGGGATAGATCCTAAAGTTCTCGACCGAATGGCACTTGAAATTGGCCAGCTAGTTGGTATTGGTGTTCAAGTGGGGTTGGTGATTGGCGGTGGAAATTTGTTTAGAGGAGCCGCCCTAAACGCAGCCGGTATGGATCGTGTGACCGGCGATCATATGGGTATGTTGGCCACTGTGATGAATGCGCTGGCGATGCGAGATGCGCTGGAGCGCACCAATATATCCTCCCATGTGATGTCATCGATTCCGATGAGTGGTGTGGTTGAGCACTATGACCGGCGGCGGGCAATTCGCTATTTAAAAGATGGCGACGTAGTGATATTCGCAGCTGGTACAGGAAATCCCTTTTTTACGACAGATTCAGCCGCCTGTTTGCGCGGTATTGAGATTGATGCGAATGTGGTGCTGAAGGCTACTAGGGTGGACGGAGTTTACTCCGCGGACCCTCTGTTAGAACCCAATGCTGAATTTTACTCACAGTTAACTTATGATGAGGTGCTGGATAAAAAGCTTGGAGTGATGGATTTGACGGCTATTTGTCTGTGTCGCGAACACAATATGCCGCTCAGAGTATTTCGTATGTCTAAACCTGGAGCCTTGCTCAATCTTGTTGTCGGTGGTGATGAAGGCACCCTAATAATAGAAGAGGAATAGAGGGATTTTTAGTGATGGAAGAATTTAAGCAAGACGCAGAACAACGTATGACCAAGGCTCTCGAGGCCTTGGCCGTGGCCTTTAATAAGATTCGCACCGGGCGAGCTCATCCCAGTTTGCTAAACGGGATTTCAGTTGATTACTATGGTGTTGTCACCCCGCTGAGCCAAG
Source organism: Porticoccaceae bacterium (assembly GCA_024959305.1). Lineage (GTDB taxonomy): Bacteria > Pseudomonadota > Gammaproteobacteria > Pseudomonadales > Porticoccaceae > HTCC2207. Next base: position 6,512 of record JANXGQ010000060.1, on the reverse strand, counting down.
CGGCCTCTATCTCGATTGAGGATTCGCGAACCCTGTCCGTAACACCTTGGGAAAAAGCACTGGTTCCAGAGATTGAAAAGGCCATTCTTAAATCAGAGCTTGGGCTCAACCCCAGCACTGCCGGTGCGGTTATACGGTTACCGCTGCCGCCCCTAACCGAGGAGACGCGGCGCAATTACGGAAAACAGGCTAGGCAAGAGGCCGAGGGATCTAGAATCTCAATTCGTAATATTCGACGCGACGTGCTTTCGGATATCAAGGGCTTGCTGAAAGAAAAAGAAATTAGTGAAGATGAAGAGCGTAGGGCTCAGGACGATATTCAGAAGATAACCGACCGCTTTATCGGCAAAGTTGAAGAGGCCCTGCTCACTAAAGAAAAGGATTTGATGGAGATCTGAGAATCTTCTGTTAAAAAATGGTAAAGACGACCCCTAATAACTTAGTGCACCCGTTAAAGCACATAGCGATTATTATGGATGGCAATAATCGCTGGGCTAAACAGCGCGGCCTTTCCGGCATAGCTGGTCACAGGGCGGGTGTTGAGCGTATTAGAGAAATATTGCCAGCGGCACGAGATCACGGCGTAGATACGGTTAGTCTGTTCGCGTTTAGCAGTGAGAATTGGCGTCGCCCAGCAATGGAAGTGCGCGGATTGATGTCACTTTTCTCCACTTATTTAAAAAAAGAAGCTAAGACATTGCGCGACGACAACATCAGACTCAAGGTGGTGGGCAATCGCAAGCAGTTTAGTGATCGTTTAAACCGTCTTATTACCGATGCAGAAACCCTAACTAAAGCAGGGGCGTTAAATCTGATTCTCTATGTTGACTACGGTGGTCGTTGGGATATAGTGCAAGTTGCTCAGCAGTTGGCGGCGGAGGTTAAAGCGGGAACCCTGCGCCCCTCAGATATCACCGAAAACAGTTTTGACCGCTGTCTCTATCAAGATGGAATTTCAGCGCCTGATTTATGTATTCGCACTGCAGGTGAACAACGGATTAGTAACTTTATGCTTTGGCAGATGGCTTACACAGAGTTTTATTTTACAGATTGCTACTGGCCTGACTTCGATAATAACGCTTTGGAGCACGCCATAACAGACTATTGCCAGCGGCAGCGGCGATTTGGAGCCAGGTCCACAGCATCGGAACTGGATCACAGTGCGGGCCAAACCTCGAGCGAGGGTACTGATGCTTAAACAACGTTTTATTACCGCTGTGATTCTCGCTGTATTATTTGTTTCCCTGCTGGTGGTAGTGTCGCCAGCGGTGTTTTCAAGTCTAATTATTCTCGTAGTGGTGCTGGCTGGTTGGGAGTGGACCAGTTTGGCTAATATTACTAGCAATTCGGGCAGGGCCGGCTATCTACTAGTGCTTTTTTTGTTACTGGCTGGAGCCAGTCAAATCCTCGGTGTCTATGGTACCTTTGACCAACAGTTGAGTTATCAGATCAGTGCTGCTGTGGTGGCGCTATGGGCGGTTATTTTTCTCTGGATACAGGGATACCCCTCAAGTTCTATACTCTGGGCTCCGCGACCGGTGCTGAGCATTTTAGGATTAATATTGTTGGTGGCGACATGGATTGCGTTAGTGGCGATCGTTCGTCACGAGAGTGGACGATGGCTGCTTCTGCTAGCTCTTGGGATTGTTGTGCTGGCAGATGTAGGTGGTTATATAGCGGGAAATTTATTCGGGCGTCGCAAGCTCGCACCTACTATCAGTCCGGGGAAGACCTGGGAAGGATTTTTGGGAGCTTTAGTACTGCAGTTGGCGTTGATCGCAATGATTAAAGCCTTGCTGCCAACTGTAGATGTAGTGGATTTGGCGATATTGGTTTTCCCGGTGGCGCTGTGTTCTGTGGTTGGCGACCTTTTTGAAAGTATGTTGAAGCGCCACAGAGGATTAAAGGATAGCAGTTCACTGCTCCCCGGTCATGGTGGCGTCCTCGATAGACTAGATGGCATTATGGCTGCGCTGCCAATGTTTTTTGTTATGCTAACGCAGACCAATCCTTTTTAATTTATGCAGTCTATCACTGTATTGGGATCAACTGGATCCATTGGCGAGAGCACTCTCGACGTAGTTGCTCAACATCGCAATCAATATTCGGTATTTGCGCTTACTGGCAATCGGCAGCTGGAAAAGTTGGCGCGCCAGTGTCTGCAACATGGTGCCCAGTATGCGGTGGTCAATGATGCAGATTCTGCACATCAACTGCGCGGCTTTATTGCCGATCAAAATGGCACCACTGAGGTTCTGCACGGTGTCGAAGCGCTCTGCGAGGTGGCGCGCAGTGCGCAGGTGGATATAGTCATGGCGGCAATTGTCGGTGCGGCGGGGCTGATTCCAACCCTAGCGGCTGTTCAGGCGGGTAAGAAAATACTTCTGGCCAATAAAGAGTCGCTGGTTATGGCTGGGGCTATTTTTATGCAGGCGGTCAACAACTCCAACTCAACACTGTTGCCGATCGACAGTGAACACAATGCTATTTTTCAATGTTTACCTGCGAGCTATCTGGATGGCGATCAATCCGCCGTTAAAAAACTGATCCTATCGGCCTCTGGCGGGCCATTTAGAACCTGGACTATGGAGCAGATGAAGTCGGCAACGCCAGAGCAGGCCTGCGCACACCCGAATTGGAGTATGGGTAATAAAATATCCGTAGACTCTGCTTCAATGATGAATAAAGGGCTGGAGCTGATAGAGGCGAACTGGTTGTTTAAGACCTCTCCAGATCAAGTTGAAATACTGGTACATCCTCAAAGCGTGGTTCATTCTCTGGTGCAGTATGTGGATGGTTCAGTCCTAGCGCAACTGGGTAACCCAGATATGCGAACGCCAATCGCCCATGGTTTGGCCTGGCCTGAGCGAATCACTTCCAGTGTCGCGGATCTGGATTTAGCTGACATCGCTCAACTTAGTTTTGAAAAGCCTGATAGGGTTCGCTTCCCCTGCCTGCGATTGGCGTTTGATGCCGCTGTAGCCGGTGGTGATGCCCCTGCGGTGCTCAATGCAGCCAATGAAATTGCAGTGGAGGCGTTTTTGAATCGCAGAATAGGCTTTACAGAGATTGCACAGGTTGTTGAAAATACCTTGTCGGGCTTTGATTTCAGGGAGCCGGGATCACTTGAGGCTGTCCAAGATTCCGATGCTAGGGCGAGAGCTATTAGTGTCGCTTTAATCAAGCAGTTAGAGATATAGTTTATGGCGCTTTTACAAACACTATTTTTTACATTTATTGCCTTGGGAGTCCTAGTGACTTTTCATGAGTTTGGTCATTTTTGGGTGGCCAGACGCTGTGCAGTTCGCGTTGAGCGATTCTCCATAGGGTTTGGCAAACCCCTATGGCGTTGGCGCGACAAAAAGAATACCGAGTTTGTATTGGCTGCATTGCCTCTCGGCGGCTATGTGAAAATGCTCGATGAGCGAGAGGCCGAGGTCAATACAGAAGATCTACCCTATGCTTTTAGCCAAAAAACTATTTGGCAGCGTATAGCCATTATTAGTGCGGGGCCCATCGCCAACTTTCTGCTGGCTATTCTAGCCTTCTGGTTGGTATTTTTGTCGGGCGAGCGCGGACTGATTCCAGTGATTGGCGATGTTGTGGACGAGTCGTTAGCCAGTCGCGCCGGTTTTGAGTCGGGCATGGAGATTGTGGCAGTCAATGGTGTCGAGACTAGCACCTGGGGTTCGGTAAATAGGCAGCTATTTGATTATATTGGTAGCACTGGGGAGATGTTGTTCACCCTTAGTGATCCCGATGCCGAGTTGCCTTATCAGGTTGTGGTTCCCGTAAGCTCTTGGTTGAGAGATATGGAAAACCCTGCGCCGTTGCGAGAGCTGGGTATTAGCCCGCCATTTGAACTTGAAGCGCTTATTTTGGCGGCAGTTTCTGAAACCGGAGCAGGTTTTGCGGCGGGACTGCGTGAAGGCGATGTTTTGCTGTCCGTCAATGGACAGCAGATTACCAATGTGGACATGTTTATAGGTCGGGTATCAAGCAGTCTAAATACGCGGTTAACTATTGAGCTGAAGCGACCTCATAAAGAGGGCGCAGCCGATGAATTTTTGACTCTGCAAGTCATGCCCAAGGCGGTACAGCGCGATGGTCGAACAGTGGGTCAATTGGGCGTTCAACTGGCCTCTAAGGGTCGCTATCCCGAGGCGCTAATACGCACAATAGAATACGGGCTTGGCAGTGCTTTTACCCGAAGCCTGCGAGAAACTGTAGATACCACCGGTTTTATCTTATCGTCGCTCGGCAAATTAGTGGTGGGAGATCTCTCGCCAAAAAATTTAAGTGGCCCCATTACCATCGCCAAGATGGCGGGAGATACAGCGCGAGCGGGCACGGACAATTTTATTCGCTTTATCGCAATTCTAAGTATAATGCTCGGAGTTATGAATCTCCTGCCGATTCCGGTGCTGGACGGCGGTCATCTGCTGTATTGTTTGATCGAGTTGGTTAAGGGCTCTCCGGTCTCTGATCAGGTACAGATGCTCGGCTATAAGATCGGCTTTGCAATGTTGGTCGGATTAATGGTGTTTGCGACTTTTAATGACTTAACAAGGTCGTTTTAAAGCAGCGAAACAGAATTATAAATGGGTTGAATATTTTACATGAAACGACTTCTTTTGGGCTTCTGCCTAGTACTTTCCAGTTATGCCTCTGTTGTCCATGCATCTCTTTTTCAGGTCGAAGATATACGTATTGAGGGATTGCAGCGCGTCTCTGCAGGTACAGTATTCACGGCACTACCTGTCAATGTAGGTGATTTTGTTGATGATGTGGCGATTCGGGATGCCACCAGATCCCTTTTCCGGACCGGTTATTTTGCCGATGTGGTTATGGTAAGGGAGGATTCGGTACTGGTTATCGGGCTGGTCGAGAGGCCAGCGGTCACTGAAATTAGTCTTGAGGGCAACAAGGCCATTGAGAGCGATCAGTTGTTGAGTGCCCTCAGGGATAATGGACTGGCCGAAGGGCAAATATTTCAACAGGCGATCCTTGAGGGAATGGCGCAGGAGTTACAGCGACAATACGTCTCTCAGGGACGTTATGGCGCCACTGTAGAGACCCATGTAGAGCAGTTGCCGCGCAATCGTGTGGCGATTAATATCGATATTGACGAAGGGGATGTGGCGAAGATTAGACATATTAATATTATCGGCAACCACAGTTTTCCAGAGCAGGATCTTGTGCAGGGGTTTGAGCAAAATGAGACTGGCTGGTGGTCCTGGGCTAGCGGCGATAACAAATATTCCCGTGAAAAATTATCCGCTGATATAGAGGCACTTGAGACCTGGTACTTGGATCGTGGATACCTAGCCTTTGAAGTTCAAAGCACACAGGTCTCAATTAGCCCAGATAAAAAATCAGTCTATATCACTATTAATATAGATGAGGGCGACACCTACACAATAAGTGATGTTGAGTTGTCCGGTGAGTTGAAAATACCTGAAGCTCAGATTAGAGCGATGATTTTAATGCGCGAGGGCATGAGATTCTCGCAGACGTTAATGACCAGTTCTAGCGAGTTTATTGCGCACCGCCTAGGCAATGAGGGCTATACGTTTGCAGAGGTCAAAGGCTATCCAGAAATTAATGAAGAGGATAAAACGGCCAGTGTAACCTTTGTGATTATGCCCGGCATGCGAGCCTATGTGCGGCGCATAGAATTTCGCGGCAATACTAAAACCTCCGATGAGGTATTGCGTCGCGAGATGCGTCAGATGGAGGCTGGATCGGCCAACAATGCGTTGATAGACTTTTCAAAAGTGCGCCTTGAGCGTCTGGGTTTTTTCAAAGAGGTCAATGTAGAAAATGTGCCAGTGGCTGGCACAGATGACCAGATCGATGTTATCTACACAGTTGAAGAACAGCCCTCTGGCTCCGTGGGAGCCAGTGTTGGCTACTCGCAGGGCTATGGGCTTATTGTGGGGGCTAACCTCAGTGAAAATAATTTCTTAGGTACTGGCAAGCAGGTCACAGTGGGCCTTAATCGCAGCACCTATCAAAGTTCGCTTAATCTTAGTTATGCCGAGCCCTATTTTACTGTGGATGGTGTAAATGTGGGCTACAGTATCTATGCTCGCAAAACCGATTATAGTCAGATGAGGGTCGCCAGTTTTTCAACCAATACACAGGGTGCCAATATTAATTGGGGCTATCCTATCTCTGAAATTGAACGCATCGGCTTTGGTTTCGGCTATGAAAATTTAGACCTGCTAACCGGTTCTTACGCCTCCGGCGAAATAGCCGATTTTGTCAAAGACAATGGCAATGATTTCGATGTTTTCAGTGTTAATCTTAACTGGGCTAAATCCACCCTTAACCGCGGTATATTTGCCACTCGGGGAGCAGCGCAGCGACTGGGTGCCAATCTGACGCTACCCGGCTCTGGACTCGAATATTATAAGCTTACCTACAGCGGTCAGTACCTGCGCGGGTTAACCCGTTCACTGAGCCTTAAGTTGCGCACTGATTTAGGCTTTGGTGAGAGCTATGGAGAT
>JANXGQ010000081.1 GCA_024959305.1 Porticoccaceae bacterium | reverse complement strand
CAGCAAAAAAAAGGACTAAACTATGTGCGGAATTGTCGGCGCGGTAGCGCAGAGAAATGTCAGTAAAATTTTAATCGAAGGTTTGCGCCGTCTGGAATACCGCGGCTATGACTCCGCCGGGCTGTCGATTATCAATAGAGCACAACAGCTGCAAACTCTGAAAGCCGCAGGCAAGGTGGCCGAGCTGGAGTCCGCCAGCGTTGCCGAGAAAATTGCCGGCAATACGGGGATAGCCCATACTAGATGGGCCACCCATGGCAAACCCAATACCCAAAATTCACACCCCCATACGTCTGGCCCTATTTCTGTGGTGCATAACGGCATTATTGAAAACCACGACTTACTGCGAGAGGAGTTGGCGGGCGCTGGTTATCAATTCGTCTCCGATACCGATACTGAAGTGATTGCTCACCTTATTCACTCCTATATAAAACAGGGCAAGGAATTAAAGGATGCAGTGCAGGCGGCAATAAAAAGATTAGAAGGGGCCTATGCACTGGGCGTGGTTTGCGAACAGCAACTGCATAGAGTGATTGGCGCCAGAAGTGGTAGCCCACTGGTTTTGGGCGTAGGTATTGAAGAGCATTTTATCGCCTCTGACCCAATGGCCCTGCGTCAGGTCACCGACCGCTTTATCTTTTTACAGGAGGGCGATCTAGTAGAGCTCAGCCAGCAAAAGTATCAAATCTTTGATCAGCGGGGCAAAGCCGTTGAGCGGGCAGTTCAGGAGTTGGACGAAGGTGACCAAATAGCCGAAAAGGGTCAATACCGACACTTTATGCAAAAGGAAATTTTTGAGCAGGCCTCTGTACTGGCCCATACCTTCAACGCACGTATTGGCGATAACCATATTCACGAAGCCATCTTTGGCTACCGAGCCGAAGCCATCTTTCAGCACATCAAGGCTATTCATATTGTTGCCTGCGGCACCAGTTACCACTCCGGATTAGTGGCAAAATACTGGCTGGAAGACTATGCCAGACTGCCCTGTCAGGTCGAGGTGGCCAGCGAATACCGCTACCGCAACGTGGCAGTGCCAGAGGACACCTTGTTTGTCACCATCTCCCAGTCTGGTGAAACCGCCGATACCCTCGCCGCCCTGCACAAAGCCAAAGACAGCGGCTATCTGGGCTTCTTGGCGATTTGCAATGTAGCCAATAGCTCTCTGGTTCGGGAATCGGATATTTCCCTAATGACCATGGCGGGCCCAGAGATTGGCGTGGCATCCACCAAAGCATTTACCACCCAGCTGGTGGCGCTACAGTTACTCAGTTTATCGGTGGCCAAGCACAACGGCCTTGACGCCAAGCGTGAAAAACAAATTGTAAAAAATCTCCACCAGCTCCCCAAACTATGTGCCGCAGTATTGGAATTGGATGGGGTGATTGAAGCGGTTAGTCAGAATTTTGCCAACAAACAGCATGCACTGTTTTTGGGTCGCGGTGAGCATTACCCGATTGCCCTTGAGGGTGCGCTTAAACTCAAGGAAATCTCCTATATTCATGCCGAGGCCTATCCCTCTGGCGAACTGAAGCACGGGCCACTGGCTCTAGTGGATGAGGAGATGCCGGTGATCGCCGTGGCACCCAATAATCAGCTGTTGGAAAAACTAAAATCCAATCTCCATGAAGTGCGTGCGCGCGGCGGTGAGCTCTTTGTCTTTGCCGATCGCAAATCTGGCTTTGCCAGCGAGCCTGGCATTACAGTGATAGATATGCCCCATGTGCCCAAGAGCCTAGAGGCCATTATCTATACCCTGCCCCTACAGATGCTTTCCTACCATGTGGCCATACTTAAGGGCACTGATGTGGATCAGCCGCGCAATTTGGCTAAGTCGGTTACCGTGGAATAGTTTTGCTGGGTGTAGTTTTCTAATTACCTTCTTTGTCGAGTTTGAAATTTACTGTGAAAGAGGAAAGTTAAATAGAACCTCTTCTATTATTTCCAAAATGCAATTAGGATATCTAGATGAATAAATTAGTTCTCGGTTTTGTTGCATTATCTCTTTTTTCTTCTTTGATTTATGCATATTCATCTTACACCAACTCCAGAGACGGAACCGATGTTGCCTGTGGAGGAGAATACTCAAGTTATGCCCATTCCAGAGATGGGAGTTCGGTTTGTGCTGGAGGAAAATATTCTAGTTATGCTCATTCCAGAGACGGAACCGATGTTGCTGCTGGAGGAAAATATTCTAGTTATGCCCACTCCAGAGACGGAACCGATGTTGCCTGTGGGGGAGAATACTCAAGTTATGCCCATTCCAGAGATGGGAGTTCGGTTTGTGCTGGATGGGAGAGCAATTAGATGAAAACAAAAAACTACACCCACCAAAAACCTTCAGTCACGGTGGAGTAGTCTTAACCAAATTAATTAATTTAGGAGAAAAAATGCAACCACATGTAAAAAGTTTTATTAAATCAATTTTTCTTAATGCAATTATGTGGGGTCTTATTTTTTTATTCTTTCAAAAGTTTATTCTTTGATTGTTTTTGGATGGATTAAGAACACTCGGTTACGGTCGAGTAAGTTGGAATAGTGAATTAAAAAGAGGCAATTATGGAAGGATTAGCAATAATAGGATTTGTGTTTGGGTTAGCAGCATTTGTGAGAGTAGAAAAGTTAATCAAAACATTAAAAGAAAAAGAAATACTCGAAAAGAATTACAAAGAAGAGTAATTCGCTATTCGAACTTAGTCTGTCACGGTGGAGTAAATCATTTTTGTAAATGAACTAAGCCAGAATGACTTTTAATTATAAAAAGCCGCTCTGACTCGGAGCCTTGTTATACAGCCAAGCGGTTAATGTATATGCTTACACCAAACTTGGTAAACCGTTGAATAATCGGCGGCAAGTTCAGCAAAAAACGAGACTTCGCGCCATTTTTTATCATTCCACTTTCTATTTTTTTCTTTGCCATATTT
>JANXGQ010000055.1 GCA_024959305.1 Porticoccaceae bacterium | reverse complement strand
TGGTGCCCAGGAGAGGACTTGAACCTCCACGCCCTTTCGAGCACTAGCACCTGAAGCTAGCGTGTCTACCAATTTCACCACCTGGGCATAAAACTAGATGGATTTTTTACTGCAAATTTTCTGCGCACTGAGCCGAGTCGACCCGCACGCGTGGTCGCTCTCAGGCATCCTGCCCCTCGCCTACCAATTTGACCACCATGGATGGCGGGAATGCAATGTTTGCAGGAGCAAAACATTGCCACCACTTGGGCGGTAGCCTGAATTTGACCCCGTTTCAAGGGAGGCGAACTATAGTGATCGGGTAAATTTTTGTCAATTTAAAGACGATTAATTTTTCAATTTTGTGAACTGTCACCTTTTTTGAGTGGAAATTTCTGCCAGACTTGTCAGGTCGTAGATTATGTTGTCGATTCAAGCTGGGCAGTTGCAATAGATGATTGTGCGGCAGTGACATATTAGCTATGACATTCCTCAAATAATCTGTAAAAGGAGAACAGATATGAGTAACCCTTCGAATCAACGTATATTTTCAGTAGTTTTAATAAGCATTTTCGCCGTGGCTGTTTTTTTAAGTGTCACGCTATCCAAAGATAATGTCGATCAAGCCGAAGTAAACTCTCAGCCGGTAGCTGAGTTGATTGAACGTCCCTTATCTGGTGTAGAAACTGTTGAGGAATCGCAAGACAGTCCTAAACTGCTGATTAATACAGCGCCTGCCAGTGAAATTGCCAGCAAGTTAAAAGGTATAGGGGGGAAACAGCGCAGTTAATAGTGGAGCATCGCAATAGGGTTGGGTCCTATGAAAATCTTGAAGAACTGAGAGCAGTCAAAAATATTGGTCCCGCGAAAATTGAAGCAAACAGAGATCTCATCAGCTTTGATTGAATCGAACAGCATGATTTAGAGCTGTGGTCTGGGCTGTATTGGGTTGTTGAGAGTTGAGGTGACGAAGCAGTCCTGAAAAATTTCTTACCATTATTAGCGACAGATTAGTTATAATCGCCGGCTTTGCGAACTGACAAGGCTTGGGCTACTTGAAGATTGGCCTCTTTGTTATATTGGCATAATAACCGTTGCCAAGTAGACAGTAATATAACGATATGTGCACCTCTAAGGTGCACTCTTTTTATGGGAGAAAATCTGATAATGACCGACCTCAGTTGTTTTAAAGCTTATGATATTCGTGGCCAACTTGGCACAGAACTGGATGAGGAGATTGCGTATAGAATTGGTCGGGCCTACGCAGAGTTTCTCAAGCCTAAACATGTGGTGTTGGGTGGCGATGTTCGTCTGACCAGTGAGGCGCTTAAAAAGGCCTTGGCTGAGGGAATCCGCGATACTGGAGCGGATGTAATTGATATTGGTATGGTGGGTACGGAAGAGGTGTATTTTGCCACCTCTTACCTTAAAACGGACGGTGGCATCGAAGTGACGGCCAGCCATAATCCTCTCGACTACAACGGCATGAAGCCGGTTCGAGAGGGCTCCAGACCCATCAGCTCTGACACCGGCTTGCTGGCTATCAAGGCATTGGCGGAGGAAAATAATTTTCCTCAGGTTGAGGCCAGTGCGCGAGGTGGCTATCGGCAAGTCTCGATTCTTGAGGCCTATATAGATCATTTGCTTAGCTATATTGATCTCAGCCGGGTAGTGCCGATGAAATTAGTGATGAATGCGGGCAATGGTGCGGCTGGGCATGTGGTGGACGCCATCGAGGAGCGCTTTAAAGCCCTGGGGGTGCCCGTGGAGATAGTTAAAATTAACAATGAGCCAGATGGCAACTTTCCCAACGGTATTCCCAATCCAATCCTGCATGAAAACAGAGCGCCAACAATTGATGCCGTGCTTGAGCACAAGGCCGATATGGGCATTGCTTGGGATGGTGATTTTGACCGTTGTTTCCTAGTAGATGAGCAGGGTAACTTTATCGAGGGATACTATATTGTCGGGCTTCTTGCCGAGGCATTCTTGAGTAAAAACCCTGGTGCGAAAATAGTTCACGACCCCCGATTGACTTGGAACACCATTGATGTGGTCAAGCGGGGTGGCGGTGAGCCCATACAGTCAAAGACCGGTCATGCCTTTATTAAAGAGCGCATGCGCTCTGAAGATGCAGTGTATGGCGGCGAGATGAGTGCCCATCATTATTTTAAAGATTTCTTTTACTGCGATAGCGGGATGATTCCTTGGTTGTTGGTGTTAGGGCTAATTAGTCATAGTGGGAAACCTCTATCTGAACTGGTTAAGGACATGGTCGAGGCCTATCCCTCACCAGGTGAAATTAATCGAAAAATTGCTGACCCCGTGGCGGCGATTGAAATGATTCGCCAAACCTATCAGCACCAAGCCCTGGTGATTGATACCACCGACGGCCTGTCTATGGAGTTTCCCGAGTGGCGATTTAATTTGCGTATGAGCAATACAGAGCCGGTGGTCAGGCTCAATGTGGAGACCCGTGGCGATAAGAAATTATTAGCCGAATGCGAAAATACCCTTTTAGCTTTGCTAGAATCAGTGTAAATTGTAGTCACTGAATTAGCAGGAGCGCCAAACAATGGACGGTTGGTTTTTGGTACAGACTAAGCCGAAACAAGAAGGCAGAGCCCTAGAGAACCTAGATAGGCAGGGTATCCGTGCGTTCTGCCCAAAGGTGTTTATTGAAAAACTCTATCGGGGTAGGCGCAAAGTTAGCAAAGAAGTGCTGTTCCCCAACTATGTGTTTGTTAAATTTGATCAGGCCAGCGTTTCTGCTATGTCGGTCAGTTATACCAGAGGGGTGAGTCGAATTGTCTCCTTTGGCGATGTACCCGCTCATGTGCCAGAGCAGTTGATTAGCCAGTTGCGGGAGCGTGTTGATCAAAACTGCAGTGGTCTTATCTCAAATCTGCCCGCGGCAGGGGATCAACTGCAAGTCATAGATGGCCCGTTCCGAGGGCTAAACGCAGTATTTTCTCAGATTGACGGGGATTCTCGAGCCGTAGTCTTGATTACCATTCTCAGTCAGAAAGTCAAAGCGGTGCTGCCTTTTAATAGTTTGAGTCGTGCTAATAAATCGTCAGTGCGGGTGGTTTAATCCAAATAGGAAAAAGTTACTCTATTGATCTAAAGGTCATGCTCTAGGGTTCGGTGGATGATCTTGCGGTCAAGAATGGGGGTCTACTGGTGATTCCAGCGTATCGTCATGAATTTTCAGTGATCGGCGAGGTTCGTTATAGCGGTGGCGAAATTAATATTGACAGTATTGACGGATCGCCATCCAAGCATAGTATTGCCGCCGACGGTAGCGACCTCAGCCGCTTCGCTGTCAAATGGCAACGCAGATTTTCTTGGGGTTATGGAGAGCTAGGTGGCGAATATATCGCCAGTCTTCTGGGTCAGTATAGCTACCAGTTGGATAAATTTAACCCCAGAGCTTCCTTGGTTATCAATTTCTTTTAGCAATCTGCACAGTTTGCCAAAGCTAAAGGCTCCATATGTCGGTGCGCTTCCGGTAGCGACGACATAGATCATATTATTTTGAGGGTTTAATTCTTGGCTATTATCAAAAATCTAGGTATAGTCCAGACAACCTGCAAATTTAAATAGTTGTTAGAAAGCCTTTAAATTGACGCAGTTAGAAGCTATTGAAACCAATCCATTGGAGATTTAGTTATTGAATTATCGCAGAGCAAAAGATCGACTTTATATCTGCTAGCAGGCCTGTTCTGAATTCCGTTTCTAGCGTTGGGAGCTGTTCCTATGGCTCCACAACCAGTCCAGCCGTGATGCCACCAAAAATTCCTGAGGCGTTGACTTCAGTTTCTGCCACTGATGGCTATATTGGAAATTCATTTAAGATTGACCTCGGTGTAAATAATAAAACCCTGGCTGCGGCCTGTGAAAATAATATTAAATTCGCCTTTTCTGGCGATGCGACTCCCACTAGCACCCTAGTAATATCAATTCAGTCTGATAATGTCAGTGAAGTTTGGGCTCTTTATCCGGGCGATGCCGGTGGTTTTTATGCGCTACTACCAAAGTATTAATGCTTTGGCAGTATTGTTATATGCATCTTGGAGGTGTTGTAATCGCCGGCTACTACGAGAGCGCTTATTGGGCCAGAGGCTAACGATGGTCGGATGAAGCTAATAAATTAGTTCAAATACTTATGGCTGATTATTTTAAGGAGTTTTTTTAGGATTTATGCGCTTGTCATTTAATGGATGTACGTTGTTATAACTACATTGGGATCTACAGCTATAACCCAGAACAGTGAAATCGATATTATTAGGACGATTTTTATGCATACAAAAATTAAATTGTTAGCAGTTTTTTTCACCCTGTTGCTTACTTCACTGGTAATGGCGGTGGGCCTTGAGGACACTGCAAAGAATAACATTAGTGATTCTACTTTTTCCAGCGACCTGCTACTATTTGGAGTAGTTGGGGCTGCCCTTATAGGGTCGCAAACAAGCGGGCCTAGAAGTTTATAGGGCTCTGTTAACTATAAGCCGCTCACCGGCACCGCCATGATTTGCACATGTTGGCTGTCAGGAAAGAGCGCTAAATAAAACACCGCCTGGGCATTAATGCCTAAGTGGGTTATTGCAAAGCCAGCGATTAATGCTAGACTCCAAATCGTTGACCGATCGGGTGTAGCGGTGCAGTAACGCGATTGTTGTACGTTTTTGTCGATTGACTTATAACAAAAAGAAGAGGTACAGGTATTTTTCAATATATTCTTATTGTCTGCATCGGCGATACCTGTCGAATCCCGAGTGCCGAAAGAATTCTGCAGGCAAAGTCTCCCCAACTCCAAGTCTCCTCGGCGGGTTTGAAAGCCCTGGCGGGGCGTTCAATCGAAGCCAATGCGGCAAACCAAAATTTAAATTTGGAACTATAAAATAATGACAGTTGCGAAATTCAATGCATTAACAGTTTTTATTGTGCTCTTTATATCTGGGGTGGCATCTGCCCAAGACCTTAGCGATGCCAAGGCAATTTGTAATGATCTCACCGCTAGCAATCGTGCAATGGCCAGGGCGGCGGGCTATGATGTGGACAAGCTATGCCGAAGTATCAATGGGGTGCAAGCACAGAAAAACCTAACCGTTCGCGCCACTGCTGCAGCTAAACCCAGAGGCACAGCCTCTTCAGTTGGCAAGGCCGCGGCGCCTCAAACCGCGGCGCCTCAAGCCGCGGCGCCTCAAGCCGCGGCGCCTCAAACCGCAGCGGATGTTGTGGCTCCAATGGCTGTCTCTGGGGCTAAACCTGTTGCCAAAACGGCCAGCCTAAAGCCCTTTGGTTATGATCTATTTGCCAATGTTCCCAGCACCTTTGCTGCATCTACTAATATTCCGGTGTCTCCAAATTATCTGTTGGGGCCGGGCGATGAATTAAAAATCTTTTTTTATGGCAAGCTAAATCAGTCCCTTTCCCTGCAGATCAATCGCGATGGGATCGTCGATTTTCCCGAGCTTGGGCCAGTAGTGCTGGCAGGCCTTACCTTTGGAGAGGCCAAGGATATGCTGCGATCCCGGGTGGCGACTCAGGTGATAGGCACCCAGGTCAATATCAGTATGGGCAGCCTTCGCTCAATGCAGGTTTTTGTGCTGGGTGAGGCATTTAAGCCGGGGGCCTATACGGTGTCCTCTCTAACCACCATTACCCATGCGCTGATGAGCGCTGGTGGGGTCAGTGATATAGCTTCACTGCGCAATATTCAGCTCAAGCGAGGGGGTAAAACTATTGCGACGCTCGATCTCTATGAACTATTGCTGTCCGGCAACATTGGTAATGATATCCGCCTGCAGTCATCGGACGTCATTTATATCCCCACGGTGGGAGATCTGGTATCCGTCGATGGCCAGGTGCTCAGGCCTGCCATCTATGAGTTAAAGGATGAAACTAGGATCCAAGACTTAATTGACCTGGCGGGCGGGTTGGGGCCAAAAGCCTTTGCCCAAAGTGCCAGAATAGAGCGCATTAATGGCGATGGCTTTATGACAGTGGTTGATATTGATTTAACGGAAGAGGCGGGCAGGGGCCACAAAATTAAAAGTGGTGACCATTTGCGCGTCGATGGGATCATTGATAGAAAAGAGTCTATCGTGACCTTGCGCGGGCATGTTTATCATCCCGGCGCCTTCAAGTGGCGTCAAGGTATGCGGCTATCTGATGTGGTATCAAGCTCCAGTCAGTTCCCGCCCCAGCTCGATCTTAACTATGGCCTTATCTCTCGAGAATTTGGGCCAATAGGGGATATTAAGGTTATTACCTTTAGGCCAGATGCGATCCTAAAGGATCCCGATGGTGACGCAAATATTGAACTTGAGTCTCGCGATCAGATCTACCTATTTTCCGTGGGCGCTGGCCGAAATGGTCAAATAGATTCGCTCCTTAAGCGGCTAAATTTTCAGGCTAAGGCAGGACAGCTGGCGAAGACAGTTTCTGTCTCTGGCGTGGTGCGCCTTGGAGGCGCTTTCCCGCTCACTGACGATATGAAAATCTCTGATCTGATCGATGCGGCAGGCGGCCTGTCGGTATCCCATGGCCTGAATGACTATGCTGTTCTGATGAGAAAAACGCTACCCACGGGAGATATTAAAGCGCT
>JANXGQ010000089.1 GCA_024959305.1 Porticoccaceae bacterium | reverse complement strand
GCATTGCCCAATGTATTATGTGTAGGCGGATCATGGATCGCTCAGCAGGCAGATATCCGGCAAAAACGCTGGAAAGAAATTGAGCAGTTAGCGCGGGATGCAGTGGCACTTGCAGTTTAGGCTTAGCTTTAAGAAGTGGACTACCGAGGTATACAATGAGCAGTAAAATTGATCTGGTTATTTTTGGTGCGCGTGGAGATCTCTCACGTCGCAAATTATTCCCCGCGCTTTACCAATTAGATAAGGCGGAACTCTTAGATAGCAGTTTGCGTATTGCCGCTGTGGCTCGTCAGGAGCTTGATTCTACGGTCTTTGTTGAGCAAATAGGTGAGATTCTAAAGGCCAACTTAGGTGATGATTGGGACGATCAAGTCTGGGCGCGCTTCCGCAAGCGCATCGACTATATTCGCATCGACTTTGCAGAGAAAAAACAGTTTTCTAGCTTAAAAGATTGGTCAAATGAAAAGCGTACCATGATTTTCTATATGGCCACGCCGCCCAGTATGTTTGGGCCCATTTGCAAACATCTAAATGAAGCCGGTTGTGTCGACAAAAATGCCCGCATCGTTCTGGAAAAACCCATAGGTCATGATCTCGAGAGCTCCAAAGAGGTCAATGACACCGTGGGTCAATATTTTACTGAACGCAGTATTTACCGTATAGATCACTATTTGGGTAAAGAGACGGTGCAGAATCTTTTAGCATTGCGCTTTGCCAATCGGATGATTCATTCGCAATGGGACAACAGTTGCATCGATCATGTGCAGATAACCGCGGCGGAGACGGTGGGTATCGAAGGTCGCTGGTCTTATTACGATAAAGTGGGTCAGCTCCGCGATATGGTTCAAAACCATCTGTTCCAGCTGCTGTGCATGGTCGCCATGGAGCCGCCAAACAAAGTAGAGGCCGATGAAATTCGCGCTGAAAAAGTAAAATTGCTAAGAGCCATGAACCCTATTAACCAGCAAAACGTCGACGATCAGGCGGTCAGAGGCCAGTATGCGGCCGGCTGGATCTCTGGAGAGCCGGTGGCTGGCTATATGGAAGAAGAGGGCAGTGCAGCTGATAGCAGCAATACAGAGACCTTTGTAGCACTCAAGGTATTTGTAGATAACTGGCGCTGGGCCGGTGTTCCGTTTTATCTTCGAACTGGCAAGAGAATGAAAGAAAAGGTCACGCAGATCGTGATTACCTATAAGGATAACCCCCATGCAATCTTTGCCGATGATGATGCAGAAGCAAACAATCGTCTGGTAATCCGTTTGCAACCAAACGAGGGCATTCAACTTGAGATGGTCTCTAAAAAGCAAAGTATGAAAGAGCGTTTAAGTTTAGAAAAGCGCACGCTTAATCTGGATTTTCTGGATCCGCAAGGGGATGACAGGATTGCCGATGCTTACGAACGGTTGCTCCTTGAAGTTATTAATGGTGATCAGTGGCTATTTGTCAGTCGCGACGAAATCGAGGCCTCCTGGCAGTGGTGTGATGATCTATTGGAGGCTTGGGCCGATAAGAAAGTTGGTACCAAACCCTACAGCGCGGGATCTTGGGGGCCTTCCAAAGCAGAGGTGCTTATCGAAAATGATGGTCGCAGCTGGTATGAAGTTTAATACCTAATTGGGAGTAAGTTTTGGATTTACAACAATTTGAGAATGCTTCGGCGCTGGATATGGCGCTAGCGGATGAAGTCAGTACTCGTTTGCGTGCAGCTATTGAATCTCAGGGGTCGGCGTCACTGGTTGTCTCCGGTGGCCGCACACCACTGGGTTTCTTCCACGGACTATCTCAGCAGGTTCTGGACTGGTCAAAGGTGACCGTGAGTCTGGCCGATGAACGCTGGGTGGACAATGCTCACCAAGACAGCAATGAAAAACTAGTGCGAGAAAATCTGCTGATCAATGAAGCTTGCTGCGCACAGTTTTTGGCGCTTAAAAATGCCGCTGACACAGCCTTGGCAGGTGCAGCTGAGACCGAGGGTGCGCTATCCAGTTTTGGTAAATTTACGGTGGTTATTTTAGGTATGGGCGACGATGGGCATACAGCTTCGCTTTTCCCCGGTGCCGCAGCCCTAGATGCAGGTCTCGATCTAAACTCTGGTCGCAGTTGCTTGGCGGTAACGCCGACCGCAGCGCCCCATGAGCGCATCAGCCTTACCTTGCCGCGTCTTTTGGATACTGAATATCTGGTTATTCATATCAGCGGCGCCAATAAACAAAAGGTGCTAGAGCAGGCTCAGGCAGGGCAGGATGTCAAAGCATTGCCTATCAGAGCAATTCTTCAGCAAACTGTGGTTCCCGTCACTGTGTTTTGGGCAAGCTAGCTGCAAGGATTTAACTTAGCGCCCAGCCAGTGGCTGAGCGCTAATAAAGCTAGCGAATAACGTCGCCAACGCGGACAATCTTCAACGTATTAGTGCCGCCTTGCACATTGACAAAATCCCCTTTGGTAATAAGCACCAAGTCGCCATCGGATACCGCGTTATACTCGCGTAGTTTTTCAACTGCCAGATGATTGATCTCTGATGGATCCAGCTTTGATGTTTCGAAAGGGACTGGCACAACACCTTTATAAAGCGCGGTGATTTCGCAGGTACCGGCTTTCTCCGCCAGTGCATAAATTGGCAGAGAGGAGGTGATTCTAGACATCAATAACGGCGTAAAGCCGGTTTCGGTCATACAGATAACCGCTTTAACGCCCTGTAAATGGTTGGCTACATACATAGCGGATAGGGCGAGCGATTCATCAATTCTCTGAAAGGTCTCGTCTATCCTGTGTTTAGATCGTTGGGTTAGGGGATGTTTTTCGGCACCCTCAATCACTCTGGCCATGGCGCTAACGGTCTCAACCGGATAATCACCAACAGCGGTCTCCGCTGATAACATCACCGCATCCGTACCATCCAAAACGGCGTTGGCAACATCGAATACCTCGGCGCGAGTAGGTGTAGGCGCACTGATCATAGATTCCATCATCTGAGTTGCCGTAATCACAACCTTATTGGCGGAGTTGGCGGCCTCAATTAGCTGCTTTTGCACAGCAACCAGATTGGCATCACCAATTTCCACACCCAGATCACCACGTGCCACCATAACGCCATCGGCGCTTTCAATAATGCCGGGTAAAAATTCTTCAGTGATGGCCTCAGCCCGCTCTATCTTGGCAATAATATGCGCGCTGCTACCCGCTGCGTCGAGCAGTTTTCTGGTCTCTTTCACATCTTCATCAGAGCGCACAAAAGAAATGGCTAGATAATCAGTGTTTAGAGCGGCAGCGGTCTTTATATCTGCTTTGTCTTTGTCGGTAAGAGCATCGGCAGATAATCCGCCACCCAGTTTATTAACCCCTTTTTTGCTGGATAGAACACCGCCCTGAATCACCTTGCAGCGTGCTGCTCCACTAGATTTCTCTGTGATCTCGAAGGTCAATCGTCCATCATCCAGTAACAGCGTATCACCGGCATCCATATCCTCCAGCAGCTGTTGGTCTATGTAGACTGCATCTTGGTTGCCAGATTCAGGGTCTACATCACTATCCAGATTAAATAGATCCCCGTTGGCGAGGTCTATCTTTGCATCCTCAGCAAAGCTACCAATACGTATCTTGGGTCCCTGCATATCGCACAGAACACCTACTGGGGTATCAAGGGATTGCGCTATTTTGCGAATTAACTGCGCTCGTTGTGTATGCTCTTCAGCACTGCCATGGGAAAAATTCAGACGAAATACATTCACTCCGGCCTGAATAAGTTTTTTTAGACTGGACTCGTCACTGCTTCCTGGACCCAGCGTGGCAAGAATCTTAGTTCTTCTTGTCATAGAGATATCAGTCCGCAGTCAGAAGCACAAGGCTGTTATCGAGCATACGGTTGGAGAAACCCCATTCGTTGTCGTACCAAGCCATCACCTTAACCATGGAACCATTAACTCGGGTTTGCAGTGAGTCAAAGTTACTTGAGTAGGCGATATGATTAAAGTCAGCAGACACCAGAGGTTGGTCGCAATAGCTCAGCACTTCGCTGAGTTCGCCCTCTGCGGCCTGTTTTAAAATTTGATTCACTTCTTCTACAGTAGTATCTCGGCCTGCATTAAAGGTAAGGTCCACAAGGGATACATTGATAGTCGGAACGCGAACTGCCAAACCATCTAGTTTTCCGACCAGTTCCGGTAACACATCACCTATAGCGACCGCTGCCCCAGTCTTGGTTGGAATCATCGATTGAGTAGCCGAGCGCGCGCGATAAACATCAGAGTGATAGACATCACTGAGCTGTTGGTCATTGGTGTAAGCATGAACCGTGGTCATATAACCGGATTCAATGCCCAATGTGTCATGCAGTGGTTTTACCAGCGGCGCCAAACAGTTTGTAGTGCAGGATGCATTGGAAATAACTTCATGAGAGGCAGTGAGTTGGTTGTGGTTGATACCATAGACCACAGTTGCATCCACATTGGATCCAGGTGCGGAGATAATAACCTTCTTGGCGCCCCCGGCAATATGCAGTGCGGCTTTGTCTCTCTTAGTAAATACACCTGTACATTCAAGGACTACATCGACTCCCAAATCGCCCCAAGGCAAATTGGCGGGATCTCGTTCGCAGAACCACTGAATCTTATCGCCGTTGACAGTCATGGCGTTTTCGCCCACTTCAACCTGTTGATTGAAACGACCGTGAACAGTGTCAAACTGCAATAGATGAGCGCTTATATCCACGTCACCTAAATCATTTACAGCGACGATTTTTATCTTATCGTGAAGCTCAGGACGTTCGTAATAGGCTCTAACAATATTTCGGCCAATACGACCAAATCCATTTATGGCTATCTTATACATACTAAGTGGACCTTTATTTTTGTAGTAAACTTACCAAAATTATAGTTTTTAATGCGCTTTTAATCAATTATTAAGTAGTTTTTTTACGTATAATTACAAAAATAGATGGGATTACCTTAGATTTTAAGGCTATGATTATTAAGAGCGCAGAAATTTTTGTTTTAGAGCAATAAAATTTCTGGATAGGGAAGCTGGGGTTTTATACTAATCCTGAATTGTGGAGGCCTTTATAGTAATGCATAGTCAAAATTTAATTAATGTAATTTCTGACGCACTGCCAAATCTGAATAAATCAGAGAGCAAAGTGGCGGAAGTTATCCTGTCTGACCCAGATGCAGCCACTCAATCAAGTATTGCCACCCTCGCCAAGAGAGCGGGTGTCAGTGAGCCCAGTGTGAATAGATTCTGCAAGCGCTTTAATGCCGTTGGCTTTCCTGATTTTAAACTCAAACTGGCAAAGTCTTTAGTCAGTGGTATTCGCTTTGTAAACCGCAACGTGAATCCAGAGGACGGTGTTACCAGCTATACACCTAAAATCATTGATAGCACAATTAATAATCTTGCGCTGGTGCGTGACCATATAAGCCACTCTCGAGTTAACCAAGTGGTAGATAAGCTTATTCAGGCTAAGAGAATTTACTTTTTCGGTTTGGGGGCGTCTGGCGCCGTTGCAAGGGATGCGGAAAATAAATTTTTTAGATTCAACCTGCCTGTTTCCTGTCACGATGATGTGTTGATGCAGCGTATGCTGGCATCTACAGGTACCACCGGAGATGTATTCTTTATTATCTCTCATACAGGGCGTACTAAAGAGATCGTTGAGGTGGCTGAAATTGCGCGCAATAATGGATCTACGGTAATAGGATTGACCGCTTCTAATTCTCCTCTTGCGCAGCAGAGCAGTGTGGCGCTCTATGTTGATGTGCCAGAGAATACCGATGAGTATATGCCTATGTCATCGCGAATAGTTCATCTGGTTATTCTCGATGTGTTGGCCACTGGAGTTACGTTGCGTAGAGGGCCGGACTTTTTGCCGCACTTGGCAAAAATTAAAGATAGCCTCAAGTCTACAAGGTATGCAAGTGATAGCTGATAGGAAGCCTATTGTCTGCTTATCTGCGCCTAAATCGTTTAATTTGTGCCAATAACTGATTGAGCTATTGAGCTTCGGCGTCAAAATAAAATACACTTTGCAATCACAATAAAGGGAAATTTTCCCCCTGCGAGCGCTAAATGTCTGATTCCGTTGCTTATCCAGTTGCAGATGCATGGTCCGAAAACGCTTGGATCGATGGTCAAAAATACCGAGATATGTATCGTCAGTCTGTTGATAGTCCAGAGGAATTCTGGACTGATCAGGCCAGCCAGTTCCTGACTTGGGATGCGCCTTGGCACTCCCTTAACAACGCCGACTTTAGCCGCGGCAGGGCGAGTTGGTTTATTGGTGGTAAGCTGAATGTAACGGTTAACTGTATCGATCGCCATCTGCAGGCTCGAGCAGATCAGACGGCCATTATATGGGAGGGTGATGAGCCCTCAGATGACAAAACCATTACCTATGCAGAGCTCCACGAACAGGTTTCTCGTTTGGGTAATGTACTGCGTCAGCGCGGCGTCAAAAAAAGCGATCGCGTGTGTATTTATATGCCAATGATTCCCGAAGCTGCTTATGCCATGCTCGCCTGTGCGCGAATCGGTGCAGTGCACTCGGTTGTATTTGGGGGCTTTTCACCAGAGGCTTTAAAAGATCGCATACTGGATTCTGACTGCCGCGTAGTAATCACCGCCGACCAGGCTGTGCGCGGAGGTAAAACTATTCCGCTGAAAGCTAATGCCGACAAGGCGTTGGAAAGCTGTCCAGATGTACATACTTGCTTGGTAGTCGAGCGCACATGTGCATCTATCGCTTGGCAGGAACCTCGAGATTTGCGCTATCGGCAAGTTATGCAGTCGGTATCTGCTGACTGCGTACCAGAGTTGATGAGCTCAGAAGATCCTCTGTTTATTCTCTACACCTCTGGGTCCACTGGTAAGCCAAAAGGTGTGGTTCATACCACGGCTGGCTACCTTTTGATGGCAGCTATGACCCATAAGTATACCTTCGATTACAAACCGGGCGATGTCTATTGGTGTACCGCCGATGTGGGTTGGATTACCGGGCATAGTTATATTTTGTATGGACCGCTGTGTAATGGCGCTATCACGCTGATGTTTGAAGGTGTGCCCACCTACCCAGATGCCTCGCGGTTTTGGCAGGTGGTGGACAAGCATCAGGTAAGCCAGTTTTACACCGCACCTACAGCTATCAGAGCGCTTATGGGTGCGGGTGATGATTTTGTGACTAAAACCTCCCGCAGTTCTTTAAAGCTGTTGGGTACCGTGGGCGAGCCAATTAATCCAGAGGTTTGGGAATGGTATTATCGCGTGGTGGGCGAATCTCGCTGCCCAATTGTGGATACATGGTGGCAGACTGAGACAGGTGCCCATATGCTGACGCCACTACCTGGTGCAATGTCATTGAAACCCGGTTCGGCCACATTGCCATTTTTTGGTGTGCAGCCAGTTTTGATAGATAGCGAAGGGGCTGAAATTGAAGGTGCTGGGGACGGTCTTTTAATGATCAAAGCGTCTTGGCCCAGTCAGATCCGCACGGTTTTTGGGGATCATCAGCGCTGTATTGAAACCTATTTTAATGCCTATCCAGGCTATTACTTCACCGGTGATGGTGCGCGCAGAGATAAAGACGGCTACTACTGGATCACTGGGCGCGTTGACGATGTGCTGAATGTCTCGGGGCACCGCATGGGTACAGCTGAAATTGAGAGTGCATTAGTGCGTCACGAGAAAATTGCTGAGGCAGCTGTGGTTGGCTATCCCCACCCTATTAAGGGGCAGGGAATATACTGCTATGTAACACCGATGGTGGATGTGCAGCCCGATGCTGAGTTGCAAAAGGAATTGATTGCGCTCTGCGCCAAGGAGATAGGCCCAATCGCCAAGCCAGATATTATCCAGTGGGCGCCGGCTCTACCTAAAACCCGCTCGGGAAAGATTATGCGCAGAATATTGCGCAAGGTCGCCTCTAATGAACTGGATAACTTGGGTGATACGTCCACTTTGGCAGATCCCTCAGTGGTTCAGCAATTAATTGCCAATCGGCAAACAACGCTTTAGCTGTTCGGCAGAGAGGTGTTTTTTAATCTATTTGATCGGACTACCTAGCTAGTTATTACAGAATCAGTTAGCTCGGAGAATAATAAGAATAATAAGACTAAAAGATTAATACTATTATAATTATATCAATGTGCTTCTGGTGATTTGACCATTGCGCTCGACACAGCGCAGGTGCTACTATCCGCAGCTCCTAAGGGGCGGCCCTATTGGCCTGAGAAGCACCCTTTGAACCTGATCCGGATTATACCGGCGTAGGAATAGGACGGTTTGTCTAATGGCCTTCACTCCGCGTTTGATTCCGGGTTTCCTTAACAAGTAGTTATTGAGGCTCAATCTATGAAAATCGGTTTAAAAAAACTCTCCAAAACTTTAATTGCATTGATGGTATTAGCAGGCTATTTGCCTTCTGTATCAGCACAGCACATTGATGAAATTATCGTTAGCGCTGACTTTCGGGGTACGTCATTGTTAAAAACCGCGGCTAGTATCAGCGTATTGGACAGCGAAGCTATTGACCAGCGTCGCGCCAATCATTTGGAGCAGTTACTTAATCTAATCCCCAATGTAAATTTTGCCAGCGGTGCATCGCGAGGCAAATTTATTCAAATTCGCGGTATTGGTGAACGCAGTCAATTTGTAGAACCATTAAATCCCGCGGTGGGAATTATTGTGGATGGAATAGATTTCACCGGACTGGCTGGTGCGGCAACCACTTTGGATATACAGCAATTGGAAGTTCTGCGGGGTCCTCAGGGGACCACCTATGGCGCTAACGCTCTGGCTGGCCTAATTAATCTCAAGTCGAATCAGCCAACCGAAGAATTGAAGGGTTATATTGATGTTACCTTGGGTAGTTACGGCTCAAAAGTTGTATCAGCGGCGCTGGGCGGACCATTGGGTGATGTAGTTAAATACCGCGCGGCTCTACAGAAAAACCGTAGTAATGGATTTATTAACAATGATTTTCTGATGCGAGATGATACAGATAATATCAATGAATTCAGTGCTAGAACCCGTCTCGATTGGCAACTGAGCGATATATTATCAATTGGGACGACGCTATTTTTTGTCGATGCTGACAATGGCTATGACGGATTTTCCTTGGATAATACCCGACACACCCTGTCGGATAACCCAGGCCACGATAGGCACAAAGCCACTGCAGCGGCTATCAGTTCTCACTGGCGTGGCAGTGACTCCTTCGATTTGATCGCTTCGGTTAGTTCAATCAACAACGACCTAGAGTACGGTTACGATGAAGACTGGGCCTTTCCCGCTATCTGCGCTGGTACCGACTGTGAAGGTTGGGAGTACAGCTCGGAAGATAACTATATTCGCCAACGTGATCATATTAGCGCCGATATAAGGTTGGTATCCAAGCAGCCTTTAATGCTAATAGGCAACCAAACGGACTGGACATTGGGGCTGTATTGGCGGGATCAAAATGAGTCGTTATTGCGGCAATATACCTATGCAGAGGCGGACTTTACCAGTGATTTTGATACCCTAAATAAAGCGGTCTATGGACAGCTGGATTCCAGACTGGCAGAAGATTGGTCAATGTCTGTGGGTCTGAGGTTCGAGAACCGCAAGGCTGATTACCTAGATAGTGATTCCGTCAGCCATGTTGCAGATGAAAGTCTCTGGGGTGGACGATTAAGTCTGCAGTATCAGCTAAGCGGGGATAATAATGTCTATGGACTAATTTCTCGTGGATATAAAGCTGGAGGTATCAATAGTAGCCCTGAATTATCAGAACAGGATCGTGAATTTGATACTGAGCTAATGTGGAATTACGAGGTCGGTTTCAAAACTATGTGGCTAGACAAAAGGCTACAGACCAGACTGGCCGCATTCTACCAGTTGCGTGAAGATATTCAGATAAAGCAATCTCTGGTTCAATCCATAGAAGATACCAATGCCAGTAGCTTTACTGACTATTTTGGCAATGCAGCCGAGGGTAATAATTACGGCCTTGAGGCAGAATTTGACTGGTTGGTCTCCGAGATGCTGTCGTTTAATGGTTCATTAGGCTTATTGAGAACCAGTTATGATGTGCCGGCATCGCCCACCTTAGATCGCAGAGAACAGGCCCATGCTCCCAACTACCAGTTTGCATTCGCTGTTAATTTGGCGCTGACAGACCAACTTGAATTGGCAGTGGAAGCTGAAGGTAAAGATAAATTTTTTCTATCCTCAAGGCATGATGCTGCGACTCTGGCCTACGAGCTAATAAATGCCTATATCACCTATACTTCAGGTGATATGGAGCTATCCCTGTGGGGTCGTAACCTGACCAATGAGGAGGTTATTGTTCGTGGTTTTGGCAGTTTTGGTAATGATCCTAGGAAGTTTTATGTAACCGAACCCTATTATCAGTACGGAGAACCCAGAGTGTTTGGAATCAGTGCGAGCGCTGATTTTTAAGAATTGCAAATAGGATTTGGTTAATGCAGGTAACAATTGATATCAGTATGTACCCCAATCGGGAGGATTTTATTCCTCCCATCAAGGGCTTTATTGAACGAATTAATCAGTTTGATGCATTAAAAATAACCACATTCCCGACCAGTACTGTAGTTCAGGGCGAGTATGGGCAGGCTATGCAGGCGGTGCAGGAAACCATTACAGACTGCCAAAGGGAATTTAATAGGGCGGTGTATGTGATCAAAATAATTCCCGATTATGAGGCTCTTTAAGCATGTTTGATTGGATTGGCTTGGAAACTCTCGCAGTGGCGTTGTCCGTCGCCTACGTACTGCTGGCGATGCGAGAAAACAGCCTCTGTTGGTACTGTGCTTTTTTTAGCACCGCGATTTACGTATGGATTTTTGGCGATGTCAGTCTGTATATGGAGTCGGCGCTCAATGCTTACTATATGGCCATGGCAGTGTATGGCTGGTACCAGTGGCGGCGCGGTGGAGCCGCTGCAGATGGCGTTGCACTAAGCCGTTGCACAGCTACCCAGCACTTAACGGCCATTGGCTTGATTCTGTTATTAACCGCTGTATCCGGCTACTGGCTGTCGCTGGGTACAGAGGCCAGACTGCCCTATATTGATTCATTGACTACCTGGGCCAGCGTAGTAACCACCTTTATGGTGGCGCGCAAGATAGTGGAGAACTGGCTGTACTGGATTGTAATAGATGCAGTGTCGATTTTTTTATATATAGATCGAGAGCTGTATCAGACGGTTGGTCTTTTTGTGTTGTATCTTATTTTGGCTGTTATTGGTTATATGGCGTGGAGAAAAACCTATCTCGAACAGAATCAGCGATCTATTACGCCAGACGCTGAGTAATTGGCGGCAGTGGCATAGGGGTCAACTAACCCTGTCCTCAGAGCCTTTGGTGATACGGGAACTCGAGGGCGGTCAAACCAATCATAGCTTTCTGGTGGGGGCGGGTGCACTGCGCGCTGTGGTTAGAGTCAACCGGTTGCATGCGGTTAAATTAGGTATTGATCGGCAGCGCGAACTGAGTATTATGAATGTATTACAACCCTCGGGGCTAGTTCCCAAAATACTCTATGCTGATAAGGATGTTTTGGTTAGCGAATTTATTGAGGGCTCTGTGCTGACCGCAGACCATCTTGCCGATAAGTCGATTCAAGAGGCGCTCTATAAGGCTATTGAAAAGGTTCAGAGCCTGAGGTTGCCGAATGCTGAGGCTCGATGCTACAGATCTTATTGCCAGCAGTATTGCGATCAAATTCCCAAGCATCTACTCAGCGACGGAGTAAAGACAGATATTTATAACATTGCTGAACAGGTTGATGGCGGGGATTGGCAAGCGGTGATCTGCCACCATGATTTGGTGCCGGAGAATATTATTGTCAATAACCGCGGCCTGTTTATTATTGATTGGGAATATGCCGCCTTGGGGCATCCGGATATTGATCTTGTGCGAGCCTTTGGGAATGGCGCTGTTGGGATTGGCGGATCCGACTCTGAGCGCCGAACATTGTTGAGCATGCAATATCTTTTGGATAAGTTATGGTCTGCTCTTCGCTATCCGCAGTTGCAGTCAGTTCTGCAAGATAATCTATCTAAAATTATCGCCACAGAGGTGCCAAAATGACCAAAACCTATAATCCACTGACCCCTGAAGAGCGCTATATTGTTGAGCAGAAGGGCACAGAGCCGCCTTTTAGCGGTGAGTATACGGATCTATTTGAGTCCGGGCTGTATCTCTGCAAACGCTGCGACAGCGCGCTCTATAGGTCCGCGAGCAAGTTTGCCTCACACTGCGGTTGGCCCAGCTTTGACGATGAAATAGCGGGGGCAGTGAGGCGCCAGATTGACGCCGATGGTCGGCGAGTCGAAATACTCTGCGCTCAATGCGATGCACATTTGGGGCATGTTTTTGAGGGCGAGCGTCTTACAGCAAAGAATGCCCGCCACTGTGTAAACTCACTATCCTTGCGATTTATTGCTGACTAAGCGCCCAAATAATATACCGATCTCAAAGAGTAGCCACATAGGTATGGCCAACAGCGCCTGAGAGATAATATCTGGAGGCGTTAGCAACATCCCCAATACAAAGCACAGCACAAACACATAGGGTCTTTTTTTCGCCAGATTATTGGGATCCACGGTGCCCATCCATGACAGGATAACCACGGCTATAGGTATTTCAAAACTCAGTCCAAATGCAAAAAAAAGTTTTAAAACGAAGTCTAGATAGGCGCGAATATCTGGCATCACACTAATTCCCTGCGGCGCTACACTGGTAAAAAACATAAATACCAGCGGGAAAACAACATAGTAGGCGAACGCCATACCGCCATAAAATAAAATCACACTAGAGAAAAATAATGGCAGGGCAATTTTCTTCTCTTGCCTGTATAAAGCCGGTGCCACAAAAGCCCATAGCTGATAGAGAATATAGGGCATACTGATAAACACTGACATAACTAGGGTCAGTTTAAACGGCGTTAGAAACGGCGAGGCAATCTCGGTAGCGATCATTGTGGAGGAGGCGGGTAAGAATGCCCTTAAGGGCTCTGAAATATACAGGTAGAGCTGTTCACTAAAAGGGAATAAGCCTGCGAAGACAATCAACACGGCGATAAAAGTGCGCAATAGACGGTTGCGCAATTCCAGCAAGTGGGCCATAAAAGGCTGGCTATGCGGGGTTTCCCGTTCAGTCATTTTTAGAGTCCCGAGGGGCTGGCGTGGGATCTATTGAGGCTTTGGGCCCATCTGGCTCCCCAGAGGCGGGGGTTTGTAAAGAGCTCTCTAGCTCGGCTTTAGCGTCCCCCAGATCGCGCATTATCTGTTCATTGTGCAACTGATGACGCACTTCATCCATACCCACTTCTTTTTCCAGCTCGCGCCGCGCCGCGGCGAATTGCTGTTTTAATCGACCGATCCATAGGCTCAGGGTGCGCACCGCTTCCGGTAGGCGCTCGGGACCCATTACAATCAGGGTAATTAGAGCAATCACCAGAAGTTCGAGGAAACCTATATCAAACATGGTTTATATTGGGCATGGTTTATTCAGCAGTGTCTTTTTTCTCGTCAGTTATTTCGGAGCTGCTTTTATCGTCTTCCTCTGAATCGGAGACTGAATCTTTAAAACCTTTAACGGCTCCTCCCAAGTCGGAACCTATATTGCGCAATTTTTTGGTTCCAAAAATTAATGCCACGATCACTAGAATAATCAGTAATTCTTGCCAGCCAAATCCCATAATTGTCCACCTCTTTTCTGAGCTAAAATCTATCTATTCGCTTTTTCTTCTAGACCGGATAGTCCAAATCTGCGTTCTAATTCTTTGAGTACTGCCTCTGCATCCTCCCCTAAATGGGATAGCATCACTAGGCTGTGGAACCACAGATCCGCAGTTTCACCAATCAACGGTTTATTATTGCCACTCTGCTCTGCATCCCGCGCCGCCAAGATGGTTTCTACGGCCTCCTCGCCAACTTTTTCAAGGATTTTGTTTAGACCTTGGCTGTGCAGGTCAGCTACATAGGAATCCTCCGCAGAGGCCTGTTTGCGGGATTCGAGAACCGCGCATAGTTGCCGCAATATAAGGTCGCTCATGGGTAAATATCTCTCTGATTTTTTAATACTGGATCCAGGGTTCGCCATTTTCCATCTTCGAGCACACGGTAGAAGCAGGAGGCTCTTCCTGTATGGCAGGCGATACCACCTATCTGCTCTACTTGCAGCATAATAACATCGCTATCACAGTCTAGTCTGAGTTCTTTTAACTGTTGCACATGTCCGGATTCTTCGCCTTTTCGCCACAGCTTTTGTCTGGATCGCGACCAGTAGATGGCACGATTTTCTTGCACCGTAAGCCGCAGGGCCTCAGCGTTCATCCAAGCCACCATAAGTACCTGCCCGGTCCGATAATCCTGAGCAATGGCCGGAATAAGACCATCGCTATTCCAAGCTATTTCATCGAGAAAAGTTTTCAAACTGGGTCTCCATTAGATTGATAGGCTTTCAGAGAGGGTAATTATGGCAGTAGTTGTGTAAAGAGGCCAACTTAGCGAAATAGCATAAGCAGTAGACCGCTAGCCGTAACCACTGAGCCAACAATAATGGTTGGACCCATCGCCGATATCCACTGCGTAGCTAGCAGGCCTAAACCGCTGCCCGCAATCGCGGCGCCAAAGAGTTTAATTCTTGTGCGGTTCGCATTCTGTGGCGGTGGATCTTCGGTCTGTTCACAGCTGTTTTGGGGCTGTTGCAGGTTTTCTAGGGCTTGAAATAGCATAGGTGGTATCTGTGGCAGGCGTTCCAGTAAATCTGGCAAATCGTCCTTGAACTGCTTAAACAGGGCTTTTGGCGAATAGCGATCTTTTAGCCATTTTTCCAAGAATGGCTGCGCCGTAGTCCACAGGTCGAGTTCAGGGTATAGCTGTCTACCCAGTCCCTCAACGTTTAACAGGGTTTTTTGCAGTAACACCAGGGATGGCTGCACCTGCATATTAAACTGCCTTACGGTGCTAAATAGATTGATCAAAATATGCCCCAGAGATATGTCCTTTAGAGGGCGTTCAAAGATCGGTTCACAGACCGCGCGAATAGCGTTGGTAAACTCGATAATCGAGGTGTCCTTTGATACCCAGCCAGAGCGCAGGTGCAGTTCCGCAACCTGTCGGTAGTCGCGCTTAAAGATGGCCAGCAGACTGCGTGCTATATAGAACTGATCAGCGCTGGAAAGGGAGCCCATAATGGCACAGTCAATGGCCAGATAACGGGGTTTTTCAGGGTCTGAGGCATCCACAAAAATATTCCCCGGATGCATATCGGCATGAAAGAAATTATGTTCAAACACCTGGGTAAAAAATATTTCCACGCCGCGCTCGGCCAAGCACTTAAAGTCCACGCCGGCGGCCTGTAAATCCGCGATATTGGTCACTGGAATACCATGGATGCGCTCCATAACCAGCACCTGCTTATTGGAGTAGGGCCAGTGGACCTCCGGCACATAGAGAAGCGGCGAGTTTTCAAAGTTGTGGCGCAACAGCGAGGTATTAGCCCCTTCTGATTGCAGATTTAATTCCCCGAAAATAACAGCTTGGTAATCACGCACTACTTCCACAGGTCTCAGTCGCTTTCCATCGGGGCTGTATTTGGCCAATAAACGCGCCAGAGTAAACAGTAGGGCTATATCTTCAGCGATGGTTTTTTCAATATCTGGCCTCAGCGCTTTTACCACCACCTCGCTACCCTCAGTCAGTGTGGCTTTGTGAACTTGGGCAATGGAAGCTGAAGCAAGAGGCTGGCTGTCAAACTGGGCAAAAATATCCTCGACTTTACCACCCAGTGCGCTCTCAATATTGGTTTTGAAAACCTCAGGGGAAAAAGCTGGCACATTATCCTGAAGTTGCGTGATTTCGGCGCAGATATCCGCGGGCACTAAATCAGGTCTGGTGGATAGCAATTGACCAAATTTGATAAAAATAGGGCCCAGTTCCTGCAGTGCACAGCGCAGTCGCTCGCCGCGGGGGGCTTGAGCCCGACCCAATAATATAGCTGGGGCCAGAGCCAATCGTACTGCCAGTGGCAGACGGGTTTTGTCGAGCATAGTATCCAGCCGATACTTGCCAACCACGTAGAGTATTTTGCTAAGACGTCGCAGTCGCATCACTAAATAGAATTCCCCGCAACGCTCTGTTCAATCTTGGCGCGCAGCTTTTCTGCTTTGGCGATCAATCGGTCTGTATCTGATGCCAGTTGCCGCACATTGTTTGCAAACTGCTGGTATTCGTTGCGGCTGGGCGTCAGTCTTAACTCTTCTTGGGCAACTTCGACCACCGCTGAGGTTGCACGCTGTATATTTTCACTCGCATATTGGGCAGATTTACGCAGAGTTTCACCCACTATATGCGCGGGCACATCACCGACTAGATCTGCCAGAGCCGCCTCCCAATCCACATCTAGATGGGACAGAATATCATTGAGCTTGCGAAGGGTTTCAAGGTTACCGGACAGCTGCACATTGGAGTCGGCAAAAGAGCCGGAATCCCTGCTGTTAACGGCCATGCTGGCGAGGGCGACCAGAGAGCCACTGATGGTAACCGCTGCCTCAGCCTGCCAATTAGGGTGCAAAATAACGCGGTCTTGACAGGGTTCTATGGCGATACGTAGTGGCGGCATGGTGCAGTCCACTAAAAGTATTTGCTGATCTAGTGACTCTAGATCGCGCTGGGTGGCGGGATCGTACTTTAAAGCAGCATTGATAGCTGTCTCCAAACCGCTGATTGCGGTCGCGTGCAGTGCGCTCCAAATCACTAGGGTTTAACCCCCCGATGCAGGGCCACTATGCCGCCGGTCATATTATGAAAGTCGGTGTTGGCAAAGCCTGCAGCGTCCATCATGCCGAGTAATCGCTGTTGATCTGGGTGCATGCGAATCGATTCCGCCAAGTACTGGTAGCTCTCCGCATCGTTGGCGAACAATTTGCCCAGTTTTGGCAGCACATTAAATGAGTAACCGTCATACAGTTTGGAAAGTAGCGGGTTATTGGGCTTTGAGAATTCAAGGATCAGCAGTTTGCCACCGGGCTTAAGTACAGACAGCATGGATCGCAGTGCCATCTCCTTATCGGTAACATTGCGCAGACCAAAGGCAATGGTGATTAGGTCAAATGTATTGTCTGGGAAGGGTAAATATTGAGCATCGGCCTGAGAGAAGCGCACATTGCTGGTAATGCCGCGATCTATCAGCCGATCGCGCCCGACTCTGAGCATTGATTCATTGATGTCGGCCAGTACCACGTTGCCCTCAGGGCCGACAATACGCGCAAATTTCGCGGCCAGGTCTCCAGTGCCCCCGGCAATGTCCAGAACAGCATTGCCTCGACGCACCCCCGACATTTCAATGGCTACTCGCTTCCACAGGCGATGAATACCAGCAGACATCAGATCATTCATCAGGTCATAGTTGCCGGCTACCGAGTGAAAAACCTCGGCTACCTTGCCAGCCTTCTCTTCAGCATTGACCGTTTTGTAACCAAAATGTGTTTTATCGGACATTGATAGGCTTACCTCAAAATATGCTCGCCTATTGTAGCTTGAGTTGCATCAATAGGGTATGGGTGACGAAAAATTTGGGCTAAGTGACGACCTGCCCTATGGCAGTTTAATCACCTGACTACCCGCATCTCGACTGTGACCAGCCTGATGAAGCCTCTCAACATATTCAGCCCAGTTTTGGCTGTGATTGCTACCCAAGTCGAATAGATAATCCCAGCTGTAGATCCCCGAGTCATGTCCATCATTAAAAATAATTTGAATCGCATAGTGACCCGACTGCACCAGTGAAGCTATTTTTACATCGCGCTTGCCGAACTGTAGCACTTCCTGTCCTCGACCGTGGCCGCGAACCTCTGCGCTGGGGGAGGAGACGCGCAGATATTCTGCTGACAGGGTAAAGCTCACTTGGTCCTGATATTCGAGGCTCAGGGTATCTTTTTTCTCAGAGACTACAACGCGTATTGGTACAGGCATGGTAAACAACCGTCCTCTTTTAAAGAATAAATCTATTTAGATCTTCATTGTTGGCAAGCTCAGCCAGATGCTTTTCGACAAAAGGTGCATCAATGCAGATAGATTCGCCACTGGCCCCCAGATCTGATGCATCGAAGGAGATCTCTTCCAATAGCCGCTCCAAAATGGTGTGCAGTCGACGCGCACCTATATTTTCTGTGCTCTCATTGACTTCAAAGCCTATCTCGGCAATCCGCCGGACACCGGCCTGAGTAAACTCTATCTCGAGGTTTTCGGTTGCCAATAATTCGCAATACTGTTTTGTCAATGAAGCCTTGGGTTCGGTGAGGATTCTCTCCAGATCATCAATTTCGAGAGACTTTAACTCGACACGAATAGGCAGCCGCCCCTGAAGTTCAGGGATCAGATCTGAGGGTTTGGAAAGATGAAACGCCCCCGAGGCGATAAATAGAATATGATCAGTTTTGATCATGCCGTACTTGGTTGATACGGTGCTGCCCTCGATCAAGGGCAACAGATCTCGCTGCACGCCCTCACGGGATACATCGGCGCCACCAGTTTCCCCGCGACGACATACTTTGTCGATTTCATCTAGAAACACTATGCCATTTTGTTCCGCAGCTTCAACGGCGCTGGCCTTGATATCTTCCTCGTTAATCAGTTTCGCAGCCTCTTCATCTTTTAGCTGTTTCATCGCATCGGCTACGCTAATTTTGCGACTGGTGGTTTGACCTTTATTCATATTGCTAAACATACTTTGCAGTTGCGAGGTCATCTCTTCCATGCCGGGGGGCGCCATAATTTCAACCCCAGTTGGAATCTGACTTAATTCAATTTCAATCTCTTTGTCATCCAGCAGCCCCTCGCGAAGCTTTTTGCGGAATAGCTGTCTTGTGGAAGTATTTTTTTCGCCTTCTGTATCTGCAACCCTAGCCGCGGGCAACAGGGCGTCTAAAATACGCTCTTCGGCTGCATCTGCGGCGCGCTGTGTTACCTTGGCCATCGCCTGCTCACGGCGCTGTTTCACAGCAGTTTCGACCAGATCGCGAATAATTGACTCAACATCTTTGCCAACATAGCCCACTTCCGTGAATTTTGTGGCTTCCACCTTTACAAAAGGCGCATTGGCAAGGCGCGCTAGGCGTCTGGCAATCTCCGTCTTACCCACGCCTGTGGGTCCGATCATCAGGATATTTTTTGGGGTGACTTCATTGCGCATCTCTGCGTCGAGCTGCGATCGACGCCAGCGATTGCGCAGTGCAATGGCAACCGCACGTTTTGCATTATCCTGTCCGATAATATGGCGATTGAGCTCGTGAACAATTTCTCTGGGGGTCATCTGAGACATAGGTATTCCTTATGGTTAACCAATTAACGCTTACCGTTTGGCGTCTAATTCTTCAATGGTCCGGTTATGATTGGTATAAATACAGATATCTCCGGCGATTGAGAGACCCTGTTCTACAATATCGCGCGCCTCCATTTCGGTATTATCCAAAAGCGCTCTTGCCGCAGACTGCGCGAAAGGGCCGCCGGAGCCAATGGCGATAAGATCGTCCTCGGGCTGTATTACATCTCCATTGCCAGTGATTATAAGGGAGGCTTCACTATCGGCTATGGCCAGCAGGGCCTCGAGCCGTCTCAATATACGATCGGTACGCCAATCTTTGGCCAATTCCACTGCCGCGCGGGTCAGCTGTCCCTGATGTTTTTCCAGTTTGGCTTCAAAGCGCTCGAAGAGTGTAAAGGCATCGGCCGTGCCACCTGCAAAACCGGCAATAACCTGATTATTGTAGAGGCGACGCACCTTTCGCGCATTGCCTTTCATAATGGTATTGCCCAAACTGACCTGACCGTCGCCGCCAATTACCACCTTGCCATTGCGGCGCACCGACAGGATAGTGGTTCCACGATATTGTTCCATTTTGATCACCTCTTAATAGTCGTTTAATTAGGTGGGGGCTATCGGTGTAAAAATCAATGGTATTAGGTAAATTTCCCTATCTTTTCCCAGTCACTTATTTCGATTATCGAATCTATTAACATTTAATCGGCAGGTATCCATTTCTTCTAAGACTTCGCTCTACCTGACACGCTAAAAGATTAAGCCGAGGTCGCATATTCAAACCCGCTTGTTGAAGGCCATAGGATGTCCAGTTATTGCAGGTGTTAAAGAGTAGATAGGTCCCTCGGGATTCGAAGAACTGAGTGCCACCGGTCATCTGTCTGAGCATATTGAGTTGACCGCAGCTATTAACGCTAAAATAACGACTCACATAGTGGGCCGTCGAGTCCATAAGCGCTTGACCAGTATTGATGCGGTAGAGCGTAGCAGAGCCTTGCAAACCCTCCTGCAGATTGTTCAGGCTGCGTAGAGATACCACGGAAGCTGTAGGCGTTAACAATGCTTTCAGAGCCAGCCATAGGGATTGGTAGTCAGCGCCGTAGTAATGGTAGTCACCCCAACCCACCTCAGCCAAGCTATCGGGTGCTAAATACTGTTCCAGTTGCGGTAATTTGTTGATGAGCGTGGATGCAGGCAGCACTAAAAAGGTGTGAACCCCATCGCGGATAAAGTGTAGTTCTGAGCTGGTCATAATATCTTCAGAGGCCTTTGCGCAAATGATCTTTTGCCATCCAACTCGATTAGATTACAGTATTTTCCTCAATGCTGATATGCGTAGATAGAGCTATCTACATCGGGCTCGACCACTGCGCAAAAGAAAATTTACCGGACTAAAAGTATTTGCGCTATCAATCCTCAGGCAAACTGTAATGTTGACGCCAGATTGTTTTATAGAGCGCCAGTTCAACATGCCATTGATCTTCAGTCCAACCCAGTTCTGCACAACACAGGGCTTGCAACTGATCGAATAACTGTTCTCCGCCCCTAGGTAACAGCATACCTAATCTGGTGCGGCGCAGTAATAAATCATCCACATGAACCACCGATTCACAACGCAGTGCCCAGCGACATTCGGCCAGACAAAATAGAGTATCCGCAATGGGCTCTCGCTCTTCTGGGGGCGCCTGTTCAAGCAGGGTTATAGCCGCACAACCGTAACGTCCCAACAGCCGCTGAGCCCATTTGAGATCGCGGACGCCCAGATCCTGAGGTTTTAGATTAGTAGCAGCGAAGACCTTATCATCGGAAAACGCCTGTGGCTCCGGCAACAGTGGCTCAGCCGCCGCTAGGGCATCTAGCGCTATGCGTCTAAAGGTGGTGAGCTTGCCTCCACTCACTGTGATTAATCCATTATCCGACCACACAGCATGGTCGCGGCGCTCTTTGGAGGGGTCTTTCGATTTGCCTGAGTTAATAACTGGACGCACTCCGGCCCAGGTGGAGATGATATCTGAGCGTTTGAGATCTCTCTGTGGAAACTGGCGATTGAAGCCGCTGATAAGGTATTTAATTTCCTGCTCAGAGATACTTGCCTCTATATCCAAATCTTGAAGGTGATCCAGATCGGTGGTGCCTACAATAGTAGCCCCCTCCCAAGGATAGATATGAATCCATCGGTTGTCATCATGGTGTGTAAATGTCAGCGCATCATCGATTGGACAGATTGCTCTCGGCAGTACCAAGTGGCTACCGCGCAGGGGTCTGATACGTTTTTCAGGGTTTACCCGATTGCGCAAACTATCTGCCCAGGCGCCGGTGGCGCTGACCACTACCGGAGCGCGGAGGTGGATTTGATCCCCTGTATCCGGATCCTGAATAATCGCGCCTTTCACCTGTTCTCGCTCGACAATCAGGTCTGAGACCTTGATGTAGTTAAGTGCGGCAGCGCCCTCGGCAATACTTTCGTGAAGTACGCGCAGTACCAGTCGGCTATCATCAACCATTGAGTCTGTATAGAAGCAGGCGCCGTTAAGTTGACGGTCGTCCAACCCTTGAAATCTCGCAGTTAAGGTCTGGTTGTTGCAGTAACCGCGGCTGCGAACGCCGGCGATTAGATCATAGATGGTAAGAGCGGCAGTGATTGCCCAGCGGCCGGGGAACAGCCCTTTGCGCAGCGAAAAGTAAAATGCAATGCGCTCTACTAGCCCCGGGGCCTCAGCTAGCAGGCGTTCTCGCTCCCGCAGTGAATGCTTGGTTAAATTGAGGTCGCCGGCGACAAGATAGCGGAGGCCGCCATGCACCATTTTTGATGAGCGGCTGGAGGTTCCCCAAGAGAAGTCCCGCTGCTCCAGTAGCAATACGCGATAATCGCGGCGAGCGGCCTCGCGAAGTACCGCAGCACCTGTAATGCCGCCGCCGATAACAATAAGATCCCAGTCGAGATCTTCACCCTCTCGCAGTTTATTGAGTAGCTTTCGAGAAGTTAGAGCTGTTGCCTTGTCGCCCATAATGTCATCCATTTTTGTCCAGTAACCAATTAATTTAAGTCAATCTGTTATCTATATCATTGATAATTATAGTCACGAAATACACCTATTCTAGATTTGTGATCGGAAATAGGTTTTTTAGGGCAAAAAAAGGGCGGGAAATACCCGCCCTTTTCTGTTGCCGCTTATTTATTATCTAGGTTTAAAAGTTCCCGCGAACTGTTAAACCATAGGTGCGAGGCGCATTTGGATAGCCGCTAAAGCTACCTGGTGCGGCAGTTGTTGGGAATGCCGAAATCAGAGATTCATGATCAGTGAGGTTGCGTCCCCAAAGCATAAGGTCCAAACCGCTGGGTTCATGACTGAATCCGAGACTCATATTGAAGTTCTTAGAGCTTCGACTTGCCACATCTTCGGGAACGTTATCCACTAGCTGAACTTCCGTTTCATAGACATACTCAAGGCGAAGGAAGCTAGAAACGTCATCGGTTACGTCATAAGAGTAAACCGCATTGGCATTGATACTCCAGTCATGAACGCCGGCTGGGGTATCGCCGCTGAGATCTTTGGTTTGTTTACCCGCATCACAGGCTAGGGAGGCAAAAGTATCAATGCTTGCTCCCAGACCCAAGGTATCACAGGGGCCGTTTACAAATGAGACATACTCCGCATCAATCTTAATCGCAGACAAGCCAACCACCCAGGATTCGGATAGTGCAGTGATCGTATCTAATTCAAATCCCTGATGCTCTTGGTCACCCGCATTGACTAGGCTGAATCCGTTTCCGGTAAAGGTGTTGGACTGAAAGCCCTCGATACTTTGCTTAAAGAAAGCAATATTGATGTAGCCCGCGTCATGGGTATGCTTAACACCAAACTCTATGTTTTCCGACTGTTCGGGATCTGCTGCTCGCTTAGTGATATCGTTAGCATTGACTGACAGATTCACAGAGATTGGTTTAAAGCCGGTTGAATGAGAGATATATGCGTTGGTGTTGTCGTTGACATCATAGGTTAACCGCAGTGTATGGGTTAGGTCATCTGAGTTAAATAACCCATCTTCGCTGGCATTGGGGTAGTTCGTAAATGGCGGGAAGAACTGTACCCCTGCCACTGCCGCTGGCAGTGGCAGGGAGGAGAAGAAATCCTCAATCACCACGTTGGAAACCACACTTTTCTCATCATCTGTATGGTTTAAGCCAACGGTGGCCAGCAACCGATCTGACAGCGGAAAGTCCACATTGGCAAATAATGATAGGGTTTTCGATTGCATATCGAATCTTTCTTGCGTCGACCCACTATTGGGAACAAAGAACATAGCATTCATCTGCGTACTGGTTAGCACAGGAGCTCCTTGCAGTTGGGCTGCTGTTAAGGCTGCGTCAACGCCGGCTGTACCAGACTGCGTAACTAAAGTGCCAACAGCGGTTTGGGCTGCTACAGCATCCATCCCTGCACCCATGTACACTTGAACCAGAGCGCCTTGAGCGACCTGCTCAGCCACACCCAGCAAGCTGGCATTTGCCGCTGATAGCAGGAAGTCGACGTACGGATAGATTTCATCGCCATAGAGCACTGTGCGATCATTGATGGTCTCCTCATCAGAATAAAAAGCCCCGAGGGTCCATTGCAGATCTGAGTCTCCATTTGAAGCTAGGCGAAATTCCTGAGTAAAGGTTTTAAAGTCATAATCCAGCTTGTTCTCATTTATCAGCTTGGCCGCAGAAAAGTCGGCATCAAAGTTTGAGTGCATGGTGGTCTGTCGATCAGAAGTGATTGAGGTCAGCGTGGCAAACCCCATATCGTACTCTACATGCACAGAGACACCGTCATTTTCTGCTTCATTGGATGCTGGGAAGTTCATATAAATTTCACGATCCCAGGGATCCGCATTAGTTACGCCGCGGCTGGTATCTCCAGCGGCGAGAGCTTGCAGGGCAATGCCATCACTGACCGCACCCGCCTGGCCTTTTAAAAGATGGCCGGCAACACAGCACTCCTCATCGATTTTGTCTTGGTCGACAATCAGTCGAACCGAGAGTTCATCTGAGGGCTCCCAAAGCAATTGGCCCCGGAATGCAGATCGATCTCTGGTGTTGATTGAACTGCCATCGCTAAGGTTGGTGGCGAATCCGTCCATTTCATTGGAGCTGGCTGATAATCGGAATGATAAATCATCCGTCATCGGTCCAGTTACAGTGCCTTTCACAATCCGAGACCCATAATCCCCTGTGGTTGCTTCGAGCAGGCCGCCAAACTCGTCTTCGGGCGTTTTGGTGGTAATACTAATTACGCCGGCAGACGCATTTTTACCGAATAATGTTGATTGCGGGCCACTTAGCACCTCAACCCGTTCTAGCGTGGGCAAATCAGCTAGTGAGGATGAGGAGCGGGATCTTGGCACTCCATCAATTAGCACTAAAACAGCGGGCTCAATCCCTGGGTTATTAGCGCCATTGCCAAAGCCGCGGATAACAAAATTTGTTTGCGCAGAGCTCTGTAGCTGGTTTACTCGCAAAGAAGGTACAGCGGTTTGCAAGTCAATTAGATCGACAATACTTGATTGTTGAATGACTTCTTCGCTGGTTACTGAGACGGAAATTGGCACTTCTTGAAGTGTCTGAACTTTTTTGTTGGCCGTTACGGTAATTTCATCAATCTCTACTGACTGAACGCCAGCGGACATTGTCGCAAGCGCGAAACTGCCTATGGTAAAAAATGATTGTTTATTCATTGTCGATTCCCCTTTATAGCGATTAGTTTATTTTGCGTAGCTTTGCACTGACGTTTTTTTGTACTCCTGTAACGCTTTTCACTTCGGGTTCGAGATTTCTGTAATCTAGTAAGACCTCGTCAAATAGTTATAAAATTAAGGGATTAAACTTTAAACCCCATTTTTTCGTTCACCGCCAAAATATCACAAACTCTAAGCAATTGCATGCGGTGTGTGAAAGCATTTTTTTCCGAATTAGGGGGTCGAAAGCCCTTTTTTCGGCGCTGCAATGGAATTTGGATTCATCCCAGCGAAGCTTTTAATGCAAAAGTATTGTTTAATTGAGAATAAATAGAGTACAAGTAAGATTAGTGAGATGCGGCTTGGCTAACAACAGCCGCAACAAACTAAAAATAAAGGGAACAAGAGATGCCCCTGCAATTTGCCTTAAAGCTATTAAAAACCCCCAGTGTTTTGATGCTAATGCTGTTTAGTCTGAACGGTCATGCCGTTGATACAGATAACGATGGCCTTCCTGATGATTGGGAAATTGAGAATGACCGCAACCCACTGGTGGCGGATTATCAGGTATCGGCGGGGGGCAAATATACCTGCGCCCTTGACGATTCAGGTGTGCACTGTTGGGGTTCTAATGAATATATCCAAACCAATGTACCGGCGTTAAGTAATCCTACTCAGATATCGACAGGGCCTTATCACACCTGTGCGCTTGATGATTCGGATGTGGTTTGTTGGGGTCGTAATACTTCTGGCCAAACCAATGTGCCGGCGTTAAGTAATCCTACTCAGGTATCGTCAGGGGAGCATCACACCTGTGCGCTTGATAGTTCTGGCGTGGCCTGTTGGGGTTGGGATTATGAAGGCCAGACCAATGTACCGGCGTTAAGTAATCCTACT
Source organism: Porticoccaceae bacterium (assembly GCA_024959305.1). GTDB lineage: Bacteria > Pseudomonadota > Gammaproteobacteria > Pseudomonadales > Porticoccaceae > HTCC2207. Next base: position 3,316 of record JANXGQ010000089.1, on the reverse strand, counting down.
CAGGTATCGTCAGGGTATAAGCATACCTGCGCTCTTGATGATTCAGGTGTGATTTGTTGGGGTAGAGATGATTCTGGCCAGACCACTGTACCGGCTTTAACAAATCCTACTCAGGTATCGTCAGGATTTCAGTATACCTGCGCCCTTGATGATTCTGGTGTGCACTGTTGGGGTTCTGATGAATATGACCAGATCAATGTGCCAGCGTTAAGTAATCCTACTCAGATATCGACAGGGCCTTATCACACCTGCGCACTAGATGATTCGGGTGTGATCTGCTGGGGTTTTAATGGATTTGGCCGGACCAATGTGCCTGCTTTAAGTAATCCTATTCAGGTATCGTTGGGGCGTAGCCATACCTGCGCTCTTGATGATTCGGGTGTGGTCTGCTGGGGTTGGAATTATAGTGGTCAGACCGATGTGCCTGGTCTTATGATTGATCCAGATGGTGACGATTACTCTAGCCAGAATGGCAACGATGTTTTTCCTTTTGATGCGACCGAGTGGCTTGATACAGATCTAGATGGAGTTGGCGATAATTCTGATGCCTTCCCTATGGATGCTAATGAGTCTTTAGATACAGACCTAGACGGTGTAGGTAACAACGCTGACCCCGATGATGATAACAATGGTGTAGCGGATGGAGTAGACCAAGATCCGCTTGATCCAAGCGTGGGTGCACTACCAGCACAGACACAGCTAGTCTCTGTGATAGGAAGTCCTGTAGCGATCGTTGGTCAGGTTGTAAGCGTGGAAGTTGGCTATGATGTTGAAGATGACGATAGCTCACTGACTGGTTTGGGCTTGCGCGTACACTACAACAGTTCGTTGCTAACCTTCGATCAGTTTGCGGAAGTTCTGTCGACTGACAATATAACGTCAGCCGGTCCTCTCAATGACACGGAAGACTTGGATAATGATCCCTCAACCGATAAGTATCTGACAGCGGCTTGGGCTTCATTATTCGGCAACTGGCCAGGTGCACTACCAGAGACTCTGTTAGCCATCGACTTCACTGTAGCTGAGTCTGCAGATGATGTTGAGTCTACAACCATTGGCTTCTCGTCAAGCAGTAATGCCGCTGGTTATAGCTTCGACGGTGCGAGCTATGATCTAAATATTGTAAGTGCCACTTGGGACTTCGATATGAATGGCCAGGCGGATGCGCTTACTGACGGACTGTTGTTACTGCGCCATACGTTTGGACTCCGCGGCTCTACGTTGACTAACGGCGCGGTTGCGCATGATTCACCGCTGACCGCTGCTGAGGTTGAGCTGTCAGTTGAATCGGCCTATAGCATTGCTGATATCGATGGAGATGGCACCGTTGATGCCTTAACGGATGGCTTGCTGTTACTGCGTTATTTATTCGGCTTGAGAGGAGAGACGCTTATCGCGGGTGCAGTATCGCCAGATGGTACGCGCACTTCTGTTGCCGATATCGAAGGTCATATCCAAAACTTTATACCTTTGGACGCAACTGAAACCGTAGATGCCGATTCAGATGGCACTGGCACCGGCGATGCTAATGGCGGCATCTCTGATCAGCCTGTAGATATCACTGAAACAGCCAATACTGAAACCCCTGCTTCAGGCTGGGTTCCCGGTGAATATGCGCCTGCAATAAACTTTGCCAATCGCTGCGCCAATCCGCGTTCCGATAACAACTATCAAGATCTTGTGGGTACAGTTACCGATGAAAATAATTGGACTCGCTCTTGGAGTCAAGAGACCTATCTCTGGTACAGCGAACTACCGGATATAGACCCCGCTACCATCAATAATCCGATCGATTACTTTGATCTAATGAAAACCAATGCCCTTACTAATTCTGGGCAGGATAAGGATCGCTTTCACTTCACTTGGAATACTGAGGAGCATGAGCAGTTTTCCGAATCCGGTATTTCAGTTAGCTATGGGTTCACTATTTCAATGGTAAGCAGTTATCCTCCAAGAAAAACGCTTATCGTAATCACTGAATCCAATACATCTGCAGCAGATAATAATATCCAGCGCGGTGCGGAGATTATTAGTATCGATGGTGCCAGTATGGCGTACGGGGATGCAGATGTTCTCAATGCCGGTTTATTTCCTTCAACCATTGGCGAATCCCATAGCTTTGTTATCAGAGATCTTAATGCCAGCTCAGATCGCACGGTTATATTGCAAAGCGCAGAAATAACCGAAGTGCCAGTCCATACCACGGCTGTTATCGACCAAAATTCTAAAAAAATTGGTTATCTATTATTTAATACCTTTGGCGTGGCTACAGCGGAACAACAGCTAATCGACGCAGCCTATTCCTTTAAATACAATCAGATTGATGAGCTAGTTTTAGATTTGCGTTATAACGGTGGTGGCTATCTGGCTATCTCGGCTGAATTGGGAACAATGATTGCAGGTGATAGCGCATTGGGTAAAATTTATGGGGGATTGGTGTACAACGATAAGCGCAGTATGGAAAACGAATCGTATCAATTTCCGTCCGCTGCTTTTGGGTTTTCAGCTATTGAGGGCACTGCGTTGCCCAAGCTAAATTTATCGCGGGTGTATATTCTCTCCAGCAGTAATACCGCCTCAGCTAGCGAATATCTGATTAATGGACTGCGTGGTATTGATGTGGAAGTCATTTTGATTGGCGATAACACCACGGGCAAGCCTTATGGTTTTCTCCCTGAAGATAATTGCGGCACCACCTACTTTACCATTCAATTCAAAGGCGCTAATGCCAAGGGCTTTGGCGACTATGCGGATGGCTTCGTTCCCGCGATTACCGACAATGGTGCGGATCAGGTGCGCGGCTGTCAGGTTGCCGATGATCTCAGTAATGCACTGGGAAATGAAAATGAAAATATGCTGGCTACAGCTCTATACCATATAGAAAACGATAGCTGTCCCACCAGTTCAGTGGGCTTGGCAAGTAAACCGCGCCATCCATTATCCGCTGTGCGCGGTGAGGTAATAAGGCCCTATCCAACTGGGTTGATATTGCAATGAACCGATTTATTTTAACCTTGCTGTTTTAATTGAAATAAAAAACCCCTGTAAAAACAGAGGTTTAATTATTTAATATGGTGGGCCGGACGGGATTGATTCAAAAATCCTAATGGATTTTTTCACCCCTTCGGGGCGCACAGGGTTCTCGTCCATACGCCCAATAAAAAAGGCCACTTCTCGCGAAGTAGCCTTTGATATTTATTGGCGGACCGGACGGGACTCGAACCCGCGACCTCCGGCGTGACAGGCCGGCATTCTAACCAGCTGAACTACCGGTCCACAATAACCTTTGGTGGGTGGTACAGGGATTGAACCTGTG
>JANXGQ010000037.1 GCA_024959305.1 Porticoccaceae bacterium | reverse complement strand
CAAAATCGCACGGAGTAAGGGAGTAAGGGAGTAAGGGAGTAAGGGAGTAAGGGAGTAAGGGAGTAAGGGAGTAAGGGAGTAAGGGAGTAAGGGAGTTTATTGATCATAAATGACCGAATGAGTACGATTTTAACGCCGCATGAGGGCAAAAGATCATCTGTGAAAGATCTCAGAGCCCACTGGTTGCATCAATAGAACGCCAAGTACTGCGCATCATGGTCTCGCTGTGCGGCGCTTTAAAGAAGCCGTGATAATGCCCTTTGGGATTGATTAGCACCAGTTGGGTACTATGATCTACGGTATAGTTGTCAGGCCCCAATGGCACCCTGTTATAGGCAATATTAAGCTCGGCCGTCAGACGACGGATCAGATGTTGATTGCCGGTCACACCAATAAATTCTGAGTTGAAGTAGGGCACATATTCGGCCAATTTCTCTACCGTATCGCGCTCGGGATCTAGGGAGATCATCACAATCTGCAAGCGCTCTTTTTCGCTGTCTTTCAGTTTGCTGTAAGTCTGGTTGAGTGTTGCCAGCGTGGTGGGGCAAATATCTGGGCAGTGGGTAAAACCAAAGAAAACAATAGTCCAAATTCCCTGCATACGGGCAATATTGAACGGCTCACCACTGTGATCCAGCAACTCAAAATCACTAAAAATTCTCGGTTTATCCAATACCACAGCGCCGTTAATTCGTAGCTCTTCATTGGACATAATCACCGGCTGGCTCATGCGCCATATAAACCCACAGACCACTAGCGAAATAAGCCCTAGGAGCATCAGGACAGTTCTTTGAATTCCCATTTTTTGTTGCATAACTAAAGCCTGTAGTGGTTTTAAAACTGCCTGAGGTAGACTGTCTTCTCTACCAGATAGTGATCGAGCAACATAATCGCAAACAGCACCATCAGGTAAATAATGGAATATCTAAAGGTCTTGATTCCAGAGTCTCTATCCAGCCACATTAGCAGAGAGTAATAGAGAAACCCTATCCCCAATAGCAGAGCTCCACTCAGATAGAGCCAGCCGAACAACCCAGTCAAATAGGGCAGAATGCTGATAACAACCAGAATCACTGTATAGAGCATAATATTTATTTTGGTATAGGCCTCGCCGTGAGTTACCGGCAACATGGGAATTTCGGCTTTGGCATATTCGTCTTTGCGATGTACTGCCAGCGCCCAAAAATGCGGCGGCGTCCAAGCAAAAATAATTAACACCAGCAATAGTGCGTTGTAGTGAATTTCTCCGGTTACCGCCACCCATCCAAGCAGCGGCGGGGCGGCGCCAGCAAGACCGCCTATCACAATATTCTGTGGCGTAGCGCGCTTTAGAAACATGGTATAAATAAATGCGTAGCCGATTAGGGAGGCGAGCGTCAGCCAAGCGGTCAATAGATTGGTAAACAGCAGCAGAATCCCTATCCCAGTTGAGCCTGTAAGCAGCGCGAATAGCACCGCCTGATTGGGTGATAGACGGCCCTGTGCAATGGGACGATTGGCAGTGCGCGCCATCTTTTCATCAATATGGCGGTCGACCACATGATTTACGGTGGCGGCGGCCCCAGCGCAGAGGGCGATACCCAGATTGCCGAACAGCAGTATCTCTAAGGGCACCGACTGAGTGGTGGCCAACAGCATACCAATCACTGAAGTCAGTATCATCAGCGCCACCACCTTCGGCTTGCACAGCTCTAAGTAGTCGCGCCAACTGGCCGCTTTATTGTTTTCTGTCTTTAACTCCACCGCTCGCTCCACAATTTATTTAAACCTAAAAACCGATTCTGCTACTTGCTAGCGGTCAGGAGAGTATTTTAACAGATGTTTTAGATCGTCTAGAAGCCCGCCAGCGTCATCGGTTGCAGTGTAATATAAAATGGCTTGATGATCTGGCGTCACCACAAAATACCTAGTATCGCGCATATCCCAGTCTGCAGAGCTATTGCGCAGTAAATCGCTCAGCTGCGAAGACTCGATTGCAGATACTTGCAAATAGGGGTGCTCGAGATGCAGTCGGTCTAGGTCGAGCACTTGCAGTTGGCTTGCATCGGGTAGATAGAGCCTCTGCACGCGCCCAGTTAACTTGCCCAACAACATATGGATCTGTTTGGTGCTGAAAAGCACCTGCTCACAGTTCTGATCACAGCCGTTGCCGCCGGCAATAATAACCTGCCATTTTGGCTTGTCGTCAAGGGAAAAATCCGCCAGCAGGGAACTTAAATCCACCGCCGGCTTCACCAGCTGTCCCTGATTGGTAGTGCCAAATAGCTCGATCATTTTCTGACGCTGTTGCTCTGTTTTCGGCATCAAAATAAATCCAGAGGCAATAACCCCAAAAATAATCATTAGCATTAACCAAATCTGGTATCTAAAACCTCGCTGCTTTACGGATAATGGACTCTGCTCTGACATAAATGTATTTCCTAGTTAGCCACTCAGATTATCTGATGGTTGCTTTTTTAGCCAACTGATTAGATTTGAGTTGGCAATAAGAGTCAAAATTAATAATGTTAGCGCCATGGCAAACCACTGCACCGCGTAGGCGGTATGCTTCTGCGGCTGCACCGACACAGTGACCCAACCGGTCTCCAAGGCGCCCGGTGAATCGTGGTCAAGGCGCAATTGGTAGGGGAAAAAGCGCTCCCCGAATAGCTCCTCAGCGCGCTCAACGCCAATCCATCCAACGCGACTCGGCCAGTCGATAACTGTTCCCACACCATCATCTAACTGATAGCCGCCTGACAGTCTGCGGTATAAAAATCCGCGCAACTGCACCTCAGTCCCAATTTCTGGGATTGCGGGCAAGATAGCACGGTCTAAGGACGCCGGCACCCAGCCACGATTGACCAATAGCTTTTGTGAGGCGCCGCGCACTTCGACTGCCTGCAAAATTTCATAGCCTGGGCGTCCCCGCTTAACCCGATTATCGAGAATAATCGTGCGCTGATTATCTATTCGCCCCTCTATCCAAACGCGGCGATATTGTAAATCTCCCTCGGAAGCTAATTCTGCAACAGTGATGACAGGCGGCAGCTGAGCATTGGTTTGATACTGGTCAAGGATTTGTTGTTTTTCATCAGCGCGCTGCAGCTGCCAATAGCCTAACTCCAATAACAGCGGCAACATCAGTGCGGAGAATAGCAGCAACTTGGCATTGGGCTGCCACTTGAAGACGTAAGTTTTTTGAGCCTGATCAATCATCTGTGGTTAAATGAATCCTGTCTTAACTATAGGCTTAGCCATGATATTAAAAACTATTATCGTCATTCTATTTATTGCCGTTGTGGCCAGTCTGTTTAGCGGACTTAATTTCTTGGTCAAAGACCTAGGCAATCCCAGAAAACGGCTACTATTTGCTCTGGGTTTGCGAGTTGGCCTCGCCAGCCTGCTGTTGGCCACTATTATCTATGGCACCTACACCGGTCAACTCAGTAGCACTGCACCCTGGGATCGCCAATTGCATCCCGATAATGTCGCGCCATCAGTACCCGTACAAAAACCAAATTAATCACAACCAAAAACGGCCAGACATTGCCTGGCCGTTCGCTGCGAGCCATCCTAGTCGGGTCTAAAAAAAGGTATTTTTTGTTCTAGGCAAGGCGCACGAGAAGCTAGCGCGCAGTGTACATGAGCACTGGAAGTCGCAGTGCAACACAGCCTAGGGCAAAAAATACCTTTTTTCAGGGCCGACTATCTATGCCAGTACATAGACAAAGATAAACAATCCAAGCCATACCACATCGACAAAATGCCAGTACCAAGAGGCCGCTTCAAATCCAAATTGGTCATCATGACTGAAATGACCTTTTAGCCCTCGCAACCACTGGATTAATAGCATCATCGTACCCAAGGTTACGTGGGCGCCGTGGAAACCGGTCAACAAAAAGAACGTGGTGCCATAGATGCCAGTCTCAAGAGTGAGCCCCATATGCTGATAGGCTTCTATATACTCTTCCGCCTGCAGGAATAAAAAGATAATACCCAGAGCAACCGTGATACCCAACCAAGTATTGAACTTTTTGCGGTTGTCATTTTTCAACGCTGTATGGGCAATATGCACAGTCACACTTGAAGTCAGCAGTATCACCGTATTCCACAGCGGCAACCAGTGCAGAATGCGACCCCACCCCGGAAAGTTCATATTCTGTTCGGGACCTTTAAATTGCGCGGCATCGCCATTAGCCGCCTGATCTGGCGTCTCCATTACCGGCCACTGGCTCTCATAGCCAGGCCATAAAATCTCATTATTAGCAACGGCCGTACCTGTGGGGGTGTCATCGAACCAACCTACTGCCGCTTCGCCACCCAGCCAAGAGTTCACTAAGACACGAACATAGAACAGAGCGCCAAAAAATACTGCAAAGAACATTACCTCGGAAAATATAAACCACAGCATACCTAGAACATAGGACTGTTTAAGCTGCTGATTGGCAAGGCCGCGCATATTTTCATCAATAACTAGGCTCCACCATCTGTACATAACCAGCGCCATAATCAGCAAACCACCTAGGAAAATATAGGGCGAGCCACCGTCAATAACCCAGGTCGCGGCACCAAATGCTAATGTCCCCATTCCAGTTGCCGCAATAATCGGCAACTTGCTTTGCTCCGGTACGTAATAACTATTTTCTGTTGACATCACTGTTCTCCGTTTCTGAACTTATAACCCATTGTGGTTTTAAAAGTCACTGCGCTTGTGAGACCGCTACCGTTGCGCGATCTGTTATATCAAAAAGTGTATAGGATAAGGTGACTGTATTAACATTATCCGGTAAATCTGGGTCTAGGATAAACACCAAACCCAATTCAGCCTGCTCGCCCGCGGCCAGTGGCTGATTATCAAAACAAAAGCAGGCGGTTTTGTGGAAATAGTCCGCCGCGTTGTTGGGCAATACATTGGGTATTGCCTGAGCAATCATATCCTCGCCAGTGGTATTGCGAGCAAAAAAATTCACGGCTCGGGGCTCACCCGGGTGCACCACAACGCGATGCTCCAAGGGGTAAAACTCCCAGGGCATCTCGGCATTGTTGGCGGCTACAAACTGTACCTCCACTTGCCTAGAGGTATCCACTTCCACCGCGACCGCCTTATAGAGGCCATCGGTTTTGCCACCAATGCCCGTCACTTCGCAAAAAAGATCGTATAGCGGCGGCAATACAAAAATCGCAAACATAAACATAGCCACCGCGAACGCCAGTAATTTGGCCAGTAAACTGCGATGGCTATTTTCCACGGCGAATACCTATTTTACCTCTGGTGGCGTCTCAAAGGTGTGGTATGGCGCCGGTGTAGGCAACGTCCACTCCAGCCCCTCTGCACCTTCCCAAACCTGCGGATCCTCAACTGGCTTGCCGTGGGTAATGGTGCGCACCACATTAAACAGGAACAGTATCTGCGCGGCCCCATACATAAAGGCGCCCACACTAGACAGCATATTCCAATCGGCAAACTGCAACCCGTAGTCAGCATAACGCCGTGGCATCCCCGCTAATCCCAAGAAATGCTGAGGCATAAAGGTAATATTAAAGCCAATAAAAGCAATCCAGAACTGCACCTTGCCCATGGTCTCGTTATACATCTTGCCGCACCACTTCGGCAACCAGTAGTAGACGGCTGCGGTACCACTAAATACAGCTCCGGCTACCATTACATAGTGGAAGTGTGCCACCACAAAGTAGGTGTCGTGGTATTGCATATCTGCTGCAGCAATAGACAGCATCAACCCGGTAAAGCCACCGAAGGTAAACAGAATCACAAAGGCAATACTAAACAGCATCGGCGTTTCAAAGGTTAGGGAACCTTTGTACATGGTAGTGATCCAATTAAAAACTTTTACGCCCGTAGGCACCGCAATCAACAAGGTGGCATACATAAAGTACAGCTCACCGGCAATCGGCATACCCACAGTAAACATATGGTGGGCCCATACAATAAACGACATAAATGCGATCGAAGCGGTTGCGTAAACCATTGACGAATAGCCAAACAATGGCTTGCGGCTAAAGGTCGGAATAATCTGCGAGACCACACCAAAGGCCGGCAGAATAATAATATACACCTCAGGGTGTCCAAAGAACCAGAACACATGCTGGAACAGTACCGGATCACCGCCGCCAGCGGCATTGAAGAAGCTGGTGCCGAAATTGATATCCATCAGCATCATAGTCACTGCACCTGCTAGCACTGGCATTACCGCAACCAGCAAAAATGCGGTGATCACCCAGGTCCAAACAAACAGCGGCATTTTCATATAGGTCATGCCAGGGGCGCGCATATTCATCACCGTGGCGATAATATTGATCGACCCCATAATCGATGAGGCCCCCATAATATGCACACCAAAGATAAAGTAGTTCACGGTGTCCGGAGCATAGGTTGTGGACAGCGGCGCGTAAAAGGTCCACCCAAAGTTGGGGCCGCCCCCTTCCATAAACAAGGTGGATACTAGGATTGCAAAGGCAAAGGGAAGAATCCAGAAGCTCAGGTTGTTCATACGCGGCAATGCCATATCTGGCGCACCGATCATCATTGGAATCAACCAGTTAGCCAAGCCGACAAAGGCCGGCATAATGGCGCCAAACACCATGACCAACCCATGCATGGTGGTCATCTGATTAAAAAATTCCGGGTTGATTAGTTGCATACCGGGCTGGAACAACTCGGCGCGAATTATCATCGCAAAAGCACCACCCAATATAAACATCGCAAAGCTGAACCACAGGTACAGTGTGCCAATATCCTTATGGTTGGTAGTAAATAACCAACGGCTCGCGTATTTTATCCAGCCGTCTGCCATTGTTGCGGGACCATGTGCCATATCGTTTACTCCCTATTGGCCTTGTTTGTAGTTAAGAACATCAACGGGTTGGGTAATATCACCCACGTCGTTGCCCCAAGCGTTGCGCTCGTAATGCACCACCGCGGCGAGATCAACCTCTGAAAGCTGATCCGCAAAAGACTGCATTGCAGTGCCGTTGACACCATCGACAACAATACGCAGATGCTCTTCCACAGGGCCTAGTGCAATTGCACTGTCTTTGAGTGCCGGGAAAACCCCGGGGATGCCTTGACCATTTTGCATATGACAGCCTGCGCAGGAGCGGTTATAAACCTCTTCCCCTTTGGCCATCAATTCGTCAGAGGTCCACTGTTTACCAATGGTTGATGCGTACGCTGCCGCCTCTTGTTTCTTAGCCGCCAACCACTGGTCGTACTCCGCCTGCTCTTTTACCTCGACTACAACCGGCATAAAGGCGTGGTCTTTACCACAGAGCTCAGCACATTCACCCACATAGGTTCCGACTTGATCGGTCTTAGCCCAAGCGGAGGTAAATAGGCCGGGAATCGCATCGCGCTTAACCCCGAAGTCGGGCACCCACCAGCTGTGAATAACGTCGTTACCGGTAATTAGGAAGCGTACTTTTTTGCCGGCGGGAATGACCAGAGGCTCCGTGACCTCACGCAGATAGTGCTCTCCCTTTGGCTCCCTGCCATAGATCTCATCTTGAGAGGTGCGCAGTTCACTCATAAACTTAACGCCCTCGCCGAGGTATTCGTACTGCCACTTCCACTGGTAGCCCGTTACCTTGATATCGATATCGGCATCTTCAGTATCGTAAACCTTAAGCAGGGCAGTGGTTGCTGGAATAGCCATTACGACCAAAATAATCGCCGGCACTATTGTCCACAGCAACTCAACAACAATGTTTTCATGGAAATTTTCTGCCACGGCACCTCGAGACTTTCTGTGGGCGTACATCACGTAGAACATAAAACCAAAAACTGCCACGCCAATCACCGTACAGATCCACATCATAATCATATGAATATCGTAGGCCGCCTGACTGACTTCGGTGACTCCTTGAGGCATATTGAGCTGCCGGGTCGCATTCTCCGCACTGACACCGCCAACCGCTACCAAGGCCAAAACCGCACCTAGCCGTCTCAAGAAAAGTGCTTGCGCTCTTTTCAACATCGCTTATTTCTCCGTGGTAAATAGTGGAAATACTCTACCTTACTTCATCATGGCACCTCAAACGCTCCCTTGAGGCACCAATTTAGGGCGGCATGATAGCAAAATGGTGCAGGTTTCACTACCCAAATTGCAATCAATTTTGACCGCCTAGTCCAAGACTGTTCACAGAGATTGCGGGGGCTGTCGCAGCCAATAATAGATCAACAGCGAGCCAGATTTATTGTTTTGTCTTGCCCGGGTCGATTAATCTGACCTTGCGCGGCTGTTCAGAAACCGTCTCGGTGCTTTTATTCACTCTGGTATCAATCTCTCGAGGAGCGGAGGCAATACGAATCTGGTCTTTAAATCCGCAGCTAACACATTCCCTGTAATCAATGTCGTCTTCACTAAAGGCTCGAATTTTGTCAATTTGCGAACACTTGGGGCAGACCACACCGGCAATAAAGCGTTTTTTAGTTGAAAATGTCATTGAACTATCACCACAATAGGAACCCTATTATAAACATGAGCAAGTAGTATGGATCATTCAATTCGATCTTTTAAAGGAATTTACCCAAAACTTGGAAACCGCGTTTATATTGATCCCGCCGCCACGGTTATAGGCGATGTCAATCTTGGCGATGATGTCTCAGTGTGGCCCGGGGCGGTTATTCGCGGCGATATGCTTTCAATTGTCGTGGGCGCGCGATCAAATATTCAGGACAACGCGGTGCTACATACAACCCACGCATCTGATTATAACCCCGAGGGTTATCCGCTGGTTGTCGGGGCAGATGTGGTGATCGGTCATCGCGCCATCTTGCATGGCTGCACATTGGGCAGTCAGATCCTAGTGGGCAACGGCGCCATTATTAACGATGGTGCAGTGGTAGAGGATCTGGTTATTGTAGGTGCCGGCTGTATGGTGCCGCCGCGCAAAACCTTAGAAAGCGGCTTTATCTATGTGGGTAACCCATGCAAAAAACTGCGCGAGCTGACGGAGAATGAGAAAAAGTTCTTTCGCTACTCTGCGGCCAGCTACATAAGGCTGAAAGACCAGTATTTAGCTGAAAATACTCAGGATTAATCGCCAAATTGAGACCGCAATGATGCAATCACCGGCGCCGTTTGCGGTCGCACCCCACGCCATAGAGCAAAGGACTCTGCGGCCTGTTCCACCAACATCCCCAGCCCGTCACTGGCCACTGCACCGCGTTGCCGAGCCCAGTTGACGAACACCGTTGGCTCGGCTCCGTACATCATATCGTAACAGGCTGCTTGTGCCGCGCCCTGATCACTGGCAATCAAACTATCCGGCAATGGCGGCAGCTGACCCTGAAGTCCGGCACTGGTGGCATTGATAATTAGATCGAAACTCTGTTCACCGAGCATATCAAAACCACAGCCCAGCAGATAACCCAACTCGGCAAAGCCTTTGGCCAGTTGCAACGCCTTATCCACAGTGCGGTTGGCAATCACAATATGCTGGGGCTGTTCCGCCAACAGTGTCCCTAAGGCGCCGCGCGCCGCACCCCCAGCACCTAAAATAAGCACCCGCTTGTGGCGAATTTCCCAGCCCAGATTATTTTTGATATCGGCAACCAGACCCACGCCGTCGGTGGTGTCCCCCAATACAGTGCCATCGGCCTCCAGCGACAATGTGTTCACCGCACCGGCGCGACGCGCTCTGGCTGTGGTGCGCGCAGCATAGCTGTAGGCCTGCTGTTTAAAGGGAACAGTGATATTGAGCCCTTTGCCGCCACTGTTAAAAAAGGCATCGGCGGCAATATCGAAGTCAGTTTCTTCAACCAACTGTTTTGCATAGCTCAGGGATTGATCGGTCTGCTGTGCAAACTGGCAGTGTATATCCGGCGATCTGCTGTGCTCAATGGGGTTGCCAAAAACTGCGTATTTATCTGTCATATTAGACCCAGTCTCGATCAATCAAATACTGCTCACAGAGCTCCGCCTCGGCACTGCCCGACTCGGGGTGCCAATCGTACTCCCAGCGCACCAGCGGTGGTAGCGACATCAGGACCGACTCGGTGCGCCCCCCAGTTTGCAAACCAAACAGAGTCCCCCGATCCTGGACCAGATTGAACTCCACGTAGCGGCCGCGGCGATACAGCTGAAAATCGCGCTCGCGGTCGCCGTATTGTTGATTGCGGCGGCGCTGAACAATCGGCAGATAGGCTTTGATATAGCTATCCCCGACCGCGCGCACAAAGGCAAAGCTCTGCTCGAACCCCAGCTCATTAAAATCATCGAAAAACAGGCCGCCAATGCCGCGCGGCTCGCCGCGATGGCTAAGATAAAAATATTCGTCACAGCAGTCCTTTAGTCGCGGATACAGATCCTCTGCAAAGGGATCACAGGCCTCTTTTGCAGTGCGATGCCAGTGAATACAATCCTCCTGATTGCCATAGTAAGGGGTCAGATCATAGCCACCACCAAACCACCAAATCGGATCCGCAGCTTCTTTTTCAGCAACAAAAAATCGCACATTGGCATGCGAGGTCGGCACATAGGGGTTATGAGGATGAATCACCAGCGAAACCCCCATGGCTTCAAAACTGCACCCTGCTAGCTCGGGCCTATTTTGGGTGGCAGATGCGGGCAATTGGGCGCCGCTAACATGGGAAAAATTAACCCCGCCCTTTTCAATCACTGTTCCATTGGCGATCACCCGACTGCGACCGCCGCCGCCCTCTGGGCGCGTCCAGTTATGCTCCTGCCAAGAATCGCCATCTTCCTGCTGTAATGCATTGCAGATGCTATCTTGCAGGCCGAGCAAATAGTCTTTAACAGAGTCCTTATTAAGCCTTTCCATATTATCCTTGACGGATCACCTCACTGGTTAGCAGATGCCTAATCTCACTGGGGGAGGTTGATGATCCAACCGATCCAGAGGTTTGATAGTTGAGTCTTCCATTGAAATAGCAGTTTACTTTAAGCCCTGTGACCGCCGCAGGCAAGCCCTGCGGATTTGCCGATGTAGACACCATGGGTCCGCCAAATAGGCGGCATAGGCTGGCGGCTACAGGATGGGAAGTAACCCGTACCGCCAGCGTATTATATTCGCCGACAATCCACGGCGGCGCTGCACCGTTGTGGGGAATCAACCAAGTAATGGGTTTTTGATAATTTTTTTTAAGGCGGGTCAACTGTTGTTTATCTAAACAGTCGATAAATGGCGCAAACTGCTGCCAATCACAGCCAATTAAAATCAACCCTTTGCGCTCGGGGCGGCGTTTAAGGGCGAGAATTCTGGCAACCGCGGAATGGCTGTAGGGGTCACAGCCCAGACCCCATACTGCCTCTGTTGGGTAGGCGATCACCCCCTGTAAATGCAACTGTTGCACTGCAAGGTTGATCTTTGGATGCTGGCTCCAGTTGATCACCGGCTGTCTCAGCTATTTTTCAGCCGTTCCTGCAGGGCCGCATCCTTGGCAAGCACCGCCTTAGCATTTTCCGCGCGCTCAGCGATCACTTTTTGATGCATCACTGGATCCGCAACACCGATAATCTGTGCCGCAAGATAGGCCGCATTTTTAGCCCCCGCCTTGCCAATCGCCACAGTTGCCACCGGAATACCGCCGGGCATCTGCACTGTAGATAACAGCGCATCAAGGCCGTCCAGCGAACCGTTAATAGGCACGCCGATCACCGGCTTTAAGGTGGTTGCGGAAACCGCGCCGGCAAGGTGCGCCGCCATACCGGCAGCACAGATAAAGGTCGCACAGCCGCGCGCATCGGCATCGGTCACATAGCTATGGGTAGCCTCTGGCGTACGGTGCGCCGAAGTCACCTTGACCTCAAAGGGGATATCAAACTTTTTTAGAATCTCAAAACTGACTTCCATCACCGGCAAGTCAGAATCGGAACCCATTAGGATTGCAACAAAGGGTTTGCTCATAGCGTTAATGATCTCCATAAAAAACGCGCAGACTACCTAAACTGGCGACCTTGCGCAATAGCCTATTTTAAGCGAAAACGGTTGCGTAATCCCAGTAGTAATAAAAATAATAAAGGGATACCCAGTAATGTCTGAGCGCCACTTAAAACCTGCAAAGCTGTAGGCGCGATGCTAGCGCGGAAAAAGCGCATTTTTAAAGGCGCTGAAAGTACCCATGCTCATTACTGATCAACTCTTTTAGCTCCAGCGCGATCAATAGCTGCAATAGTTTATCCATCGGCCAAGGGGTACTTAGATCGTCTATTTGCAGCGGATCAAAGCCCAGCATATCCAACAATGCGGATTCTTCATCGGTCAGTTCGTCCATTGGATCAACCTCTGGTGAAAATTGCGACTCAGGGGACGAGTTATCGGCGGAATCAGCGCGCAATTCCCCATATCTAGCCAGTGGCCCGGAGAGCTCCGCCACTATATCGGCGGCGGTTTCCACCAGACAGGCACCCTGTTTAATCAGCTGATGGCAGCCCTTTCTCTGGGGGCTATTAATAGAGCCGGGGATAGCAAAGACTTCGTGATCTTACTCGAGGGCGTATTTTGCGGTTGTCAATGAGCCGCTTTTAGTCGCTGCCTCCACCACTAAAACCCCGAGACTGAGCCCACTGATAATCCGATTGCGCTGGGGGAAATAGGCCGGCCGCGGCTCGGTGTCCGGGGGGAATTCGGTAATTAATGCACCGCCGCTATGGATAATCTGCTCCCTCAGCTGAGCGTTTCGAGTGGGATAGAATCTGTCGATACCAGTGGCCATGACCCCTATGGTCTTGCCCTGTTCGGCGCTCAGTGCGCCTTGATGGGCAGTGGCATCAATACCCAGCGCCAGTCCGCTGGTAATGGTAAAGCCGCTTTCAGCTAGATATTTTGCCCAGGACTTGGCGGTGATTTCGCCGCCCCTAGTCATACGGCGACTGCCCACTATGGCTATCTGCGGCAGATGCAGGCAATTTATCTCACCGCACAGATAGAGGATGGTTGGCGGCTTGGCAATTTGCCGCAGCTGCTCGGGATATTACGAGGTGGTTATAGGCACTGTTTGCGCTTGGGTATTGGTTAAGGCTGTGTTTATCGCGTCCACCAATAGCTGCCATTGGCCACTGCGGTATTCTTTTCGCAGCAGTTGCAGCTGCTAATTGAGGGAGACATCGGCAACCTGCTCACTGCTGTCGAATAGCTATCGGTAACTTTGCAGGCTTTCCAATAGGCTCAGCTGCAACATTGGGGTGCATTCCGGTATAGCCTGTGCGACTAGGGCCCAGTGGCTCTCATCGTCTAAATTTAGGGGTCTGTTCATATTTTGCTTCCTTTTTGGTAACGAGGATTCCTTTCCAAGGGCAAGGTTGGTGTATAATCGCAGTTATAAGGGCAATCACCCTGTCCCGACTCCAGTCGGGTCTAGATTGATTGTAGATGCTTTTTATACCCTAATTTTGTAAACCCTAGTGACTATGGCGAAATTAACTATCCTTGAATACCCAAACCCGCGGTTGCGCATTGAAGCGCAACCTGTTGCCGAGGTTAACGACAGTATCCGCAAACTTGTCGACGATATGTTTGAGACTATGCAAGAGGCTCAGGGAATTGGTTTAGCGGCCACTCAGGTAGATGTGCACAAACGAGTGATCGTTATGGATATCTCTGAGGAGCACAATGAGCCGCGGGTATTTATTAATCCAGAAATCGAGGTGCTGGAGCCAGAGACCGTCCCCTATGATGAGGGTTGTCTGTCTGTTCCGGGGTTTTATGAATCTGTCAGCCGCCCGTGCCATGTGATTATTCGCGCCCTGGATCGGGATGGCAAGGCTTTTGAAGAAGAGGCTAGCGGATTACTTGCGGTGTGCATACAACATGAAATCGATCATTTACAGGGCAAGTTGTTTGTGGATTATCTGTCGCCGCTGAAGAGAGAGAT
>JANXGQ010000017.1 GCA_024959305.1 Porticoccaceae bacterium | reverse complement strand
CACGAGCAAAAGCCGCCTGCACTATATCCTCAGCTTCGTCACGAGTAACCTGAAACTTAGTGGCAACAGAACAACACAGCTCCGATCTGTGTTGGACATAGACATCATGCATTCGTGGCAACTGACGATCAAACATTCTCTCTGGGCATCCCATTAAGTAAATGCTGTAAATTACGATGATGATGTAGGTTGTTTTGTTAATTCGGTTAATTTGTTGGCAACGATCTTGTCAATCGTTGTTGGCTTATCCTCGACAGGTCAGGAAAGTGACATAGCAAGCAGAAAAATTCCATGTAAAAGATCGTCATCGTCATCCTTTACCGAATTGGCGGCCTTTGCGGTCAGTCCGATGTGCCCTGCTGCTATGCCACGTTCAACTTATAATGTGTCGCGTTCAACGCATAAATGGACACTTTTATCTCAATATACGCCTAAAAATAAAAGATGCAAGAAAAATATATAAATTTAATGGCAACAGCTGTTTGGCAATTCAATACCGCAGTGGTGAGGGCAGCTTAAAGATCGAAAAACTGCTTAATCTGATCTGCATTATCAAAGGCATCTTGGTAGCCTAAGTCGATCAAACGCCGACAGAATCCGGGTTCGAATAACAGATAACTGGCAGCGTTGATACCATCGCCGTCGTCGGTGGCGCCAGTGAGCTTTAGAAGCATTCTTAAGGTGATGGGTAACTCTTGTAGATGTTGGCAGGCTATAGCATCGATAGACTGGCTTGGCGCGATGTGGAGCGCTTCAATAGGGCTCAGATCTTCGATCCCATGAGCTTCTCTCTGTGACTCCGGTATCAACTTTGCCAGCCTATTGATGGCCTGTAGAGATTCCAAGTCGCTTTCTATTGCGTCGGTAAAAGCACTGCTAAACATATGTCCAATAATAGCGGCAATAGAAGGTGAGTGTTTCGAGGGTATGCTTGAGCTTTGCACGGAACTGTTGCTGACACTGATAGTAAGGAGTTTTTTTGCGCCCATATGCAGGGCTGGGCTCATTGGTTTTAGCTGACGCAACGCGCCATCTCCGTAGTAAGTTCCATCGATTTCTACGGATGGGAAGAGGTTTGGGATAGCGGTGCTCGCCATTAGGTGGTTTATATTGATGTCGACAGATTTGCCTTTGCGACGGGCTCGCGACCAGTTTTGTAACTCCGAGTGCCCTTGAAAGAAGGTGATCGATTGCCCGCTGGCGTAATTCATAGCTGTCACCGCGATAGCCTGTAGCTCTCTACTGTCAATTGCAGTTTCCAAATGCTTGAATTTAATGTAATTGTTGAGCAGTTGCTTGAGGGGCTGATTATTGAGTAGGGAGATGGGTCTACCTATACCATAACCGCTGTGAAGCAACGATGCCAATACGTGGAAGATATTTGCGGTCACGCCGATAAAGTCGGTGCGATAGATATCCGATGCGTGCAAATTGCGCCAGATAGTTTCAAGCTTGCGCATCCTCAGTCGAAAGGATCCCGGACGTCCAGCGATGGACATAGCGTTAATGGCACCGGCTGAGGTTCCGGTGATAATTGGAAATGGGTTGTAGACAGTTCGGGGCAATATTGTGGCGATTCCCTTCAGGACACCGACTTGATAGGCCACTCGCGCACCGCCGCCGGTTAAAACCAAACCTGTAGTCATAAATTCCATCCTATTTAAATTGACCTCGGTGGGGAGGTCAGCTTTTGGCAACAGAATTGGTATTTCCTGTCGCATCACTACTGCGGTTCTCAACACTGCTAAAAGTAACACAGGGCAGATTTATATTGTAGGGCTTGGCCAGATAAAATGCGCCATTGCATCGCCGCGTAATTTGGCACTGCCCGATTGGCTGTGGCAAACGACCGGCAGGTTTTTTATTTCCTTGCGCAGATCTTCCTATGGGAAGGCACTCTTAGATCTACACTGACTAGTTAATGGTTTTGTCAATCTGGGGTTGTTGCGCAACAGTCCCTACGGCAAAAGCATAATCGCCTGCGTTCTCTGTTTTAGTTGGGGAGTTTGCTGGGCGGTTATGGTCGGACATCAAACCCTCTCCCAGCAGTTACCGGATAGATTTGATAAACAACAGTTTATAGTGACAGGCTCTGTGGTCGGACTGGTGGATAAACAGAATCATCGTACGCGATTTGAACTCGCGGTGGAATCTATAGAGAGTAGGGGCAGAGCATTCCGATAGTGACAGCGCGTATCTTCCTCTGCGTCGCCTGTTGCTAAGTTGGTATTCAAGGTGGTCCGAGCAAGATCAGTCAGACCTATTGCAGATTCGTTCGGGCGATCACTGACAGTTAGCTGTGCGTCTGCGTCGACCGCGGGGCATGCTCAATCAAGGGGGGCTTTGACTATCAGGCTTGGCTGGTTGAAAAAGGCTATTCTGCCACCGGCTATATTTTGCCCTCGGATTTAAATCAACGGCTGAACAGCGAGGGCCATCCTCATCCGCAAGTAGTGCAGCGTTACAAGGACTTGGGTACCACTGTATGGAATACTGCCGATCAGGGGGGGTATAACATTTATCTGGGACCACAATGCTAAGATTGAAACAGTGACGGCCCGAGCCACACCGCCCCTGTATTGGTGGCGTTAATATTGGATTTGAGTTTGCCGCGTGTAAGATATGGCAAGCCTGCAGATTGTGTTAAAGTTGTCGCAAAATTTTTGGAAGGCAGACTATATTTTAGTGATTTCTTTCCGATCTGACCCAATGCTGTGTATATTAAGAGCAACTTTATGGTTCAAAAAAATACTTCTTCGGGGATAGAAACCTATTTGCGCCTGCTCAGGTACGTAGGGCGTTATTGGCTGGCTTTTTTGGTGAGCGTTCTCGGTTTGCTGATGCATTCTGCAGCAGAGATCGCTTTTGTTGATCTGCTTGGCTATATCACCGATACGGTGGGCGTTATGACAGCTGGCGCTCAAGAGGGTGCCGAACTGCCCTCTACTGGATTGACGGCCTTTTTTGCCAGTACTTTATTCGCGGACTCTAGTCTTCATAATAGCGCAATGGTGATCCCGTTATTTTTGATCGCAGTAAGCTTTGTAAGAGGATTTGGCTATCTGATTGGCAGCTACGGTCTCGCCTATGTTGCAAACTATTTAGTGCATGCGCTGCGCACAGATATTTTAGCCAAATACCTCAACTTGCCCTTTAATTTTTTTGACCGCGCCATGGCGGGGCATCTGGTGTCGGTGGTAACCTTTAACGTACAGCAGGTGACTGAGGCTGGCACTAGAGCAGTTAAGACATTGTTGCAACAGGGTAGTTTGGTGCTGGGACTGATGGGCTACCTGTTTTACGTAAACTGGAAGCTAACCCTGTTTTTTATCGCGGTAATGCCGATTATTGCGCTGCTAGTATCTGTGGTGAGCAAGCGATTTCGAATTATTAGCAGGCGTATTCAATCGGCTATGGGCGATGTCACTCATGTAACCCAAGAGGTGGTCAATGGCCATCAAGAGGTACGCATGTTTGGTGGCGCAGATGTAGAGCGCTCACGCATGGAAGCTGCTAGCCATAGCAATCGTCGGCAGAATATGAAGATGGCGTTTACCGAGGGTGTCAGCAACCCATT
Source organism: Porticoccaceae bacterium (assembly GCA_024959305.1). Lineage (GTDB taxonomy): Bacteria > Pseudomonadota > Gammaproteobacteria > Pseudomonadales > Porticoccaceae > HTCC2207. The sequence goes on along the minus strand of JANXGQ010000017.1, from coordinate 12,304 downwards.
AGTTATGCTAATTGTTTCCCTTGCGTTTGGCGCTATTACTGCATTTATGCTGAGTCCAAGCATATTGTCCACTATGACAACTGGCAGTTTTATTACCTTCTTAGTGGCCTCGGGCATGTTAATTAAACCCATTCGTCAACTGACCGAGATCAATAGCGCGATTCAGCGCGGTATAGCGGCAGCCCAGTCAATTTTCGAAGTGCTCGACACTGATTCGGAGTTAGATAGGGGCACTGTGGAGACAGATGCGGTGCGGGGTAGTTTTGAATTTCGCGATGTCTGCTTCAGTTATCAGGGTACTGGCCGCCAGGTGCTCAACAACATTAGCTTTAAGGTTGAGGCGGGGCAGACCATCGCTCTAGTGGGCTCGTCTGGCAGTGGTAAAACCTCTCTGGTCAGTCTTATTCCGAGATTTTATAACTTGGAAGAGGGCGCTATCCTGCTCGATGGGTTGGATATTAAAGATTACACATTGGCCAGCCTGCGCCAACAGATTGCCATCGTCAGTCAGAACGTCACCCTGTTTAATAGCAGCATCTACAACAATATAGCCTATGGAGAACTGTCTAATAGTCAGGCTGAGCGGGTGGAAGCCGCAGCAAAAATAGCCCATGCCCATGAGTTTATTCAAGAATTTCCGGAAGCTTATAACACTCCCATTGGTGACGATGGCGCTATGCTCTCCGGCGGTCAGCGCCAGCGTATTGCGATTGCCAGAGCTATTTTAAAAGATGCGCCGGTGCTGATACTGGATGAGGCTACCTCGGCGTTAGACACTGATTCTGAGCGATTTATTCAGGCTGCTCTGGAAGATTTGATGAAAGATCGGACCACCTTTGTGATCGCCCACCGCTTGAGTACGGTGGAAAAAGCCGATCGTATTCTAGTGATGGAGGAGGGGCGAATTATTGAGCAGGGAACCCATGATCAGCTATTGGCCGCTTCGGGGCGTTATGCACAACTTTACGACCATGAGTTTACCCGCCCCGGAGTAGTTGGGGAGTGACCGAGCCGAGGAGAGCCACGCTTGAGCAGACTATAGTCAACGCTTGGTACGCTGGGCGTTTATGGCTGTTGCTGCTGTTGCCTCTATCATTATTATTTCGCGCTATTGTAAGTCTGCGACGATTTGTCTTGCAGAGCCTTTATCAGGGTCGTCCATTTTCGGCGCCAGTGGCTATTGTGGGAAATATATCGGTGGGGGGCAGTGGTAAGACGCCATTGATTATTGCGCTGGTTAGGGCCTTGGCCGCCAAGGGCTACAGCGTAGCAGTGATCAGTCGAGGCTATGGCGGGTCCGCCATGTCCTACCCGCTTGAGGTTCAGCTGGACACCGCAGTTGAATACTGTGGTGATGAGCCTTTGCTGATAAAGCACAAGCTGGCTGATGTGGATTGTGCTGTGGTGGTTGATCCGCAGCGCAAGCGCGCAGTGGAGTATGCGCTAGAGCGCTGCGACTGCGATCTGGTGCTATGTGATGACGGTCTGCAGCATTATCGATTACATCGGGATATTGAAATAGCCGTTGTGGATGGCTCTCGTGGCTTTGGCAACAAACTTTGTCTCCCTGCTGGGCCGCTAAGAGAGCCAGTAAGTCGACTTAAGTCGGCAGATTTTGTGGTCGTTAACGGCGACCACAGGCTGGGCACAAGCATAACCATTGATGCGAACTTTTATATAAAGCCAATCCTGTTTCGAAATCTAGGTACCGGACAGGTTATTGAAGCTCACAAATGGTCTGAGTCTAAGATTGTTCATGCTGTAGCTGCCATAGGCAATCCTCAGCGTTTTGCAGATACTTTGCAGACCTTAGGCATGAATGTGATCCTGCTTGGCTTTGATGATCATAAGTCTATGGCGTTATCTGATCTTTGCTTTGAAGATGATTACCCAGTCATAATCACTGCAAAGGATGCCGTTAAATTTACTGAAAATGACTTAAATCATGTGTGGGTCCTAGAGGTAGATGCCGATATACCCCCTGAATTTGTCGCTAATGTATTAGCTGTTGTGGGTTTAAGTTAATCCATTTTAGGAATTGATATGCAATTTATTGTAGTAATACCCGCTCGCTACGCGTCCACAAGATTGCCGGGAAAACCTCTGCGCGATATTCAGGGTCTGCCAATGATCCAGCACGTTTGGCAGCAGGCCTGCAAAAGTTCGGCGACTCGCGTGGTTATAGCCACTGATAATCAGCGCATCCAGAGGGTGGCAGAAGGCTTTGGTGCCGAGGTCTGTATTACTAGCCCAGATCATCAGTCGGGAACAGATCGACTGCAGCAGGTTGCGCAAATACTGGGGTTAGAGGATCAACAGATAGTGGTGAATGTGCAGGGCGATGAGCCGCTGATCCCCCCTTCAGTGATCGATCAGGTGGCTGCTAACCTATCCGCCAATAAAGAGGCTGGAGTCGCCACGCTCTGTGAGCCGATTGAGGCTGTCGAGGAATTTTTCAACCCCAATGTGGTAAAAGTGGTAGCAGATACCCATGGCATGGCGAGCTATTTTAGTCGAGCGCCGATTCCTTGGCCAAGAGAGCATTTTCAATCCAATCGAGACTCAATGCCCGATATGGGTATAGCGCGCCGACATATTGGTATTTACGGCTACAGAGTCAGCTGTTTAAAGCTTTTTGTATCCTGGTCTGCGGCGCCGTTAGAGCGGCTTGAATCCCTTGAGCAGTTGCGCTTTCTTTACAATGGGGTGGGCATTCATATCGCCGATGCCCTAGCTCCAGTCCCCTCTGGTATAGATACAGAGGAAGATCTGAAAGAGGCAATAAAGTCAATAAAAACATAATCTTGCAATATATTATATAGAATATACTTTAACTATGAATAAAGCTCTACCAAAGATTTCTGTGCTGTTTGTTTGTCTCGGCAATATTTGCCGTTCACCAACGGCTCATGCGGTTTTTCAGTCTATGGTCGACACTGAGGGATTGGGCGACAGGATAAGCGTGGATTCATCGGGCACTGGAGATTGGCATATTGGCAAGGCGCCCGATTCGCGCTCGCAACAGCATGCTCTGGATCGGGGATATGATATGAGCGCTCTAAGGGCTAGATTAGTGAGCGTCGATGACTTTGCTTTGTATGACTATGTATTGGCCATGGATAGCCAAAATTTGTGCGATCTCAAGGCCATGCGACCATCGGAGTTCTGCGGTGAGCTCGGGTTGTTCCTGGATTTTTGTCGCCATCCCGATTACGCCAGTTACCGCGATGTGCCCGATCCCTACTACGGTGGGGATCAGGGGTTTTCTCTAGTGCTGGATCTGATTGAAGATGCCTCGAGCGAGCTGTTGCGCCGAGTCAAAGGACGTCTATGACAGTTGCAGCGAACGATCTGGCAATTGTTAAATCAGCTAGTTTACAAGCGTTTAATAGCTTGGCGTTACCTGTGCGTGCAGAGTTTTTTTGTTGTGTAGACAGCATTGAGCAGATTGATCAGGCGCTTGAATTTGCCAGACAACATCAACTGGCTATCACCCCGTTGGGCGGCGGTAGTAATGTGGTTTTGGCTACAGATATATCAGGGCTGGTAATACATATAAATTTGCGGGGTGTAGATAGCCGCCAAACCTCCTCTGATAGAGTAGAGGTTACTTTTGCCGCCGGAGAGAACTGGCATAAGATGGTCTTGCTCAGCCTTGAGCGAGGTTGGTATGGCCTGGAAAATTTGGCACTTATCCCGGGGAATGTGGGCGCGACACCTATCCAAAATATTGGTGCCTATGGGGTTGAGCTCAGCGATCTGCTTCTGTCCCTTGAAGTCATAGAAATTGCCTCTGGTAAGCTGATTAAGATGAGGGGCCAAGATTGCGGGTTTGCCTATCGCAACAGTATCTTTAAACAGGCCGCGAAGGATCAATATCTTATTGTTAGCATTACTCTAGAACTGACAAAAACTCCCTGCACTAATACCCAGTATCCGGTCCTGAAAGCAGCGCTTAGAGGTGTTGAGCCGACTCCAGAGGCCATTTGTGAAGCCGTGTGTCGTATTCGACGGGAAAAGCTACCGGATCCTGCGCAGATTCCCAATGTGGGAAGTTTTTTCAAGAATCCGCTAATCGGTCAAGATTTGGCCGATAGACTGGCAGAAGATTATCCCTCCATGCCTATCTATCCGCAGTCGGAAAATCTCTGCAAGCTGCCCGCAGCCTGGTTAATTGAACACTGTGGCTATCGTGGCTTGCGTCGTGGAGCCGTGGGTGTCCATGATAAGCAGGCTCTGGTATTGGTCAATTATCAGGGTGATGGTGCGGACATATTGGCGCTGGCGGGCGATATTCAAGCGGATGTTGAATCCAAGTTTGCTATCAGGTTAGAAATAGAGCCGCGGGTTTATAATGACTGAGGGGTAGAGCGGAAGCGCTATAAGGCCTCTAGGGTTTGTAGAAGCAAGCGAATCTTATGCATAGATTCTTCAAATTCATTGCCAGCATCGGAATCGGCCACTATGCCTCCGCCGCCCCAGCAATGGATCTGTGAGTCATCGGCAATTAATGTGCGAATTGCTATATTGGTATCCATCTGATTGGATGCGCAAAAATAGCCCACCGAGCCACAGTACGCAGAGCGTCTTAGCGGCTCCAACTCCTCAATAATTTCCATGGCCCGCTTCTTGGGGGCTCCAGTGATAGATCCACCTGGAAAACAACCCTGTAACAGATCAATGGCGGTGCAGTCGGATCGAAGTACGCCAGTCACAGTGCTGACCAAATGATGGACATTGGGAAAGCTCTCTAAATCAAATAGCTTTGGCACATGGATACTGCCGGGAACGCAGGTTTTACCCAGATCGTTTCTCAATAGGTCGACAATCATTAAGTTTTCAGCGCGATCTTTGTTGCTATTGAGTAGTCGGATGGCATTTTCCTGATCCTCTGCCACTGAAGAGCCGCGCAACACTGTGCCTTTGATCGGCTTGGTCTCTACATGGACTTCACCAGCCGCAACTGAAGTTTTCAGAAAACGCTCTGGTGAAAGTGACAGCAGGGCTTTTTCACCCCATTGCCAAAAAACTGAATAGGGCGCGGGGCTGGCTGCTCGCAAACTGAGATAAGCCTGCCATACATCACCTGTGTAAGGCGCTGCAAGGTGCTGTGCATAATTGGCCTGATAGCAGTCCCCTGCAGCTATGTAATCCTTGATACGGCCGATGGCCTGCCGGTATTGCTGTGGCGATACGGTTGCAGAAAACTTATCTAACAACTGGAAATTACTTTTCCTAATTTTCCGTCCCTGTTTGAGCAGGCGCTGACGAATATCTTGGCGCAGCGACTGCGTGCAGAATGGATGAAAAAATAATGTGCTTTTGCGTGCCTCATGATTGATTACCAGACTCCAGAGGTATCGACCCAAGCGCATATCGGGCAGATCGGTTAACGGTTTTGCAACGGTGGGGATGGACACCGTATGACGACCTATATCATAGCCAAAATAGCCGATAAGGCCGCTGTAAAAAGGTGCATTAACGGAACTGTCTATGGGTAATAACGGATTTAGCAGTTGTTTGGCAATCTTAAAAGGATCTTCGAAAGATTCAGTTACCCCGGTGGCATCGGTAATGGTAGAGCGCTTATCGGTGGTTTCAACAATAATATCTGGGCATGCAGAGATAATATCAAAGCAGCCCTGAAGACCGCGCGGTTTACCACTGTCTAACCAGATGGCATCGGGGAGGTCGCGCAGTGCATCAAACAGTTCTTCACTGTTGGGTGCATAGGGGATATCTTCACATAAAATATGATGCATTAGCCTAGAAACCTCAGTTGAACACAGGATTTGCGCTGAGAAATAGAGCCGCAAGACAAGGCGCTGCTCACAGGCAATGGCCGTAGCCCTTGGCAAGAGCGGCAACGATGGTTTGTGGTTTTAGATCCAGCGCAAAACGGTGTAGCGTTTTTGCATTCACCTGCAGGGTGAATAGAACAACTTGGGATTTTAATGGCATTTTAATATCTTACGCAAGATATAAGCGATCAATTGATGTTTTTAGGGTCAATGTCTCGGGCAACAAATAAGAGGTTATTTCGAGAGCGTACTTTATGGCCTAGGTTGCTAATACGCAATGTCTGCCCATCACGGCTGCAAAGCTTGCGGTATAAATAGATAACAATACCCTAGATTTGCGCGGGGCTGGCTAAGTAGTCGACTCTGAAAAAGTCGTCCTGACTTTTTCAGAGTCGACTAAGTAAACAGTTCAATCAGATGGAATGTCAACAGGGCAGCCCCATAGGCAAGGAGACTATAACCTATAAACATTTGCACCGGCAGCCGCCAACTGCCGACTTCTCTGCGCAATACCGCAAGCGTCGAAACACATTGCAGAGCAATCGCAAAGAAAACCAGAAGTGCGATTCCAGAGCCCAGTGGCAAGCCGCTACTTTGGATCTGTTCGGCCAGTGAAATAACATTTTCTTCCGCACCTTCAATGCCAAATATAGTTCCCAAGGTGCCCACAAACACCTCCCGGGCGAGGAACGATGACAAAATAGCCACGCCGTAGCGCCAGTCTAAGCCCAATGGTGCAAAGATAGGTTCAATCCATTGCCCCAAACTGCCCAGCCAGGATTCACTGAGTGAAGCACCATAATTGGGGAAATAGCCCAGAATCCAGATAATGACAGTGACTGCAAAAATAATCTTACCTGCCTTGGTCACAAAATACTTGCTTCGATTCCAGGCATTGCTTACCAGCGGTTGCCATGATGGCAATCGATAGGGGGGCATTTCCAGTACAAAGGGCAGGTCGTCGCGCATGTCTTTTTGTGTATTGGAAATTATAGCGGTGACCAGTAGCGCGCAGATAATACCGAAGAGATAGATTGAAAACATAGCTAAGCCCTGCCAGCCGAGGAGACCTCCAAAGGCTTTTTGGGCGGGAATAAAAGCGGCGATCAATAGGCTGTATACCGGCAGTCGAGCAGAGCAGGGCATTAATGGAATCGCCAGATAGGTAAGCCAGCGTTTGCGGGATGAGTCTACAGTTCGCGCCGCGTAGATGCCGGGGATAGCACAGGCCACACTAGATAGCATTGGAATAAAACTCTTGCCGGTCAAGCCAAACAGGCGCAGAGGTTTATGGCATATCACAGCCGCCCGAGCTAGGTATCCACTGTCCTCGAGCATGCCAACCACCAGCGTCAATACAAAAATTTGCGGGACAAAGACCAAAAAGGCACCGATTCCACCAAAAATCGCATCTTCTGTAAAATCACTGAGAATCCCCTCTGATATAAGCGGCAGGAGCACTGAAGCGAGCATTTGCAGGCCGCTTTCAACCGCATCCATAGCTGGCGCAGCCCATGTAAAAATGGCTTGAAATAGCAGATACATAATCAGGAAAAAACTCGCTCCGCCGCTCCATGTATTCAGGAAAAAACTATCTAGGCGGTTTTGGGCCTTAATTAACAGATCTCCCTTGGGGCCAAAGTTCTGGGCTAACTGTTGCGCCTGCAGGTGGACAAGAGAAGCATCGCTGGCAATGGTGTCGCTTTGGTAGTTCGCACTGGGTGCTGGCAGATCTTTGATAATATCGGGTATCTGTTCTAGCCCCGTGCCAGTTTTTGCCGAGATTGGCAGAACTGGTGTACCCAGCGCGGCGGACAATCCCCTGTAGTCGAACTGCATATTGTACTGCTCCAATACATCTGACATATTGGCCGCGATAACTAAGGGTTTTTGATACTGATAACAGAGTTCCAATATCTGTAGTGCGAAGATTAAACCCTTCTCTAATCGCGTGGAGTCGACCACGCAGATAACGCTGTCTAAGAGATCATTTTTAAGGGCGTTGGTAAAGCTCTCTATGGCGAGTCTCTCTTCCCCAGAAATGGCGTGGACTGAATACACGCCCGGAAAGTCCATATATTCAATACTGGGGTCGGCAAGAGATTGTCCGCTGCCAATATTAACGGTGATACCCGGATAGTTGGCGACCTTTTGATTAAGGCCGGTCAAACGGTTAAAAAGCAGGCTTTTTCCAGAGTTGGGGCTACCAATAAGAGCAACTTTCGACATTGGGGTATTCAGTTAATCTCGATCAGCGAGGCGATGCTGTCGTCCAGTGAGTAGATAGTATTGTTTACCCTGTAGAGTTTAGGAGCGCCAAGTCTAGGGGATAACACACAGGAGATAGTTTCGCCGGGATGGAAGCCGAGTTCGCTAAGTCGAGTTTGGTAGTTTTCCTCAACGGAGTGGTGATAGTGGCTCACCTCGGCTGAAGAGCCCTGCGAAAGATCCCAAAGAGTCATAGAGAGTCCAGATAAAGCTAATAGATACCTATGATTATACCTTTCTTTACAGCTAAATTATAATAATATTCATTATCATTTAGATTTTTCAACTCATTGATCACGCAAAGACAGGTATAACTGATCTTAAATCAGCTACAATAGCGCCGCTAAAAAATTGCAGTTACTTAATTTACCCGCAGGTCAGCTGATGTCGTTTGATGTGAATTCTACAAGGACCCTGTTTGATTACCCAAAATACTGGGCCGAGTGCCTGTTGCCCGCGCCATTTTTACCCATGTCTAGAAAAGAGATGGATCAACTTGGCTGGGACAGCTGTGATGTGATCTTAGTGACTGGAGATGCCTATGTGGATCATCCCAGTTTTGGGATGGCAGTTATAGGTAGGGTTCTCGAGTCTCAGGGCTTCCGCGTCGGTATATTGTCACAGCCAGATTGGCGCGATACAAAAAGTTTCGCTGCGCTGGGTGAACCCAATTTATATTTCGGGGTGACGGCGGGCAATATGGATTCGATGATCAATCGCTACACGGCGGATCGTCGTCTGCGTCATGACGATGCCTATACGCCAGATGATATTGGCGGTAAGCGTCCCGATCGAGCGGTCACCGTGTACACCCAAAAATGTCGCGAAGCCTATCCTCAGGTGCCGGTTGTGATCGGTGGTATCGAGGCCAGTCTCAGACGCTTGGCACATTATGACTACTGGTCTGAAAGCGTTAAAAGGTCGGTGTTGATGGACTCTACGGCGGATATATTGCTGTACGGAAATGCTGAGCGTGCGATGGTGGAATTAACCCATCGCATGGCAAGTGGTGTTGCCATTCGAGATATCAGGGATTTGCGCGGAAGTGCCTTTTTGTGCAAGGAAATACCCAAGGGATGGCGGCAGATTGATTCCACTCAGGTGGATCAAGTAGGGCCCACTGGAAAATCCAAAAATCCCTATAATGCCCCCCATCCTAGTAATTGTGACGATGCCAAAAAGATCAGACAGCAATCGCAAGAGGCGAGCGCTCAGAATGAACCCAAAGCGCTGTCAATCATTCCTGACACCCAAGCGCTTAAAACCGATCCCAGCAGTACCTATATTCGTATGCCATCCTATGATCAGGTGGTTGAGGATCCGCTGCTCTATGCCCATGCAGACCGTATCTTTCACCGCGAAACCAATCCCGGCAACGCGCGGCCGTTGGTGCAGAGTCAGGGGCGCAATGATATATGGGTTAATCCGCCACCAATACCATTGGAAACCGAAGAGCTGGATTGGGTTTTTGAACAACCTTACCAGCGAATTCCTCATCCCTCCTATGGTGAGGCGAAAATTCCAGCCTACGATATGATCCGTTTTTCGGTAAATATTATGCGCGGCTGTTTTGGGGGCTGCACTTTCTGTTCGATAACCGAACATGAGGGGCGGATTATTCAAAGCCGCTCTGAGGCATCTATTCTCAAAGAAGTGGAAAATATTCGCGATATGACTCCGGGATTTACTGGGATTATCTCCGATCTTGGCGGCCCCACGGCCAATATGTATCGATTGAATTGCAAAGACAAAAAGGTCGAGGAAACCTGTAGGCGACCGTCCTGCGTGTATCCCACAATCTGTGTCAATCTTGAAACCGATCACCGTCATACTACGCAGCTATATCGCAAGACCCGCAATCTCGAGGGTATCAAAAAGGTGGTTGTGGCCTCTGGGCTGCGCTATGACCTAGCGATTAGGGACCCCGAGTATGTGCGTGAACTGGTGACCCATCATGTGGGCGGTTATCTGAAAATTGCACCGGAACATTCAGAGGAGGGGCCTCTGACTAAAATGATGAAGCCCGGCATGGATAGCTATTATAAATTTAAAAAAATGTTCGAGCGCTTCTCCAAAGAGGCGGGCAAGAAACAGTATTTGATTCCCTACTTTATCTCCGCACATCCGGGTTCCACTAACAAAGATATGATGAGCTTATCCCTGTGGTTAAAGCAAAATAACTTTCGGGTTGATCAGGTGCAAAATTTTTATCCCTCACCTATGGCCTCGGCGACCACCATGTACTTTACTGGGAAAAATCCTCTAAAGCCCTTAAAGCGAAATACTGAAGAGGCTATTTTTAGTGCCAAGAGCAAGGAACAGCGGACCTTGCATAAGGCATTTTTGCGCTACCATGATCCAGAGAACTGGCCCATGTTGCGCAAAGCACTGCGACGTATGGATAGAGCTGATTTGATTGGCTCTGGTGATGACTGTTTGGTGCCCGGTGAGTCGCGGCGCGAAAAAGAAGTTCAACGCCGTGAATCAAGAAAATTCAAGCACAAACCAAAACCTAGAAGTTCAGTTAATAGACGGCGTCGATCATAGGTCAGAGCTTATTAAGCGGGGAATAGCCGAGAGATCAAGGCGGGCACAGCGGTTTCCACGCGCAGGATTCTAGGGCCTATGGAAACCGGCTCAACACCGACCTCCTCAAGCTTTCCGATTTCATAGGGAATAAATCCACCCTCAGGCCCCACCAGCAGAGTGGTCGGTTGGCCTATATTGATCGGGCAGGGTGCAGGTCCAGTGGGATGGGCGACAATGGCTTTAGATTCACCTATCAAGTCGCTGAGTTCATCCTCTACAAAAGGCTTAAACAGCTTGCGCAGCTGTATCTCAGGTAGCCTTGTATCCTTGGCCTGCTCCAAGCCCAATAGAAATTCAGCCTGTAAAGCCTCGGCCGATAAAAATGGCGTCTGCCAAAAACTTTTCTCCACCCGTACCGAGTTAATCAGGTAAATTGTTTTGACACCCATGGCTGCTACAGTCTGTAATATGCGGCGCAGCATTTTCGGTCTGGGCATTGCCATGATCAGGGTCAGCGGCAGTGGCGGTGGCGGTGGTGTATCTAGGGTTAAATCCAGTACTGCGCGGCGCTGGTCGATCTCGCTGATAATCGCGGTACCCATTGAGCCATTGATTTCACCTACACGAACAGAGTCGCCGCACCCGAGATTTTGCACGGTTTGCAAATGTTCTAATTGGCGTCCAGTAATGGTGGCCGAAGTGCCGTTAATCTGGCCGCTATTAAGGAGAAGGATATTCATGGCAGGGATTGTATAGCTAAAATTGTATAGCTAAAGAAGAATTATCTGTAACTGATAATGGCTTTTACAATGATTGAGAATATAATATTCGCTTCGTCCCGTTCGATTAACAGGATAAATCCGTCGCCTCCTAAGCGACTGCTGGGGGTTCGAGTCCCTCACGGGACACCATATTGAAGAAACAAAGTGGTTTTGAATGCGCCAGAAAAATAGGCTGCTGCTTTTATAACAAAACTACCTGTTGTATAGTCATTTTTCGACTCTATAACAACAGATTGAGAGCGCAGTATTCAATGAAAATAATAATTTCAATAATCGTCATCACGCTAAGTATTCTTTTTCTTTTCGATATTGGTGGTAGCGACAAGAATGCTGAGGATGATAGTCCAGCTATACAAGATCAATCGCTAGGAACCGATACCTCAAGTGATCAAAGCAGTGAGACCTTTGGGGATACTGATAATTTATCCGATCAGAATAAGGCTCCAGCCATACAGGATCAATCTGTAGAAGCGGACACTTCAAGTAATCAAAAAAATAAGACCTCTGAAGATACTGATCATTTATCCGGTCGAGATAACAGATACTTTGGAGATACCGACGCCCCCTATGCTCAAGATGATTCAAGCTATGCAAATTCTGGCTCCTCCTATGGTCAAGGTTATTCAAGCTATGGAAATGCGGGCTCCTCCTATGGTCAAGATGATTCAACCTATGGAAATGCCGGTTCCTCCTATGATCAAGATGATTCAACCTATGGAGATGCCGATTCCTCCTATGGTCGAGAAGATTCAACCCGTGGAAATACTGGCTCCTTATATGGTCAACAGAATTCAAGCAATGGCAATACTAAGACTAAAAATAAGCAAGCTGATCCAGCTTCTGAAGATACAAACGCTTCAGAAAATTCAGAAAATTCAGAAAATTCAGAAAATTCAGAAAATTCAGAAAATTCAGCAAATGTAA
>JANXGQ010000039.1 GCA_024959305.1 Porticoccaceae bacterium | reverse complement strand
AGTACTAGCAGATACATAAACCAATTGCTGCTGCGAGCCACTTAAATCGGGAATAGATACAACTGTTTCTGCCGAACCACCACCAACGCTTGCATAGGTAGTTGCATCAGCCATACTAAAGGTCGCATCAGAAAGATTGCTGCTAACCGTGTAGATCGCAGAACTTGAGTCTGCACCCTGCTCCAAGATTACAAGGCTGCCCGAGGTGATCATGGGCACAAACTCTTCGGCAACCACTGTAACCCCACCATCAGTGGCCTGTGATGCTAAACCCCACTGGTAGAGAGGTGCAACGCCCTGATCTTCAAGGGTCTCAAAGTGGCTATACTCAATGGCCTGTGAACCCTCTAGCGGCTGCCAATTATTACTTACATCGCCCAGTATAACGCCAACAAAATTCATCTCTGCAGATTCAGTTAATGATATTTCCGTACCGTCTGAATCCCAAGCTACCGATAAGCGATCAATGGTTAGCGCATCTTCGCCTGCTGTCTCGTCCCAGAAGTCCTGAGATTCAGCAACAAAAAGCCACTCCACTGGCGTAACATTCGGCATTTTGACTGCCATTTTTAATATTTCTAAAACATCTGCACTGGTTACTTGGCCAGATTTGTTGACGTCTGCTGCAATATATTGATAAGGGGAAACTGCTCTCTGTTGTAGGCCATCTTCATTCGTAGCATTTGGATTTATATCAACCGCTATTTTCAGCGCCGCCAAAGCATCCGCCGAGGTAACTAAACGTCCTAAATCCTCCGCCTGAAGATCTCGCTCTACAGATACGACAACTTCATCAGCAGCAAGATCATTGATTGTGAAACCACCATCGGAATCGGTGGCCACTGAAGCCATTTCTGCGCCTGATGCTTGGTTATGCATGGTGACTGCAACATTTTCCAACAGCGCCTGACTGCCCCAGTGATATACCTTACCTGCTAGGACAAAATCGTCTATATCATTAATTGAAATAGTCACTGCCTTAGCGTCACTTTGGTTTCCGGCAGCATCTGTAGCTACCACAGTAAAGCTGTATTCAGATTGAGCTTCATAATCTGGATCAACCAATAGCGCAACCTGACCAGTGCTGGCATCAATACTAAAGGCGCCAGCATCATTATCACTCAAACTATAAGTAATAACAGGTTCAACACCATTGTAATCAGCATCATCGGCGGTGGCGGTGTAGACAACCTGAGTTGCGCCGCTATTTTCATTAATAGCAGCAGCTGTATCTCCAGAAGTAATGGTAGGTGCAACTTCATCAAGATCGCCAACCTCCAGTGTCACTGCCTGTTGGCTGGCATTACCCGCCGTATCAGTGGCAACCACTGTAAAGCTGTATTGATCCTGAGCCTCATAGTTGGGATCTGCGGCTAAGGTAACCGCGCCAGTTACCGCATCAATACTTAAGGCTGCATCACTGCCTGCAGCCAAGCTAAAGCTAATGCCGCCACTGGTGTCTGCACTATCATCTGCAGTCGCCGTGTAGATAACCTGTGCCGCACCGCTATTCTCATCAATAGCCGCCACGTCGCCAGAGGTAATAGTAGGCGCAATCTCATCAAGATCGTTAACCGCCAGTGTGCCTGCCTGCTGACTGGCATTGCCCGCCGTATCGGTGGCAACCACTGTAAAGTTGTATTGATCCTGCGCTTCGTGATCTGGATCTGATGCCAAGGTAACCGCGCCGCTATTCTCATCAATGCTTAATGCTGCATCACTATCTGCAGTCAAGCTGTAGGTAGCCTCACTATCATCCGAGCTCGCAATATAAACAACCTGATTTGCGCTCGCACTTTCATCGACCGAGGCACTCTCGCCCGAGGTGATAACAGGCGCAATCTCATCGAGATCGTTAACCGCCAGTGTGACTGCCTGCTGACTGGCATTGCCAGCAGCGTCGGTAGCAGTAACGTTAAAGCTATACTCAGACTGAGCCTCATAATCTGGGTCAGTGGCTAGGCTTACCTCACCTGTTGCGGCATTAATACTTAGCTGCGACTCAACATGCTCCGCTTCGGCACTAATCACCAAATCCTGAGATTGACCGGCAAAGGTAAAGCCTGCCGCATTACTACTGGCAGAGAAGTTAATCGGCGTAGAACCTGTTGCACCCTCAGCAATATCAAAGGTCAGTGTCGCCAAATTAGTAGGCGCAGCACCGGGCCATTGACCAAATAATGAGGCC
>JANXGQ010000012.1 GCA_024959305.1 Porticoccaceae bacterium | reverse complement strand
AAGTAGCAGCAGCAGAACCGTCGTGCGGTGCAACTGGTGCGCCACAGGTGTCAGTTCCTGCACCTTGCCAGCTTTCCAGCCAAGTTTCTCCGTCCATCACATTTTCAAAGCTACCATCGGCGTTAAAACGGAAGATATCATCGAAGAAACAGTCTCTAGTGGTTACATCGCTGGCACCGTTTGCCCACCAGCTAGTGTCGCCCAGACCTGGGCCCACGCCCAGAGCAGCGGCCTCGGGGGCTATTTTCCAATCGCCAACTAGAGGGGAGTCACTAGTGTTTCCGGTATCTCCAGCGTCTCCAGTATCCACTGCATTAACAGTGACGCTAACAGTGACTGCGGTTGCCGCATTGCCGGCACTATCTGAGACATTGTAGGTCACTTCATAGGTACCTGCGGTATTTGCATCCACTGGATTGCTTACCACAATATTGGAAGAGATATCACCATCAGTATCATCAGTTGCAGTAGCACTGGGAGCATTAAAAGTACTGCCCTGCTCAATGCTTATGGCCGCTGAATCTGCCAGAGTTATCACAGGCTTCATTGTATCAGCTGGGGTAGTTGTATCAGCTGGGGTAGTTGTATCAGCTGGGGTAGTTGTATCAGCTGGGGTATTTGTATCAGCTGGGGTAGGCGTAGTGCTGCCACCACCGCCGCCACAGGCTGAAATAAGAAGACTAAAAGCACTTGCTAATGCAAAGCTCTTAAGCGAACCTGCATTGCATGAATTTGAAATAAACCTCATAACTATCCTCGTTAACTATCTTATAGTTTTTATTGAAAAATAAATTGCAAACACCAATTTTCCCCCTTCGTAACTGCATAAACCAGCTATAAACGGTAGGTCAGCGATATTTTGAGATAACAAGTATTTGGTTAGATGAGTGATTGAAGAACCAAAATAGGTGATATAGCAATACAGCGCTGGAGCATTGGTGGTTTCCTTAATATTTTTTTATTAAGGCACACTACCCCTTTTTGGTTTAAAGCTCGTTCGAGTCGATCAATTCGAACCATAAATGCGCTGAAAAGGTATAGTTGTCGGTTAAAGCGGCCAGTATCAGCGCAAACACGCGGATTTGCTGGCGTATTCATGCCCCCGCATCGACTACTTAGTTTCCGCAATTGTTTATTTGGGCTCCCAATCCATATAAAGTAGCCGAGCAAAGAAATTCCAATCTATCAATTAGCCAAGGGAAATCAATAATGAGCGCAAAAGCAGCTTTTTCAACCATTGCAATGGCATCGCCAGCTGCTGGTTCTCGCGACCAAGATGCGGCTCAAAAAGAGCCAATTGGCGTCGATCCTCTGCCAGATGGCGCCTATTTGCTGTCAAATGTCACTATTACCGAAAATTCTGAAACCACTGTGACCACCAGGGAGCAGATAAAAATTTATACCCGGGGCAGGTTTATGTTTGCCTTCGATAATGAATCCACTGGGGATATGGATGTGGGTGCTGGCAATGCAGTCTGGTCAAATGGAATTATGATTGAAGAGCCTAGGGTGAATCACGATGGCCCGGTCTCTGGTTACAGCTTTGATATAGCTATAAATCAGACCGAAACCGGCTTTGAGCAAATTCTTCATGGCATGAAGTACGATGATGGTCGAGTTCTGGATACGATGGTTGAGGTATGGGATCTGGCATCCAGCACAACCACCCCCTTTGATGGGCTCTGGAAGCTAGAGAGCAGGGAAACTGATGACCCCTCATTAGCTGAATTCTCGGAAACTAAGATGATTGGTGGTGGCCACTTCGCAGTACTGCAGAGCGCTATGTTTGAAGGGGAGAAGATCAGAAACTTTGGTTTTGGTACCTTCGAATTAAGTGAAGATGGCAGGGTGCTAGAAACTGGTATGGTTGGTTCATGGGATAACTACAAAGGCTGGGCGACCAGAGTAAAAATCGAATTAATTGATGAAAACCGCCTGACACAATCCTTTGTCATAAACCACATTGTGGTAACCCAAACCTACATTAGAATGTGAGATCATATTTATTAACGTTAGGGGGGAAACAACGGGTATATTTTTGCAAATATACCCTCAAGATGGGCTAAAAAGACAGATTCTGTATGCTACCTATATTCAGCTTATTGAAAGTCTGCCAACAAGAACATAATACGCGACAGCGGCAATCAACAGAAACGCCAAATCAATGGTAATAATAAAACCTCCACTGTTATTTACAAAATACGCCACTCTTTTTTCAAACTATTCATGCCAGTCAACCTCCCTATTTAGTGTTAGACGTTTAACGACTCCTTCCCGCCTGATTATAACCAAAGGTTAATGGACAAATATGTATTGTTTAGGGTGTGAAAAAGAAGCGCCCGTCGCCAAGGAGGGCGGCTGTAATTTGTCAGCACAGGTCAGGCCTTGAAATACCTGCATTTGTAGATATCTAGCCCCTGTTAATTCACTGCATATATGATGGGAATAAGTACAATGGATTTGCCAAAGTAGGTGAGAAAAAAAGCCTATGCCTATTGCGCAACGGTTCCATCCTGATCCTAATGCTCTATCTGAGATAGAACTCGACAAAGCGCTGGCCTAATGCGGTCGATTCTATGGAAAAGGAAATCCCTGAAATTGATAACATGGGCTGGAAATTACATATCGGATAGTCTATAACTGGGTGAGCAACCTAGGGGGATTAGAAAGCTTTTAGCCTTAAAAGCTACTCTAGGCTGTTAGTAGTGTAGGGGCATCCAATGCTTTTGTACTAATACCTACAAGGCGATTTAAATTTATCGCCCGTTCTTTTAGATTGGCTATGCGGATAGATTGGCGATGCGAAAAAAAGGATTTTTGAAGCTTCACTAAGGAGGTGGTAGAGTGCTGCGTAGCAAGTAGCAAGTAGCAAGTAGCAAGTAGCAAGTAGCAAGTAGAGAGGAGTATTTCAGAGCATAAGGGTCTCAACCTATCTTTTGATATTCTAAAGAGCTGACTTAAGGACGAGGACATTCACTTTTGGAAAAACTAACCATCACAGCAACATTAGCCACTCCCTTTGTAACTGGGGGTGGGTATATGACCTTTGACGCCATTCTGGCGGGAACACTTTTCGATCAGATTGGTGATGTAGACGAAGCCCACGCGGCAATACCCATTCAATGCACAGAGGGTCTATACCATGCCAGTGCCGCCTTTTTTAAGCCATTGGATTATTCGAGTATAGATTTTGTTGCCAACCTGCGGGCCAATCACTCACTGGATCCCTCTCTGATAGCCAAAAAGCCAGATGGCAAAACCATCCACAAAGCAATCGGCATGAAGCGCAGGCGTGACTTTGGTGCGGTGATGAATACTTATTCTTTGATTTGCGCCAATTCAATCACATGCTGTGATGAAGGCGACAGATCGCAGATTGAAAACCTAGTTGCGCCTATTTATTTTATTGGTACACGCAGAGCCAGTGGTTTTGGCGAGGTATCCAGCTGGGAAATCGAAGAGGGTGTATCGGATGGATTGACAGGCTCCGACAAGAAACCTTTAAGACCTATCCCCGAGGCGGCGTTTACAGGGGACAAAACAAGTCTGCGCGCTGATACGGGGTGGAGACCCGCCTACTGGCATCCTGCCGATCGGTCTATTTGTTATGTCTCGGAGTTACTCTTATGAACACATTTGAGTTTTTTAACCAGCACTTTGGCAAGCACCTTGTAGAGCAACAGGGCAAGCCTCATGAGGCCGTTGCAAGGGCATTGATCGCGAGTCATATGTTAGCTTCCGGGCGCAGATCAAGGCTTAGCAGTGGTTGGGCCATTGTTAAACCTAGGATGGCTACCATGCAATTAAAGTTAGCCACCCCGAGCATTAATTACGATGAGCGCACTCGCACCCAGGCATTCCTGTTTGAGCTTGAGCACTGGATACAGACGCCAACACTATTTATGGTTTTTGATAAAAAGCCCCTTTCAGTAACCGACCTGTTTTTAACGGTTGATCTACGGGCTGTCAGAATTTGCACCCCAGTAGGCGTTCAAACCTTCGACTACACACAGCAGTCAACCGAATTATCACCCCAGTATCACAGGTTGTTATTCAGGGAGAGATGTAAAAATGCATCTTGAATACAGCATCAATAAGCCAGCTAATCTTAGGGGTTATGCCTTATTGTTGCTTTAATAGAGCAATGAGAAACACAGTGCGACTAACAATATTGCCGATGTCACCTGCCAAAAAAGCACCGGGTTTTTGTCCACCAAAACTGCGCGATGACTTTTTTTGTATTTGGGGTTGGGATTTTGCAGTTCATGCAAAAACTCAGAGATATCTTTATGGCGGCGTTCAGGTTCAAAGCGCAATCCTTTTTTCACTGCGCCATCTATCCAGATAGGTACCAGCGGATTGTGCTCAAAACAGGAGATATATTTGGTCTTTAAATAGGCTTTGACTGTTCGGCACTCATGGAGTTTTCCGCCAAAGGGCGGGTTTCCTGTCAGCATCTCGTAAACGATAACGGCCAGTGAGAACACTTCGGATTGCACGCTACTCTTCGCGGTTAATACAGTCTCTGGCGCTGAATAACAGGCTGTGCCTAAAACGCCCTCTCGCTCAATGGGCGTGGCGATTTCGGCAAGACCGGTGATATAGCAAGAACCGAAATCAATAATTTTCACTTCGCTATTGGTGTCGATCATGATATTGCTCGGCTTAATATCCTGATGCAGTGTCTCGCGACGATGCATAGCTCTTAAGCCTTTCACTATCTGTTGAACAAGGTGGAGAACATCCTGTACCGCCGGTTTCGGATTTTCTTTTATCCATTGTTCTAGCGTGATGCCCTCAATATAGTGGGTCAGATAGTAAAGACAGGATTTTGGCCTAGTTGACTCGACTACCTTCACTACATGAGGGCTGTTGATGCGACTTCCTATCCAGGCCTCCACCACAAAACGCTCTATGTAGGCCAAGTCATCGTCAAAATTAACCGATGGTGTTTTCATGCAATAGCGCGCGCCACTCTCCACATCGCTAACCAGATAAAGTTGGCTGCGTTTGCTGGCATGTAACTCTTTTTCAACACGATAACCATCCAGTATCATATCTGGGGCTAAATGGGGTGGGAAGGGCAGTTCTGACAGCTTGCGACTGACTTCAACGATGGTTTGTTCAGGCAGGCTATCAACCCGTAAAATCTGACAACTTAAATTATCACCACTGTTATTTGCCAACGCTTTTTCAATCAGCATCGCACAACAGTCTGCAAATTTTTGCTCAGATTTTTCATCGACCAGCAGCTTTAGATCAGCGCTTAGATCTGCATCTCTTATAAAGTCATGAATGCCATCGGTACTTAAAAAGAAAAGATCACCCACTTCTAAATCGAGGCTGCGATAGTCCATGTCCAGTGATACATCCAAGCCTATTGCGCGGGATAAATAAGACTGTTTGTCACTAATAAAGGTGGTGTGATCGCGGGTTATCTGTTCAAAATCACCTTTGCGAAGGCGGTAAATACGAGAGTCACCAACATGCACAATATGCGCCGTTTGGGATTTAAAAATAATCGAGCTAAAGGTACTGACGTAGCCTTTTTTAGCATCCGTAAACTGGCGACCTTGACCAAATAACCAACGATTCAGCGCCGTTAGCACTTGCGAAGTGGATTTTTTTACACCCCAACTATCGGGCGTGGAATAGTAGTCGTGCAGAAAATTATTAACGCAGGTTTCGCTGGCTTCCCTGCCCGCTTCTGCCGCGCTCACGCCGTCGGCAATAACAGCTACAGCCCCTTTGTTGCTCAGCAGAGATGCCTTGGGAATGCGGATGCCGATAGCATCTTCATTGTCAGGTTTATTACCTGCCACCGAGCGCTGTGCCACAGTGAAGGTCAATTCTGTCTCTAAGTGCTCGGCCATCCTTATCTATTCCAATAAAATCTTTCGCAAATGCAGTTGGTTTATCTCAAATTAGTGCACGTCGATTAACTGCACTGTCCCATCTGGCATGATTTCAGCCATCGGGCCTTTCGGTTCATTCAAAAACATCGCACAGACTGTCGCAAGGGCGATGCCGCCGGCAATGGTTAAAAAGAATACCGAGGGTGAAACAAAAGAAAATACAGTCAAAAATAACACCGCGCCAATATTGCCATAAGCGCCAACCATACCTGCAATTTGCCCGGTTAAGCGACGCTTAATCAGTGGCACAACCGCAAACACACAGCCAGCTGCAGAACCCAGGAAGAATGAACAAAACATCATGGCTACAACAGCCAGTGCAATCGGCCATTCAGGGGTGATTAACGACATCAAGAAAAAGCCAACCGCAGCGCCACCCAACAAAATAACCAACGAATTTTTACGACCAAATTTATCGCTGATAAACCCACCAGAAGGACAAGATATCACATCAATTACCGCAAAACACGCACCAAAAATCCCCGCTAATGCGATGGGAACAAGAAAAGTATTCTTAAAAAATAACGGTAGCATAGAGACCACCGCCAACTCGGCGCCAAAGGTCACCGCATAGGCAACGCTTAAAATAGCAACCTGTGAAAATTTGTACTGGAGTATTTCATCCATCGGCGCTGCCTGGAGCATTTCCTTATTAACTTTGAATAACTGGCTGGCCTGAAGAAAATAGAAACCGATCAATAGCGCGTAAACAATGGTAGCGGCAAGCTCGTTTAATAAGCCCAGGCCGGCCACCTTCCAAGTTAATACCGCCAATGCGCCAAATATGGGAATGTTCATCAATAGACAGAAAAAGAAATCCCTTTTGCTGGTGAGCTCCAAGCCACCGGATTTATTCGGCTTAAAATAAGTAGAACCTACGGGCGTATCAGTGACCGACATGTAATAAATGCCTGCAAATACCAGTGCAATAACACCGGTAACCGCTGTGGCATAACGCCAGCCATCATCGCCACCAAAAATCAGTGCCAGCGCAGGTAATGTGACAGCCGCCACCGCAGACCCAACATTGCCCATGCCTTTGTAGATGCCCTCGGCCAGGCCCAGTTGTTTGGCCGGATACCACTCGCTGATAATACGAATACCAATCACAAAGCCGGCACCCACAAAGCCCATTAAAAATCGCGCTAGGGCGAGCATTTCAAAGCTGGTTGAAACGGCAAAAAAGAAGCATAGTCCCGCTGTTGCCAGCAATAAAACGGAGTAGGTTTTGCGCGGCCCATAAGAATCCACCAACATGCCGGTGACAATGCGTGCGGGGATGGTCAGTGCAACATTGAGAATCAGCAGCACCTTAATTTGCTGATCGGTTAAGCCCATGCTTTCCTGAATCATCACCAACAGTGGCGCATGACTAAACCACACCAGGAATGTCACAAAGAAAGCGAACCAACTCATATGAAGAATTTTGGCTCTGCCTGTAAATGAAAGGAAATTACTCCTCATGGTGCTTTGACCCATTACTGTCTCCTCAGTTTTATTTGCGGTCTATGGTAGCCCTTTTTATCAAAGGCCTATGGCAGACCTTAAGGCAATAACCGTGCCAGTCTTTAAAAATAAGAAAAACTGGGTGTTGCTGAGCCATATTATTTTTCACAGAGAAAAAGCGCCCTGAGAGTGCACCAAAATAAAGCTCAATGCACCAATCTGCTGGGTGCTGAAGCACTGGGGGTCAATGCCTGCCATCTTTGCGGCACCAATAAAAACACCCACCTAAAAAGGCGGGTGTTTTTATTTGGTACCAGAGGCCGGACTCGAGCTATTGGCTGAAGCGCCCTATATTGTTGACTTTGAAGAATCTATAGCCTAGTATTTGGCAGGAATTTTGGCAGGAATAGGTTAAATGAGACTTCCTAAGTACGTTAGAGAAAAGTCAGGCACTTATCATTATCAGCGAGATTATCCTACTAATCTCAGGCATCTTTGCGCCAAAAAGACATTTACTTACCCCCTTAAACTCTCTGTTAATAACGCCACTGAGATAAAGCTAAATAAAAAGGCAATTGAGGCAGTGGAAGCCTTTGAGCGCCAGAAGTTGTTAATCAGCAATTCTGACCCTGATGCTCTATCGACAACTGATTTAGATAAAGCGGCTGCAGATTTTCTGAGAAAAAGACAGCTACGTCCATCTCAATTTGTCAGGGTTGCTTTAGACTCTGAAAAACAGATGCAGGAGCAACAAGAGAAGCGTCAACTGCAACCACATAATACCGACCATGCTGATTGGGCAATACCTGAATTTGAAGAAGTTCAAATGAAACATCAGCAGGGTGAGACTTTGACTGCTCAAGAGCGCGTGATTGGCCATGCCTATATGAAGCTAATCAACAAAGAGTCAGCAAAACCTCAAACTTTAGGAGGTTTATGGAGAGAATATAAAGACCATAGGGGTATAGACCCAAATACTCGAGCAGGGAAAAAGGCTGAGCGATACTGGGAGCGGTGGATTAGTTTGACGGGAGATATCACCATAAGCCCCAACGCCATTGCACACATCAACGAGGGGATGGATGCTTATGTTCTGGAAAGAGAGGTCAAGGTAACCAGTCAAAGCCTAAAGCGCGAATTGTCAGATGTTGCAGCTTGCCTAAGATACGCCAGTAAGCGTCACCGCTTTGGTTGGCATATTGAATTGCCTTTTATTAAAGAAACAAAGCCTAAGATTAGACATCCTCTAGAGCGACATGAGCAGTTAGAGTTGGTTAAGGCTATTTTAGGCACAAATAATTCAATTAAACCCAAGTATGGCTCAGCTCTCCTACTATGCCTGCAAGGGGGAATGATGGTCAGTGAAATAGAAAGGTTAAGACCAGAGGATATAAATCTATATGCAGACATTCCTTACATAAGAATTTCAAATGAAACCAAAACTCAAGAGCGTAAGCGGATAGTGCCCATTGTTTTAGGTCTTGAGCTTTTGAGGGCGCATTTAGACGAGACCATTAAATGGCTTAGAGGCTCTACAGAGTCTACGCCAAGTGCGACTTTAAAGAAGATTATGCGAAGGGTAACGAATAATCAGACCACATCAGCACACTGCTTAAGGCATACCTTCAGGATAAATGCACAAGACGCAGGTGTTGATGTTCTATCGATTGCATCAATTGCAGGGTGGTCAGATGCTAACAGAAGGATGAGTGACCATTTATTAAACTATGGGTCAGCCGGCGTATCACAATCAAATATAGTTAAAAAGCTATACGGTGACTCAGTAAAAATTCATAAACATCTTATTGAAATTGAGATGACAAACAAGAGCAATGTAGTGTCATTTAGAAGCAAGTAAACCATGAGG
>JANXGQ010000033.1 GCA_024959305.1 Porticoccaceae bacterium | reverse complement strand
CCCCAGTTGCTCTTTGCCGGGTTTATTTTCAGCGGCCAGTTTGCGTTCTACCACCATCTGCGTAGCTATACCCGCGTGGTCTGTGCCCACTTGCCACAATGTATTCTTGCCCTGCATACGGTGGTAGCGGGCAAGGGCATCCATAATACTGTGCTGTAGTGCATGACCTATATGCAGACTGCCGGTCACATTGGGCGGTGGAATAACGATGCTGTAGGGCTCGCCTTCGCCGCTGGGGGCGAAATAACCACTGTCTTCCCAAGTCTTATACCACTTGCTTTCAATATCTTGGGGCGCGAATGTTTTTTCCATTAGGGAGCTCTATTTTTTGGTTTCTAGGTTTTATTGATTGGCTGTCAAAGGTGGCAATTATAGGTGCTGATGCGCCTGTCGGCTAGACAAAAACCATTGATTCCTCCAATTTAAGACTGCCTTGCCAAGCGATTTTTTAAGGCGCTAGTCGAAGGCGCACCGGCGCTAAACATCAAAGCATATTCATTAACCCCACAGAAGGACGAAAAAGAAGAATGTGAGAAAAAAAATGAGGCTGAAAATAAATACTCTTACTATAACAATATGGATAGAGATACAAAGATTTACTCAATAATCGCTAAGCAAGACTTTGAGAAAGAAAGTGATAACATAATTGATACAGTCCTTAAAAATTTGATTGCCAACCTAAATAATTCAAACCCGTCAAGCAGGTTCAAGAGCCCTGTGCAGATTGTTGGGGATCTCATGTTCACGGAACGGTATCAATTATACCCGGTTGAGGGTGACCTGCCGAAAAAACAGGTTGACGGTATGGTGAAAGGCAGCGATGGGTTAGTGTCGGCATGCAGTCAGCTACTAGGTCAGGTGCTAACGATAGATGGTTCGACTTTCATAGAAGCTAATCATCTTGGTGCGCAAAATATCGGATTTAACTTACAAGGTTTTTTGAAGTTACTGATAAGTAAGGATGTGGAGGGTTTTGCAATGATCTCTTCTGATATACAAGCTTGCAATAAAAAGTCTACTGTTACAGCGCGCTCAGACTGCTTGAATGAGAAATTCGTACAAATACTACTTATGCTTATAGCAGATTTAATCCGTGATAATTTAGTCCAGATCAAGCACTACTTAGGAACGTTTGTAGAATTGCCTAATTTTAATGGTATGCAGGCTGTCAGTGAACATATTGGAAGCAAGATTTCTATTTCTAATCGACCATCTGATGTTAATTTTGCGACTACTTTTGACTTTCAGATTAACATCAAAGAGCCAGGAGATTATACGTTCTACCTGCGCTCAGATGATGGCAGCAAACTATATATTGATGGTGTTGCAGTAATAGACAATGATGGTTTACATAGTGTTCGAGAAAGATCTGAAACTACTTCTCTACTCGCAGGTAAGCATAAAGTTAGAGTGGAGTATTTTCAACGAGAGGGAGGCCTCGTTATACAGGCCGCCTACCAAGGTCCTGATACTCTAGGGGTGAAACTAGAGTTACGTCCCCTGGGGACAGGTGGTTTAGCTCTGCTTTTGCTTGAGGTTTTGAGTGGCGTATTAGATGGCTCGTTCGGTACGGCACTTGATCCCGATACAGGGGAGAAAAAATATGTACTAAACAAATATATAGCAATATTAACGCTCATACTACAAGAACCATGAAGTCAGTAGTACAGAAGGTGCAACAAGAATCAATGTGCTAACGGTTTTTATATTTGGTTAGCTCTATATTCTTGCCCGGCTTGGATATTGTTCGAGAGACAGGAGTGAGGGCAAGGTCCATACCTACTTTGGAAATTGATTGCTTAGGTCATGAAAACTTAAAGAATAGCCGCGCTCTTTGTAAAAGCGAAAGTTCTCTCGTTTTGCCTGCTGGTATTCTGGTTGCTGGTAAATAACTTCGATCACTCTATCAAAGCGGCTAAACCAGCTGGGGATCTGTTGCTGCAGATTAATTAGTATTTGATGATGATCAGCGGGATTTGAATCTGTGCTGATGGCCACCGGATACTGCTCGGCACCGAGGCCGTGGGGAACGAATGCCGCCGCCTCAAAACTCCACAGCATCTGGTCTAGCTGTTCTGCGGCCCGATTATCTGGGAGCAGACATAAAACCTGTTGGCCTGTTTTGCAGGCTTTCTTGACCAACTGGCACACCAGCTCAAATGCGCTCTGCTGGTTACTTGAAAGCTTATAAAATGCAACCTTAGTCACGGCTTAACCCGCTTTATTGCGCAGGTATTCCATTAGCAGGGGCACTGGACGACCGGTAGCGCCTTTATTTTTTCCAGATACCCAGGCGGTGCCCGCTATATCCAGATGGGCCCATTTATAGTCTTTGGTAAAGCGAGCTAAAAAGCAGCCTGCGGTAATGGTGCCAGCTTGTGGGCCCCCTATATTGGCCATATCGGCAAAATTACTGCTGAGTAGCTGATCGTACTCTTCCCAGAGGGGGAATTGCCATGCGCGATCGCCACTTTGGGTTCCGCTACTAATCAGCTGCTCTGCAAGTTGCTTATCATTGGCAAGTAGGCCGCAGGTCTCCTTGCCCAGGGCTCCAATAACAGCGCCGGTCAAGGTGGCAATATCGATCACCGTATCCGGCTTGAATTTTGCCGCATAGGTCAGTGCATCACAGAGGATTAGGCGGCCCTCGGCATCTGTGTTTAAAATTTCAATGGTTTGCCCGGACATACTGGTCACTACATCCCCCGGCTTGGTGGCTTTGCCATTGGGCATATTTTCAGTAGCTGGGATTATTCCCACCACATTGACCGCTAGTTGAGTTTCCAGCAAAGCAGTCATCACGCCCAGTACTGATGCGCCACCACACATATCAAATTTCATTTCATCCATGCCGCGTCCGGGTTTAAGGCTAATGCCCCCTGAGTCAAAAGTGACCGCCTTGCCCACCAGCACCACTGGCTTGGTTTTGGCGGTGCTTCCCTGATAGTTCATAACAATAAGATGGGGTGGGGCATCAGTCCCAGCAGCCACTGAGAGCAGGGCATTCATTTTCAATTTGTGCATCTGCGCGCTGTTAAGAATAGTGGTAGTGATTTTTGCCTTGGCCCGATTGCTATTGGCAATTTCTTTTGCCTGATCAGCGAGATAGCTGGGGGTGCAAATATTGGCTGGTAAATTGCCAAGCTGGCGTGCTCTATTCATCCCCATACCAACGGCTGCTCCAAATTTTAGTCCAGCTTTGGCGGCTTTGACGGCAGATTGATTAGAGGTCCAAAAGGTAACAGATTTTAAACTGGCAAGTTTAGCCCTTTCAGTTTTTTTATAGCTGTAGGTCGCAGTGCAAATATTTCGAGCTACTATGCCTGCCAGCCACTCGGTATTAGCGGATACACCCTCACCAATCCACAGCGCATTTTTAGAGGAGGTTTTGCTCAGTGCCGCCGCGGCTTTTTCGGCCGCTTTGATGATTTGCTGTGGTGTAGAGGCCCCGTCGGTCCCCAGTAAAATCAAGCGTTTTAGCGGTGATTCAGGAAAGTTCAACAGCATAACTTCCCCTGATTTGGCAGTAAATTCTCCCGACTTAATCAGCGTGGCGATCATTCCGTTATAGGATTTATTGATGGTCTCTGCGCTATTCTTTAGTTGTGACCCAATTGGCAGAATAAGACAATCTGCTTTTAGATCTGACAGTGCGGCGCAAGATGCAGTAAACTTCATAAAATATCCATTAATGAACTAAGTTAAAGACATGAAAATGTTAATTGAACCATACCACTTAGTACAACCGCACCCAAGGACTTCAAGCCGAATTCTGTGATTATTTTTCGTTATCTCAGCCGTGAAATTCTATCTGTGACAACTGCTGTATGCATTGTTCTGCTGATGGTTCTTGTTAGTGGTCGCTTTGTTAAATATCTGGCAAACGCTCTGGCTGGCAATATGGACCCAGAGGTTATATTTGCGGTTATTGGCTACCGTATTCCGGGATTTTTAGAACTCACACTTCCCCTGGCCTTTTTTCTGGCGATCCTGCTGACCTTTGGTCGGCTGTATGTTGAAAATGAGATGAGTGTGCTTAAAGCCTGCGGCATCTCTGAACTTAAATTGCTGACCTTTGCTCTTATCATAGCTAGCTTTTTGGCGGTGCTGGTTGGCTGGCTGAGTTTAGTAATCTCCCCGGCGGGGGTTAAAAAAGCTGAAACCATATTTGCCGCCCAAGAAGAAAGGAGCGAGCTGGACAGGTTGACAGCCAAAAAGTTTTACTCGCTAAGGGGCGGTAAAGGCGTTGCCTATGTGGAGTCGCTCACCGATAATCGCCAGTTAAACGAGATTTTTCTCGCCTTTGCCACGGGCTCTGCGGAGTCCTCCGACAGACGTCTGGTAGCAGTGATCGCCGATCGCGGTAAGCAGCAGATAACCGAGAGTGAAGATGAGCGATTTTTAAT
>JANXGQ010000021.1 GCA_024959305.1 Porticoccaceae bacterium | reverse complement strand
CATAGAAGCCTATGGTGCGGACGGGTTCTATAAAGGTCGCAGCGCACAGCTCATTGTTGAGCAGATGCAGCGCTCCGGTGGGCTAATTACACTCGAGGATCTGGCCAATTACAGAGTTGTGGAGCGCGAGCCAGTCTGCGGGTCCTATAGAACCGTCAGTCTCTGCGCCATGCCACCGCCCTCATCAGGTGGCGTGCATTTGCTACAGATATTAAATATTCTCGAAGGCTGGGATCTCCACAAACTGGGGCATAACAGTGCGGCTTATATGCATCTACTGGTGGAATCTATGCGTTCCGCGTACGCAGATCGCAGCCTGTATTTGGGAGATCCAGACTTTGCACCTGTTCCTGTGGATCAATTGACGGACAAAAAATACGCTGCAATATTGCGCGCACAGATAGATAGCAACAAGGCTCGCCGTTCTTCAGAGGTACGACCGGGTCTGGATAACTTCTTAGCGCAGCAATCTCCTGAAAGTGATGAGACCACCCATTTCACAGTCTGGGATAAGCATGGGAATATTGTTAGCAATACCTATACGCTAAATTTCCCCTACGGCAGTGGTATAGCTGTGGATGGAGCAGGGTTTCTACTCAACAATGAGATGGATGATTTTTCATCAAAACCGGGAGCTGCCAATGCCTATGGCCTGATCGGCGGCGTTGCCAACGCTATAGCACCACAAAAAAGGCCGCTGTCATCCATGACGCCAACCATTGTCTTCGATAACCAAGGCGAGCCAATAATGGCTACTGGAAGCCCCGGGGGCAGTACCATTATTACCATTGTTCTACAGATGATTCTCAATACAGTGGATTTTAAGATGGGTATCGCGGCAGCCACAGCGGCCCCAAGAATTCATCATCAGTGGTTGCCAGATACGCTTGATTACGAATCTGGCATCTCTACGGACAGCCTGCGTCTTATAGTGAAAATGGGGCATAAGATTGACGACGCCCCAAGGGTTATGGGAGCCAGCCAGAGTATTAGCATCGAGCGAGGACAGCTATCTGCGGCAGCGGATCCCCGGCGGCAGGGAGCCGGTGCGGTGCCACAACCAGACAGCCTATAACCTAGTCCGGCTCACCATTCTTATAATAAATATCGGCGTTTTGGCTGCTGGTTTTAATGCGCGCCGAGCGGCTCTCTCCGGTATCACGGGTCAACTGCGGATATTTGGGCCTGGTCATAAACTGAGCAAACCAGCGCATCAGTAGGTCATCATCGCTTAAGCTGTGATTGATCAACGCTCTAATTTGCTCAATATAGGCTGTAGATATGGGTTGATCCGCCATTGCTGGTGTTAGGGGAGGATCTGTAAGAACACCGAGCAGTTTATTTTGGCTTATCAACTCTGTGGTTAGATCATCCAATATTTCAGTAGCTGAGGGTGCGCGAAAGCCGATTGAGAAGGTTGTGCATTCGCCAATTGCCACGCCGTGATGACTGTATCTGGGTGGCAGATAGAGCATATCGCCACAGTTTAAAGTCCATTCTTCAGTAAAGTTATTATCGGCAAGAATTCTTAAATCTGCATGAGGTAACAGGGCACTGTTGTTATCGCACAGGCCACCCACCGACCATTTGCGCTGACCGACTCCCTGCAATAGGAATACATCATAATTATCAAAGTGCGGGCCGACGTTTCCCCCGTCAGCAGCGTAACTGACCATAATATCGTCGATTCGCCAAGGGGGAAGGAAAGAAAAACTGCGCAGTATCTCCGCAACCTCTGGCACCCATAGATCCACTGCCTGTACTAACAATGTCCAATTGCGCTCTTCGAGATGCTGAAAGCGCTGTTCGGCAAAAGGGCCATGCTCAACTTGCCATTGATCACCCATCACCAACCGCGACTCTACTTCTGGCTCTAAGGCGAGCCCCGCTAGCTCATTGCCATCAATGGGCGGACTAAAATTGGCAATGGCATTGCGGATTAGCAGCGGCCGTTGCTGCCAATAGTCAGAGAGAAATTCCTCAGCAGTGATTTCTCCTAAAATTGGAAAGTTAACCATCAGACTATTTTAGATATCTTTGGCTTGTTGTGCGGCGCTGCCTATATAGGAACTGGGCAGCATTGCAGCCAATTCCGCCTTGGCCTGATCAGGTATTTCCAAGCCTTCAACAAAGCTCATAATGGTTGCCTGATCCATAGTATTTCCCCTAGTCAGAGCTTTTAGCTTTTCATAGGGTTCTTCAATACCATAGCGGCGCATAACGGTCTGAATAGGCTCTGCCAAGACTTCCCAGCTAGAGTCCAAATCGCCCATCAATTTGCTTCTGTTTAATTCTAATTTGCCAATTCCTTTATCTAGGGAGGCATAGGCAATTAGATTGTAGCCGAGCCCGACACCCATATTTCGCAATACCGTTGAGTCGGTAAGATCCCGCTGCCAGCGAGAGATCGGCAATTTTGCACTTAAATGCCCAAATAGTGCGTTGGCAATGCCCATATTGCCTTCGGCATTTTCAAAATCAATTGGGTTGACCTTGTGCGGCATAGTGGAAGAACCCACTTCACCAGCCACTGTCTTCTGCTTAAAGTACCCCAGTGATATATAGCCCCAAATATCGCGCGCAAAATCAATAAGAACTGTATTTGATCGGGCCAGAGCATCGAATAGCTCCGCCATATAATCATGGGGTTCTATTTGCGTAGTATAGGGATTGTAGGTCAGCCCGAGGCCCTCTATAAACTGCTGGGCATGCTGTGCCCAATCAAGGTCCGGATAGGCGGCTATATGGGCATTGTAGTTGCCTACAGCGCCGTTTATTTTGCCCAGTATTGGAACCTGACTAATCTGTGCCAGCTGACGGCGCAATCTATACACCACATTGGCCAGCTCTTTGCCCACTGTGGTGGGTGATGCTGTCTGGCCATGAGTGCGCGATAACATAGGCACATCGGCAAATGATGTGGCCATTGCAGCCAGCTTGTCGGTCAGGCCGGTTAACGCTGGAATTATAATATTATCTCGACCCTCTTTAAGCATTAGCCCATGGGATAGATTATTAATATCCTCAGAGGTGCAGGCAAAGTGAATATATTCACTGACAGCGCTTAACTCAGCATTCTCAGAGACACTCTCCTTGATAAAGTACTCAACCGCCTTTACATCGTGGTTGGTGGTGCACTCAATCTCCTTGACTCGCTGCGCCTGATCGATCGAAAAGTTGTCGACAAGACTGTTTAAGCGCTGGTTGGCACTATCGGAAAATGCTTTTACTTCATCAATATCGGGGTGCTGACTTAGATACTGCAACCAGCGAACCTCGACCATAACTCGGTAGCGAATTAATCCATATTCACTAAAAATCTCGCGTAGCTGTGATGTCTTAGCGCCGTAACGACCATCGATAGGTGAGATGGCGGTAAGCGGTGAAAGTGACGAATCTAGCATAGAGGGTTCCAATTAAAATCAGCATTTTGGGGGCGCAATTATAACTGGTTTATAAATAGATTTCAGAGTTCAATTGGCCAAATAGGGCAAGGCGTTAATTATTGGCAAAAGTCTCTAGAAGAGTCTTGCGCTGCAACATAAGATGTCTTCTTTTGCCGCCCAGTTGACGCCATAAAAAGGCACTTCTAATCGCTGAAAAAAGCATACATCTTATTCTTGCAGCCACTGCCGATTGCTGTAAATAAACAGCGGAGCCCGACACCTGTATTTTAAGCCGCATTTTACTAATAGTATCTTGGTATAAGGCCGCTATATTGCTGCATACATTTTCATGGGTATTGGAAAAATGCTGCGCCTGATTATTTGCATTTTCAATACCGTCCTTTACCTGCGCGAGCATTCTGGAATTGCGAGAAAGTTTTCCCGCCAGATGAATGGTCGACATCACATAGTTGATAATTTCTCTATCTTTGAGGTCAGCCGCTGTACTGGCATCACTTAAAAATACTTGCATGGCATCAATACCCGCCTGCAAATTATCGACGGACACATAGAGTTCTTGTAGGGAATCGGGATTTTGATTAAGCAGCGTGGACATTGCGAATTGCATTTTATCCACTTCGGCCTCACCGGTGTGGGCCAGCCTCGACGTCAGCGCACAGGACTGAAAGACAGCCGCTAGGGCCAGGGCCTGTGGACGGGTTGGTTTAGAAAACACGGCGCAGTAACTCCATTAGTGATTAAAAACTGACTGTTCAGCTTCCCGACAGTTCCAAGCGCGCTCAATCACACCGCCACCCAGACAGAGATCTCCCTGATAGAATACGACAGACTGCCCCGGGGTTACAGCCCGTTGAGGCGACTTAAAGCTAACCTGACATTTATCATCACCCTGCAGAGTGACTGTGCACAGCTGATCGGGTTGGCGATAGCGGGTTTTTGCAGAGCATTCAAAACTGCTGCTTGGCGGAACCCCATTAATCCAGTTGATCTCGGAAGCGCAGAGACTGTCGGTGTAGAGGAGGGGATGATTGGCACCCTGACCCACGATCAAAATATTGTTTTTTAAATCCTTCCCCAGACTGTACCAGGGTTCATCGCCAGCATCTTTGACGCCGCCAATGCCCAGCCCCTGACGCTGCCCCAAGGTATAGAACATAAGCCCCTGATGCTCACCCATATTCCGGCCCTCAGGGGTCATCATTGTTCCGGGCTGCGCGGGCAGGTACTGCTTTAAAAAATCACTAAACCTGCGCTCCCCGATAAAGCAGATACCCGTGCTATCTTTCTTTTTAGAGGTCACAAACCCCTGTCCGCGAGCCAGCTCTCTGACCTCAGATTTTTCTATATTGCCCAGCGGAAACAAAGACCGACTCAACGCGGCCTCACCGACGGCGTGTAAAAAGTAGCTTTGATCTTTGTTGTTGTCCACGCCCTTGAGCAGGGCAGTCTGATCCCTGTGCGCACCCCGTCTGACATAGTGCCCAGTGGCTATATATTGGGCGCCCAGTAACTCTGCATACTCTATAAAGACCTTGAACTTTATTTCTCTATTACAAAGAATATCGGGATTCGGTGTGCGCCCAGCTTTGTATTCGGCAAGGAAATGCTCAAAGACATTATCCCAATAGTCAGCGGCAAAATTAGCCCTGTGCAGTGGTATGCCAATTTTGTCGCAAACCTGTTGGGCATCCGCTAAATCTTGTTTAGCGGTGCAGTACTCTGAATCATCGTCTTCGTCCCAGTTTTTCATAAACAGGCCCTCAACTTGGAAGCCCTGCTGCACCAGCATAAGAGCCGCCACGGAAGAATCTACGCCACCGGACATACCGACAATTACTTTCTCTGAACTGTTCATGAAAAACTCTTTGCTACCTATTAACGCCGCACACTATAGGCGGTTACGGATTATTTCCAAAGGAAAAATACGTCCTCTTAGATAGTCCCTAATACATTGAAACACTAAATCGCTGCGCAGGTTGATTTTATCTGGCACCCTTATGTTTTAGCCCTTAAGTAAGTTATCGAGAATACCCTTTGCCGATGTCCCCTTATGAATTCTAGTATCTCCCGGAAGAAGATCACCTATAGGTAGCGAGCCTATCTGCGCGCGCACTAAGCGCAGGGTGGGTAACCCAACCGACGCAGTCATCCGCCTAACCTGACGATTGCGGCCCTCACTAATGGTCAGTTCAATCCAGCTGTCTTCAACCGTCTTGCGAACCCGAATAGGGGGTTCCCTGTGCCATATTGCCGGCGGATCAATAGGTCTACAGTTGACTGCTGCTGCGTATCCGTCTTTAAGCTCAACCCCTTTGATAAGTGCATCGCAATGTCTTTTGGTAACCAAGCCTTCAACCTGAGCCCAGTAGGTTTTTTTAAGTTTATACTTTGGGTGACTGATAAGGGATTGCAGATGCCCATCGTCGGTCAGTAATAGCAGCCCTTCAGAATCATAATCCAGACGTCCAGCTGCATAGATATCTTTGATCTTAATAAAATCTGCAAGGGTATGGCGACCCTCTTTATCGGTGAATTGGCTCAATACTCGATAAGGCTTGTTAAATAAAATCAATTTAGACACATTTTTTCTCCCTCAGATACCATTTTATATGAAACAGAGTTACAAAAAACCTGTTAAATCATGTTAAAATGCCCCCTATCTAGTAGATTTTTTACAAAATAACATTAGTTCTTAGCATTTCACTCCACGGAGACAACCAATGGGATACCAGCACATCCAGATACCTGAATCTGGCGAAAAAATTTCAGTTAACGCCGACCTTACTCTCAATGTTCCAGACAATCCGATTATTCCATTTATTGAAGGCGATGGTATAGGCTACGATATCACCCCAGTTATGGTTAAGGTGATTGATGCGGCGATTGATAAGGCCTATCAGGGCGCAAAAAAAATATCATGGATGGAGGTGTACTGTGGAGAAAAGGCCGCAGAGCTCTACGAGGGAGATTGGTTCCCAGCGGAAACCCTCGAGGCCATCAAGGATTATGCTGTATCCATTAAAGGCCCTCTCACCACACCTGTTGGCGGTGGATTTAGGTCGCTAAATGTTGCCCTGCGCCAAGAGCTTGACCTGTTCGTTTGTCAGCGTCCAGTGCGCTGGTTTACCGGTGTTCCATCACCTGTTAAAGAGCCCAATAAAGTAGATATGTGTATCTTCCGTGAAAATTCTGAGGATATTTATGCAGGTATTGAATGGCGTGCTGGAACAGATGAGGCAAACAAAGTTATTAATTTCTTGCAGACTGAGATGGGCGTTAAGAAAATTCGCTTTGACCAGAACTGCGGCATTGGTGTCAAGCCAGTATCGGAACAGGGTACCAAGCGCCTGGTAGCAAAAGCTATACAATATGCTGTCGATCAAAACAAACCCTCCGTTACTCTGGTGCACAAAGGCAATATCATGAAGTTCACCGAGGGGGCATTCTGCGAATGGGGCTATGAAGTCGCTAGAGAGCAGTTTGCTGCTGAGCCACTAGATGGTGGTCCATGGCATGTCATCAAAAATCCCAATACCGGCAAGCAGATTATTATCAAAGATGTGATTGCTGATGCGATGTTGCAGCAAATTATCCTCAGACCAAATGAATACAGTGTCTTAGCCACCTTAAATCTTAACGGTGATTATATCTCGGATGCTCTTGCAGCTCAGGTAGGCGGCATAGGCATTGCGCCCGGCGCCAATCTCTCCGACGATGTGGCCATATTTGAAGCCACTCATGGAACTGCGCCCAAGTACGCCGGACAGGATAAAGTAAACCCAGGATCTTTAATCCTCTCAGCAGAGATGATGTTGCGCCATTTGGAGTGGTTTGACGCAGCCGATCTAGTCGTCAAAGGTATTGAGGGTGCGATCTCAAACAAAACCGTAACCTACGACTTTGAGAGACTAATGGACGACGCGGAGCTTAAATCTTGCTCCGAATTTGGTGATGCCATTATCGCCAATATGTAGCCACAGCAACCTGAAAGCAAAGGCCACCCGATCGGCATCAACCGAATCGGGTGGCCATCGCTAGCCTAAGTAGGTAAGTTACTACTTCCGACAACCAGCCTGTAACTCTCTAACTGTCTTGTTGCCCTACGGGGATAACATTGACTGCGTGTAAGCCTTTATCGCTCTCCCGAGTATCATAATTGACGGATTGTCCTGCCTTTAATGTCTTGTAGCCATCGCCGGCAATCGCACTGTAATGCACAAAAATATCTGAATGACCATCTTTGCTCAAAATAAAACCGAATCCTTTCGTGTTGCTGAACCATTTGATCGTCCCTGTTTCTGCCATAATATTTCGCCTTCATCCTTGAATTTAGCGGTTAGCATAGAGTGGCTCTTAAACCACCACCTGAGCTTAAGTATAGTCGCTATTTTTGCTTTAGATAGGCGATGAAAGGGTTTTATTTTCAGCCTAATTGCCAACGAGTAATCCAGTTCTGGTGTAAAATGAGTATTACTAAGTAGAGGACGGGCGGCTTTTTAATATGAATGATAATAACCAGAGTCCGCATTGGAATCATGACGATGATGCTGCCATTCAGGAGGCCACACCAAAGCTTAAGAGGCCGCCTATGTATCGAGTAGTCCTTCTCAATGACGACTACACACCCATGGAATTCGTGGTTGAGTTGATAGAGAAGTTTTTCCACCATTCCAGAGATAAGGCGGCGCAAATCATGCTCAAAATTCACACTGAAGGGAAGGGGGTTTGTGGTGTATATACTGGAGATGCAGCCGAGACTAAAGCTACTTTAGTCAATCAGTATTCTCAGGACCATCAGCACCCATTGCACTGCCAATCTGAACCCTGTAACGAATAAAGAGTCATAGCTATGTTGAGTAGAGAACTGGAAGAAACTCTTAATCTTGCATTTAAAAGCGCTCAAGCGAGACGTCATGAGTTTATGACCGTAGAGCATCTTTTACTGGCTCTACTGGATGATACCTCTGCCACTCGTGTATTGAAGGCGTGCGCTGTTGATTTAAACGTCTTGCGCCATGATTTGATCGAGTTTATTGAAGCTACCATAACCAGCATCCCAGCCGCTCAAAGTGAGCCGGAAACTCTGCCTACGCACGGCTTTCAGAGGGTCTTGCAGCGAGCGGTACTTCAGGTCAGTTCCACCGATAATGAAGAGGTGGTGGGGGAAAACCTTGTAGTGGCTATTTTTAGCGAGCAAGAGAGTCAAGCGGTCTATTTCTTGCGACTCCAGAATGTTGCCAGAATTGATGTGGTAAATTTTATCTCTCACGGCATTTCGAAGATTCCCGATGAGGCGAGTCATGCTGACGATGAAGATACAGATCTATCAAATGTGGACGGCGTCCCCAGCGAGCAAGAAGACCAAAGCTTACTAGCTCAGTTTACCACCGACTTAAACCGACAAGCTGAGCTGGGGAAAATAGATCCATTGGTGGGGCGGGCGCGCGAAATTGAGCGCGTGAGTCAGACACTGATCTGCCGTCGCAAGAATAATCCACTCTTGGTCGGCGAGTCCGGTGTAGGGAAAACCGCCATTGCTGAAGGTCTAGCAAAATTAATTGTAGAGGGTAAAGCGCCAGAACCTATATTGGAGCACAGAGTGTATTCACTTGATATGGGGGCACTGCTTGCAGGCACCAAGTATCGAGGGGATTTTGAGAAGCGCCTGAAAAGTTTAGTCAAGGATCTGTTAAAACAAGAGAAAGCCATACTGTTTATCGATGAAATTCATACTATCGTTGGCGCTGGAGCTGCCTCCGGAGGCGTAATGGATGCATCCAACCTGCTGAAACCCCTGTTATCAGTTGGGCAGCTTCGATGTATAGGCTCAACCACTTTTCAGGAGTACCAAGGGATCTTCGACAAAGATCACGCGTTGTCTCGCAGATTTCAAAAAATTGATATCCCGGAACCTTCTATTGCAGAGACCTACGAGATTTTAAAAGGCTTGAAGTCAAGGTTCGAAACCCATCATGAGTTGAAGTACACAAATCCGGCTCTTAAAGCCGCTGCTGAATTGTCTAGCCGCCATATCACCGACAGATTTCTTCCCGATAAAGCCATTGATGTTATTGACGAGGCTGGCGCTTACCAACGATTACAGTCCAAGAGTCGAAGAAAGAAGACCATTGGCGTCGGTGATATTGAGGCAATCGTCTCTAAAATTGCTCGTATACCAGCTAAAAGCATTTCCAGTTCAGATAAGTCACAGCTTAAAGGGCTCGCGGAAAAGCTTAAAATGGTGGTATTTGGACAGGATATAGCGGTAGATGCGCTGGCAACAGCTATCAAGCTGGCCCGTGCTGGACTGCGAGAGGGCGAGAGGCCTATAGGTAGCTTTTTATTCGCGGGGCCTACTGGCGTTGGCAAAACGGAGATGAGCCAACAGTTATCAAATTTTCTGAGTATCCCACTTATCCGTTTTGATATGTCAGAGTATATGGAGCGACACGCGGTATCTCGACTTATCGGAGCGCCTCCAGGTTATGTGGGATACGATCAGGGCGGACTTCTAACAGAGGCGGTAACAAAACAACCACATTCTATTGTGTTACTGGATGAGGTGGAGAAGGCACATCCAGATATTTTTAACTTGCTGCTGCAAGTCATGGATCATGGGACCCTGACAGACAATAATGGCCGCAAAGCCGACTTCCGCAATGTTATTTTGATAATGACCACCAATGCAGGGGCCGAGTCGATGAATCGCGCCTCCATTGGCTTCTCCAAGCAAGATCACCGCACCGATGGTATGGAAGCCATCAAGAAAATGTTTATGCCAGAATTTCGCAATCGCCTAGATAGTATCGTCCAGTTCGGCAGTCTATCTGTGGAGGTTATCAAGACGGTGGTGGATAAATTCTTGGTCAAGCTGCAGGGTCAACTGGATGACAAGAAAGTGTTTTTAAACGTCGATGAAGAGGCTAGAGATTGGCTTGCCAAAAATGGCTATGATGCCGAGATGGGAGCTAGACCTATGGATCGGCTAATCCAGGAAAAACTGAAAAAGCCGCTGGCCGAAGAGATTCTCTTTGGAGCGCTTGCCAGCCGCGGCGGGACCGTGTTCGTCTCGGTAGTGAATGGCGATTTAAACATATCCATCGAAGCTACTGAATTAGCTGAAGCCTGATAATTGTAAATCTGAGATAATGCCTGAAACAGGCAACTAGATTGGTTACCGCTCTCGAAAGGTTATCCGACCCTTGGTAAGATCATAAGGCGTCATTTCTACCTTGACCTTATCTCCAGTCAATATGCGTATATAGTGCTTTCTCATTTTCCCCGAGATATGGGCGATAATAATATGTCCGTTCTCTAGCTTTACCCGAAACATAGTATTCGGCAATGTATCAATTACTTCGCCGTCAAATTCAATGTGATCTTCCTTTGCCATAGATATCAGTGCTGTGCCTTTAAAGGGGGCGCAGTTTGCCTTAAATCGTCACACATAGCAAAGTCATTTACTAAAAAACCGCTTATATTTTTGCCTAGCAAAGGCGATCCTTTTTTGTTGATATGTAAGGCTGACACATCAAGATATTAGCCAATCGATTGTTTTATCTCGAGATTCATAGAGCTTTGCCAAAAAATCAGATCTATCCATCGACTGCGCGCCCATGCTTAGCAAATGGTCGTTGACCAACTGACAATCTAATAGACTAAACCCCAATTTAACTAAATGCTCACAGAGATAAACCAGCGCAATTTTTGAACCATTGGCAGCGCGACTAAACATAGATTCACCACAGAATATACCCCCAATAGCCAGCCCGTAGATACCGCCTATCAGATCACCTTCAAACCACACCTCCAACGAGTGAGCCCGCCCTAAATGATGGAGCGCACTGTAGGCCTCAATCATCTCGTCGTTAATCCAAGTGCCCTCATTTGGTTCGCGCTCTGCACAGGCGCGGATAACTTCACTAAATGCCTGATTCACACTGATAGTAAATTGTTTTTTACGGATCTGTTTTTTAAGACTTTTAGAGAGGTGCAAATTGGATGGGACAATCACGCATCTGCTGCTCGGGGACCACCATAGAATAGGGTCATCATCGTTGTACCAAGGGAAAATTCCCTGATAATAGGCCGATAAAATAGTGGCTGGAAGCAGATTTCCACCCACTGCCAGCAGCCCATCGGGCTCGTCTAACCCATGCTTTGGATCTGGAAACTCAGCTGTCTGAAAATCTAGAAGAACCGGCTGCATCTAAGTAGTCGACCCCAACTAAGCATCGAGGAAACGTTCGGCATCAAGAGCGGCCATACAGCCAGTACCAGCCGAAGTGACAGCCTGACGGTATACGTGATCAGCAACGTCGCCAGCAGCAAATACGCCTTTAATGCTGGTTTCAGTGGCATTGCCCTCTAGACCACCAGTGATCTTTATATAGCCATCCTGCATAGCCAACTGACCTGAAAAAATACCGGTGTTGGGCTTATGGCCTATAGCAATAAACACACCGGCTAGATCAATCTGTTTTGACTGTCCATCACTGCCAGCTATCTCTATACCTGTAACCCCAGTATCGTCACCGAGCACCTCGCTGAGATTATGCTTCCACTCGATGCTGATATTGCCGTTACGCTCTTTTTCGAACAGTCTGTCTTGGAGCATTTTCTCAGCTCGCAAGCTGTCTCTACGGTGTACAAGCACTACCTCGGAACATATATTTGATAGGTACAATGCCTCCTCAACCGCCGTATTGCCGCCGCCAATCACAGCGACCTTTTTGTTCCTGTAGAAAAAGCCATCGCAGGTTGCACAGGCAGAGATGCCTTTGCCCATAAATGCCTCTTCGGAGGGTAACCCCAGATACTGCGCTGAAGCACCCGTGGCAATAATCAGTGAGTCACAGCTGTAAGAGTGGGTCCCCAGCAACCTAAAAGGCCGCTCGGCGAGATCTACAGATTCGATATGATCGAAAATAGTTTGGCTGTCAAAACGTTCTGCATGCCGCTGCATGCGCGCCATAAGCTCCGGACCTTGAACGCCTTCATCATCACCCGGCCAGTTATCGACATCTGTGGTGGTGGTTAGCTGTCCACCCTGTTGAATGCCAGTGATAACTACAGGTTTGAGATTGGCTCTTGCCGCATAAACGGCTGCAGTCCAACCGGCGGGGCCAGAGCCAAGGATAATTAGCGGGTAATGTTGCACTTCGGACATAATATTTTCTCGGGAATTAAATTTTCGTTATCTACTAAATTTTCTACTTTTTTGTCTACCAAAAAGCTGTCTACTAAAAAGTTGTCGGCTAAAAAACCGATTCTCAGGGGCGCTATAATAATCATTCTTAGCAAAGTCACCAATTAGTTTTTTAAATTCAGTCAGTTTTTTAAATTCATTGTATAGTTCTTCGATAATGGAGCTACAGCACATGGCGTTTATTGGAAATTAAGCTACAATTAGGCCTCGCAGAAATAACAAGGCACTACCCATTGAGCAATAAAACAACCAGACGATCTAGTCCGCTCACCAATAAGTCATTAAATTCTGACTCACGCTCTACTCGACTGCTGGCCGAGGGAGCTCTGATTGGATGTTTTGCGCTCTGTCTAATAATGATGGTGGCACTAGTGAGCTATTCGCCACAGGACTCCAGCTGGTCAAAAACTGGCGTATCCAGTGATGTTATCAATGCTATAGGCCCAGCGGGCGCTTGGTTTGCCGATGTATTTTATGCCTTATTTGGAGCCATGGCCTACCTGTTTCCGGTGCTGCTAGCCGCCAGAGCTCTACAGATATTGCGCACGCGCTTACTGAGGGAGACTATTCCTTTCGACTCAGTAACTTTTGGTCTGCGGCTGGTCGGCTTTGTACTGGTGATGGTGAGCGCGACCTCCTTAGCCAGTATTCAATTTGACAGTTCACCTGCCGTCTATCCTTTTGGGTTTGGTGGAATGCTTGGCAGTAAAATTAGTGAATCGGTTCTTGAAATGTTTAGCTTTACCGGCGGCACCCTGATTCTGTTGGCGGTTTTTCTATTTGGCTTAACTGTATTTGCCGATATTTCGTGGATTTCACTGATCGATTTCTTAGGCCTGACTGCTATTGTGGGCTTCGACAGATTGTCGGCACTATTCTCCGAGCGCAAGCGACAACTGCAGGAAAGAAATATTGCCAGGAAGGCGGTGGCGGAGAGATCGATAAAAGTAGAGGCTGCGGCCAAACAAAAACGACAGCGTACACCGCCCACCATCAACACGCCAGATAACCGGCCAACAAATAGCCCGAGGATTGAGCGAGAAAAGCAGCAACCACTTTTTGTCGATGAGAAAGTAGTGGGCGTACTACCGCCGCTCAATCTGCTTGACGCATATGATAAAGGAACCGAGAAAGGCTATTCTAAGGATTCTCTCGAGCATTTATCGCGACTTTTAGAAGTGAAACTCCAAGATTTTGGTATTAGTGCGAATGTGATTGAAGTGCTCCCTGGCCCCGTAGTCACAAGATTTGAAATTCAACCGGCGGCCGGCATCAAGGTAAGTCGTATCAGTAGCTTGGCCAAAGATCTGGCGCGATCTATGGCGGTTATCAGTGTTCGTGTGGTAGAGGTGATACCGGGGAAATCGGTGGTAGGTATTGAAATTCCCAATGAAAGCAGAGAGATGGTGCGCCTGAGTGAGGTCCTGTCGTCCGATGTCTACGATCGTTCAAGCTCACCCCTAACACTGGCCTTGGGGAATGATATTGCAGGCATTCCAGTGGTCGCCGATCTGGCAAAAATGCCGCACCTTTTGGTTGCAGGCACCACGGGGTCAGGTAAGTCCGTGGGCATTAACGCTATGCTGCTGAGCCTATTATTTAAGGCCTCTCCAGAACAGGTAAAGCTTATCTTAATCGATCCCAAGATGTTGGAGTTATCGGTCTACGACGATATACCGCATCTGCTGACGCCAGTGATTACCGATATGAAGGACGCCTCAAGCGGTCTGCGCTGGTGCGTGGGAGAGATGGAGCGTCGCTATAAGCTGATGGCAGCTCTGGGTGTGCGCAATATTGCCGGCTACAATCGAAAAATAGAGGACGCGATTAAATCGGGAAATCCAATTGCAGATCCGCTGTGGGTATTTAATCCTGAAGATATGGGCTGGGACCAGACTCAGGAGCCTCCAGAGGCGCCACTTTTAGAGGCATTGCCCTATATTGTAGTGGTGATCGATGAATTTGCCGATATGATGATGATTGTTGGCAAAAAAGTAGAGCAGCTTATTGCCCGCATAGCTCAGAAGGCGCGAGCAGCTGGTATTCATCTGATTCTTGCCACGCAAAGACCATCGGTTGATGTTATCACCGGTCTTATCAAAGCCAATGTGCCATCGCGTATAGCATTTCAGGTTTCATCAAAAATTGATTCGCGAACCATTCTTGATCAGGGCGGCGCCGAGCAGTTACTGGGGCATGGAGACATGCTATTTTTGCCTCCGGGCACCAGTGTGCCAGAGAGAATTCACGGGGCCTTTGTGGATGATCATGAGGTTCACAAGGTAGTAGCTGACTGGAAACGCCGTGGCCAGCCTAATTATCTTTCTGACATAACCGATGAGGCCGCGTCGTCGACAGTTTTGGTGCCTGGGTTTAGTTCAAACGATGATGGAGACGATGGCGCTGAGAGCGACCCTCTTTACGATGAGGCCGTGGCATTTGTTATCGAAAGCCGCAAAGCTTCTATATCCTCTGTGCAGAGGAAGTTAAGGGTAGGGTACAACCGAGCGGCGCGCTTGATAGAGCAGATGGAAGCCAGCGGTGTTGTCAGCCCAATGAGCAGCAACGGTAGTCGCGAAGTATTGGCACCCTCCTCAGGACGCAACTGAGTTGCCATCATGACAAAACTGACTCGGACAATATGGTTTTTCGCCACCCTGATACTCTGCGCTGAAACCGTTGCTGAAGACCCATCAGATACTCGGTCACTGTATCAGCTGTTAAGCCCTATTAAAGGACTATCCGCACAGTTCTCCCAGCAAATCTTTAATTCAGATGGGGACCTATTTCAAATATCCAGCGGCGAGTTAACGGCAACTGAGCCGAATAAAATTCGCTGGATTGTCAAGCAACCAATGGCACAGCAGATTATTAGCGACGGCACTCACCTATGGATCTATGACCCCGACTTAGAACAGGTGATTATCCAGCCGTTTGTCGAAGATATTGCAGCCAGCCCGATCGCTCTGTTTGCAGGCAACTTGGAGGAGCTGGACAAAGCTTATTCTATTGTTTATCTCCCCACAGAAACCCCAGCGCTTAAGTCTTATCTTCTAACACCTAAGAGCACTGGCGCTCTGTACACAACCCTGCGCATTGATTTTATCGCCCAGATACCAAAAGCTATAGAGTTTGTTGATTCCCTAAACCAGACTACAAATATTAATCTGCACAATGTGCTGATCAATCCACAATTATCTGACGACCTTTTTACTTTCGAGATTCCAAGTGGCGTCGATGTAGTTAACAAAAATGTCGACTGATCTGTTCAGCCAAGAGAGTTATC
The DNA here is from genome assembly GCA_024959305.1 of Porticoccaceae bacterium. Lineage (GTDB taxonomy): Bacteria > Pseudomonadota > Gammaproteobacteria > Pseudomonadales > Porticoccaceae > HTCC2207. Next base: position 1,488 of record JANXGQ010000021.1, on the reverse strand, counting down.
AGCCATTAGCATCCCGTCAGCGACCGCAAAGCTTAGAGGGATTCTACGGACAGTTGCATATACTGGGTGCGGGCAAGCCGCTTAGAGAGTCGATCAATACGGGTCTCCCGCATTCTATGATCCTCTGGGGACCCCCGGGGGTGGGCAAGACCACATTGGCGAAAATAATTGCCCGTGCAGGGGATGCGCATTTTGAAGCCATCTCTGCGGTTCTCTCCGGGGTTAAAGAAATAAGAGCCGCAATTACAACAGCCCAACAGCAGCGAGATATGCATGGGCGCAAAACCATTTTGTTTGTGGATGAGGTGCATCGCTTTAATAAGTCTCAACAGGATGCTTTTTTGCCCTTTGTGGAGGACGGCACGCTTATATTTATTGGCGCCACTACCGAAAATCCATCCTTTGAACTCAACAACGCACTGCTGTCCCGCTGCCGAGTTTACGTTCTAAAAAGCCTAGATACCGATGCTATTAAGACCGTTATCAACAGGGCACTACCCAATCTGTTAGCCGCCGCCAAGCATCCAATTACTATTGATAATCAAGCCCTCGATCTGCTCGCTGACGCGGCGGATGGAGATGCTCGACGCGCTTTGAATTTACTAGAAATTGCCGCTGATTTAGTGGTGGACGGCGACAGTCCAGTGTTGGACCAAGGGATTTTAGAGCAGATATTAGTGGGCGATAGCCGTCGTTTTGATAAAAACGGTGAGTATTTCTACGATCAGATTTCGGCCCTACATAAGTCCGTGCGAGGCTCTGATCCGGATGCGGCGCTCTACTGGCTGTGCCGAATGCTCGATGGGGGTTGCGATCCTCTGTATCTGGCCCGCAGAGTGGTTCGCATTGCCAGCGAAGATATTGGCAACGCCGATCCTCGAGCTCTGGAAATTGCCCTCAACGCATGGCAGGCTCAGGAGCGTTTGGGAAGCCCCGAGGGAGAGCTTGGCTTAGCTCAGGCAGTGGTCTATCTGTCAGTTGCCGCTAAGAGCAATGCTGTGTACAGCGCCTTTAATACGGCTATGGCTGATGTGCGCTCAATGCCCAGTTATGAGGTGCCATTGCATCTGCGCAATGCGCCAACCAAACTAATGAAAGAACTGGATTACGGCAAAGATTATAGGTGCGCCCATAACGAAGAGGGCGGTTATGCGGCTGCAGAGGACTATATGCCGCAGGAAATAAAAGATAAACAATATTATTTCCCCACGGATCGCGGTCTGGAGGGTAAAATAGCTGAAAAACTTAGGTATCTGAAATCTCTCGACAAGAAACTGGAGGATAAAGGCTAATGCATTGGTTTTCTGTTGCTCTGGGTGGAGCTATTGGCGCTGTAAGCCGATATGCGGTAGGCGTTTGGTTGCTGCCCACATCTCAGTACAAATTTCCCTATGCGACTATTTCGGTCAATGTGCTGGGAAGCCTGATAATGGGCATTCTATATGTCATTATTGTGGAGAGAGCTGATTTGCCTGTGGAAACTCGAAA